>DALYHN010000040.1:0-13789 GCA_031970875.1 Chitinophagaceae bacterium
GCTAAAGCAACTGCATTGACAAGTGGTTTCTACAGCTTTAATGGTGCTGCATTTATAGGTAATGACGCACAACTGGTAGTGAGTACGGATATTGATCCTACAGAACATCCTGACCGCTCTTTGGAATCAGAGATATACCTGTTGAATGCAGATGGCAGTGGCATGAAAAAACTGCTGGGCAAAAAAGACATGAGTTATAACAGCCCCACACCTTCACCATCTGGTAAGTGGTTAGCTTTCCAATACGGACCAACAGGCTTTGTAAGCGTACCGGCTTTAGCCATCATGCCAATCGGCGGTACTGAAAAAGATATCATTACCATTCCATTCGACAGAAATAAGGGTAATCTGGTGTGGAGCGCAGATGAACAAGCCATCTGGTTTACTGCACAATCCAATGGCGGAACAGTTTTATGCAAGGCGAATCTGAGCAACAAGAAAGTGGAAGTACTCACTGATTACAACAGTGGTATCAGTAGTTATGATATCAAGGGTAATCTGGTTGCCTTTAGCAAAATCATGGTAGAGAATCCATCAGAACTCTACTCCAGTGATTTGAGCTTGAAACAACACCAGCGCATCAGCAATTTCAATCAGGACTGGCTAAGCGAACGCATCCTCAGCATGCCGGAGAAAAGAACATTCAAGAATGAGAAGGGCATGACCATAGAATACTGGATCATGAAGCCGGCCAACTATCAGGCGGGTAAAAAATATCCTGCCATTCTGGAAATTCATGGTGGGCCTTCGGCGATGTGGGGCCCGGGCGAAGCCAGCATGTGGCATGAATTTCAATACTATGCTGCGCAAGGTTATGCAGTGGTGTATAGCAACCCACGTGGTTCAGGTGGTTATGGATTGGATTTTCTACGCGGTAATATCAATGATTGGGGCGCAGGGCCTACCAATGATGTACTCACCGCTTTGGATAAAGCTGTAGGCGAAGGATTTATAGACACAGCAAGACTGGCTGTTACCGGTGGTTCTTATGCTGGCTATTTAACTGCGTGGATCATCAGTCATGACCAACGCTTCAAAGCAGCTTGCGCACAGCGCGGCGTGTATGATCTGCGCACTTTCTTTGGAGAGGGCAATGCATGGCGCTTAGTACCAAACTATTTTGGTGGTTATCCATGGAGTGCTGCTACTAAACCCATTCTGGAGCGTGAGTCGCCCATTAACTATGTAGAAAATATCAAAACACCTTTCATCATTTTCCATGGTGAAAACGATTTACGTACCGGTGTAATACAAAGTGAAATGCTCTACAAGAGTCTGAAAGTTTTAGGTAGAACAGTAGAGTATGTGCGCCATCCGGGTGCTACGCATGAAATCACGCGTAGTGGTAATAACCGACAGCGAATAGATCAAATGCTTAGGACGATGGAATTCTTTAATCGATTCATTCAACACTAATCAAACAAACCCCTGCAATACTGCAGGGGTTATTTATATCAGTAACGCCAACTGTTGTTTGAAATACTCAAACTCCAGATTACCTTTTAGATAAACATCGTTCATCACCTGCTTGAGTAATGTGGTGAAAGATTGTCCGCTGCTTTGTTCATAGCGTAATACATCACTTTGTGCAGTGAGTCGCTCATCTGCAATATCATCTCGATACTCCCGCCATATATGTAATAAGGCAGTAGGTGTATATTGATACACACGTTGAAAATACTGCTGGCATTTTTGGTAGTCTTGCCAGAAACCGGGTTGGGCATATTGTTCCATTGGTGACAGATTTAATTTGTCTTCAATGGATATTGGAATGGATTATTTTAATTGCTTCAGCCAATCTTTGATACCACGATATACTTTATCTGCAACTGCTTTATGAAACTTAGGATCACGAATACGTTGCTCATCTTCCGGATTACTCAGAAAAGCAACTTCCACTAAGGTATTGGGAAAGTCGGTTGGTGCATTCAACATGAAATTGAAATTACCCACATTGGCAAACTCATTCAATTCCAGTTCCAGCATGCGATTTAACACAGCTGTACTGAGTGGCCTGAAACCAATATGCTTGTAATAAGTGCTCACCCCTTTTACTTCAGGCTTTCCAGATGAATTCAAATGAAAGCTGATTAGGATATGCGGCTTTTGTTCCTGCAGCCACAATACCCTATCTACATTATTGATGCTCGTATCATTATTCCGCACCATGATGGTACTAACACCTTTTCGTTTCAGCTGCTTTTCAAAAGCTTTGGCAAACAAAAGTGTATACTCTTTTTCAATGATACCTGTATTGATCCCCTTCGCGCCTGTATTGGTACCACCATGACCTGCATCAATCGCAATCACCAGATCACTGATGTGCTTTGGATTGGGTTGTCTGTGTACACGCACTTGCAAAGACTTGCCTCTATAACCAATGCTGTATCCCCAATGCTGTTGATGCACTAACTCAATGGTAATGCGGACCACATCATCTTCTACCTGATTGAAATACACATTCTTCACTTCCTTCAATGAACGAAACTGGGTAATCCAGTTACTATTGCTCTGTACCCCATAGACATCCAACATAATTTTAGCTGGTGCAATTTCCATCCAGCTTTTGTAGGGTAGTTTTTCATCCATGCTCAACGCCAGCAAGTCAACCATCTCAGCATCATTACCTCTTGTGCTCCAAGAATTGAGCAGATAAAATGGCTTTTGCTTAAGCGCAGTATCCTTGCTGATGTATTGCTTTTCGAGATAAGCACTGTGGTATTGTGAGAGCTGCACTTTATAGAGATCATGTGCCGAGTCTACCACTTTCAGCAGAATGCCCGTATCGATATAACCCATTTTGGCTCCACCAAGACGATCATCACCCAAGCCATAGGCCAACATGGGCAGTTTACCAACAGACTTGCCCAGCCAATAAGCAGGCTTGTTTCCGTTTTGTGCTGTTGCAAGCGTCGTCATCATCAACAGCAATGCTGCGCAGCAATGCTTCATGTAGGGGGATTTAGAATGACTAAATATAAAAAGACCACCCCGTTTTACAAAACAAGGTGGTCTCAATTATGTGAACGGTTAAGTTTAGAAACAATAGCTATTCTTCGCAATCATTTCTTCAGCAATACGTCTGCGGGCTGCAATTGAATTGAATGGCTCAACCTTAGTGAAGCGCTTCAAACCAATATGCATCATACGCAGTTCATCGCCATCCGCAAATCTGTTCAGCGCATCTTTACCAGCTTTATTGATGCGATCTGCAGCATCATACAGATAAGTACGCATGATATCTGCCTGCAGGCTGTTGGTATTACCTGTAGCATCTGTCATCTTCATCACACGCAGCAAAGCGCTCTCTGCATTGAAGGTTTGAATAGCCATATCCGCAATCGCCATCAATACTTCCTGCTCTTTCTCTAATTGCATCATCAGCTTTTGAACAGCAGCACCAGCTACCATCAAAATAGCTTTCTTAAAGTTGTTGATGTATTTCACTTCTTTAGCGAATGCACCTTCCTCTTCTGCGCCGAAATCTGGAATGCTCATCAATTCCTTCTGCACATTCATCGCAGGCGTCATCAGATCCAACTTACCTTTCATGGCACGCTTCAGCACCATATCAACAGTCAACAAACGGTTGATCTCGTTAGTACCTTCATAGATACGGTTAATACGGCTGTCGCGATAGGACTTAGAGATAACATATTCATCACTAAAACCATTACCACCATGAATCTGTACACCTTCATCTACTACATAATCCAACACCTCACTACCATCTACTTTCAGCATCGCACACTCAATCGCATATTCTTCGGCAGCGCCTAACAAAGCTTCTGCGAATGCTTTGCCTGATTGCATGAGTTCATGTTCTTTATCATCGATCAATTTAGCTGAACGATACAAAGCGCTTTCACATACCCAGATGCGAATAGCCATTTCAGCCAGCTTGTGCTTGATCGCACCAAACTTGGCAATCGGCATTTTAAACTGTTCTCTGGTTACTGCATATTGCACAGAAGTTGTAGCTGCATGCTTAGAACCACCGAGTGCTGCTGCACACAGTTTCAGGCGACCAATATTCAGAATATTGAAAGCAATTACGTGGCCTTTACCAATTTCACCCAGTACATTCTCAACAGGTACTTTACAATCCTGGAAGTACAACTGAACCGTAGAAGAACCCTTGATACCCATTTTATGCTCTTCAGCACCTTGGGTAAAGCCTTCCATTCCGCGCTCTACAATAAAGCCAGTGAATTTATCGCCATCAATCTTAGCAAATACAGTGTACACATCAGCAAAACCACCGTTGGTGATCCAGCATTTCTGTCCGTTTAGAATATAGTGCTTACCATCATCACTCAACTTGGCAGTTGTCTTCGCACCGAGTGCATCAGAACCACTGTTAGGCTCTGTTAAACCATAGGCACCCTTCCATTCACCGCTAGCCAGCTTGGGAATATATTTCTGCTTTTGTGCTTCTGTACCGAAATAGAGAATAGGCAGTGTGCCGATACCGGTATGTGCGGCAATGGCCACAGAGAAAGAATGTCCGCCACCTAACCCTTCATTGACGATGGTAGAAGTAACAAAGTCTTTATTCAATCCGCCGTACTCTTCAGGAAAAGAAGTAGAGAGCAAACCTTGCTCACCTGCTTTTTCGAGTAATGAAGGCATTAAGCCTGGCTCCAGTTTGTCGATGCGCTCTAAAACGGGCAGGACTTCTGACTGCAGAAACTGCTGACACATGTCCATCACCATGCGTTGCTCTTCATTGAAATCCTCCGGTGTGAAGGTGTTGAAAGGATTGCTTTCCTTGATCAGCCACTCCCCACCCTTCAGAGCAGCAGCCTGTTGTGTTGTGGTACTCATGGTACTTACTATTTAAAAGTTTTATATCAGGTTATCGTAAACGCGTTGTAATACCTGCCTAACCGTTTCTATTTCTGCCTTGGTAACGCCGATCAGTGCTTCGTCCATGGTTTGGTTGGCCAGATCAATGGTAATCTGTTGCAGACCTCTCGCAGCTTCTGTTAAACAGACCAGGTTGATACGTCTGTCTGTTTTAGAGGGCATGCGCTTCACGAGGTTTTGCTTTTCCAGATTATCAATTAGCCTGGTAATGCTGGGCTTGTCGCGGAATGTGCGGTTGCACAGTTCCTGCTGGCTTAAGCAATCTTCCTTCCATAAGTGGTAGAGTACACTCCACTGTTCAATCGTTATTTCCAATCCTGCCTGACGAAAGTTCTTCTGCAAGCGTCGTGCCACAGCTGTAGCAGCCATACCATTGATGACACTGTAGAGTTCGCCCCGCTTAAATTGGTTGTTTGGCATATAGTTAGTTATGCAACTATTTCCAAAATAAATCCGTTTCTTTGAATCCGCCAAGGTTAAGACCTTAAAATTTCCAGCTGATTTTTAACAGTGTCAGGACAGATCATCCATTATAAGGCATCGCAGATACACTACCATCGCTATGGCAGCGGACCGCGCGTGCTGCTTTGCTTTCATGGTTTTGGAGAAAATGGACAACACTTCGCCTTCCTTGCTAATACCCTCGGTGCCGATTTTACGCTATATGCTATTGATATGCCCTTACATGGGCAAACACAATGGCAGCAAGGATTGCTACTGGAACCACAACAGATTTGGGAATGGCTACCCTTAATGGGTATTGCTGACTCTACGCCCTTGTATCTGCTGGGCTATAGCATGGGTGGCAGAATTGCACTACACCTGCTAACAATGCAACCACAGCGCATTGCAGGCATTGTGCTGGTAGCCCCTGATGGCATTTATGTGAATCCCTGGTACTGGCTGGCCACACAAACCCGCTGGGGCAATCAACTTTTTCGAGTGACCATGGAAAACCCTAATTGGTTTCTTGGCTTGCTGCGTTTTGCAGAGAAAAGAGGTTTACTGAACAAGAGCGTCACCAAATTTGTGCATCACTATTTGCATGATAGTGCTGTGCGAAAAGCATTGTATCGTCGCTGGACTACCATGCGACGCTTTAAACCAAATAAAGCGCAAGTACTGCAAACATTGAAACATAAAGGACAAAGGCTTCAGATTCTTTATGGCAAATATGATCGCATCATCACACCTAAATACGGACAACGCTGGCAGGCAGCAGCACCCCAACACATACAGATTACCTTGATTGATGGTGGCCATATTTTGTTACAGGAAAAATATGCTGTGCAGATTGCTGCTGCTTTGAATCGCTAATTGTTTCTTTGCAAGATGTGGGTCACCATTGTTAGTCTTTGTATCGGTCTATTCTGCATCATGTATGCAGCAGCCATACTTGTGTATAGACACTGGTACCTGCAACTAAAACCTTTTCGCATTTCAGAAGGCCATCGTCCGGCAACTAGATTTAGTGTAATCGTACCAGCACGCAACGAAGCCGCACATATCAAAGATTGTGTTGAGCACATTTTACAACAGGCATACCCTTCAGATTTATTTGAATTAATCGTGATTGATGATCACTCAGAAGATGCTACTCCTGCTATTGTACAATCCTTACAACAAGCGCACGCCAATTTAAAATTGATTTCGTTGGAAAAAGAACTGGATGGTGTTTATCTCAATTCCTATAAAAAGAAAGCCATTGAAATTGCGATAGGCTATGCTGCAGGTGATTGGATCATTACGACTGATGCCGACTGCAAAATGGATACACGCTGGCTCTTGCACTACGATGCATTGATTCAGCAAAAAAATCCGGTATTCATTGCTGCTCCAGTTGATTTTATAACAGATGGCTCTTCACTTTCCAGATTTCAGAAAATTGATTTCATGGGTCTGCAAGGCGTAACCGCTGGTGCTGTAGCTGCAGGCTTTCATAGCATGTGTAATGGTGCCAATCTGGGTTACTTAAAAACTGCTTTTTACGAAGCAGGTGGCTATATAGATATTGATCGTATTGCCAGCGGAGATGATATGCTGCTCATGCACAAGATCAAAAAGCTTTATCCGAAACGCATGGCTTTCTTGTTTGCGCAAGAAGCCATTGTGCGTACACATCCCATGCCAGATTGGAAAAGCTTTATCAATCAACGTATTCGCTGGGCTAGTAAAGCAGATAAATACACAGATAGAAGCATATTTTATGCTTTAGCCGTTGTGTACTTATTCAATCTATCGCTACTCGTGTTGCCATTGATCAGCATCTGGCAGCCAACACTTTTCTGGCTTTGGGCAGCTTGCATGCTATTAAAAAGTAGCGCAGAATATGCATTTGCTGTTCATCTTGGAGAATTTTTTGGCTACCGCATCAGTATGAGACTTTGGTACTTTCCTATGCAGCACATTGCATACACAGTTGTAGCAGGCTGGCTGGGCAAGTTTGGCAGCTATCAGTGGAAGGGCAGAAAAGTAAAATGAGTTTACAACGCTGAACTTTGTATTTTCAAACATGCAGCAAGCTGTTGAAAAAAACAGATTCCAACAAAAATTATGGAAGAATACAGGAGCTATCCTGGGCCTTTGCATTATTGTGCTTGCTGTATTGATTGCACTTACTTGCTATCAATTAGCGCCTGATGCTTCTCCCTTCGGTAATAGAATGATTCCTGCCATTGGTAGTAAATCGCCTGGCTTCACGATGCAATTCTTATTGATCAAACAAAGTGGTTATCAAGAAACTGAGGTATTAACGAAGTGGGTAACGGGACAAAAAGATACCGAACAATACTTACCGATACAAGCTTATCAAAAAAAAGGCGACACAATCTATTATGAGCAATATATTGATGAAGGACTCACCAAAGCAGGCAGTATCGCCGTCTCGCAATTAGCAAAGCCCACTGCCCTTGTACAAAAATTTTATCTAGGTACAGATAAGTTTGGACGAGATATGTTGAGTCGCCTCTTAATTGGTACACGAGTTAGTTTGAGTGTAGGATTGATTGCCGTAATCATCTCTCTCACCATTGGTATTAGCTTAGGCGCTATGGCCGGCTACTTCAGGGGATGGATAGATGAAGTGATCATGTGGTTGATCAATGTGATCTGGAGTATTCCAACACTGCTGCTTGTATTCGCCATGACTTTGCTATTGGGCAAAGGCTTCTGGCAGGTGTTTATGGCTGTTGGTTTAAGTATGTGGGTGAATGTAGCCCGACTAGTGCGCGGACAAGTAATGGCTGTTCGTGAACTAGAATACATTGAAGCAACGCGCGTGTTAGGATTTAGCCATACCAGAACAATCATCAAACATATTCTGCCAAATATCATGGGACCTGTGTTAGTGATTGCTGCCAGCAATTTTGCATCTGCGATTGTATTGGAAGCAGGTCTCAGTTTTCTTGGTGTTGGTGTTCAACCACCGCAACCGAGTTGGGGACTAATGATAAAAGAGAATTACAATTTCATCATCACCAATAATCCGGCACTGGCTTTGGCGCCGGGTATTGCCATCATGCTATTAGTGCTTGCATTTAATTTATTGGGTAATGGCTTGCGCGATGCCTTTGCAGTAAAAGACTAGGCAATAGTAGTTCTTTCTTCTTGTAGTTTGCCTTCTAGTGCTATTAATACACCGATACAAAGCCAAAAGAGTCCGCCAATTTTATCTGTTTCAATTAAGTCGCTCATAGTATTCAGTAATGCGATCATACTCAGCATTACACCAGCAATCATGGCAGCATAGCGATACAGTTGTGTTTGTAAACGATGAAACAAATATTGTGCACGATAAAGCGCAGTAAACAGGATCAATAAGAAAAAACACAGACCTGGTAAACCCTGCTCTAATGCTAATAGCAGGTAATAATTGTGTACAGTGGAATGATCTGGATTATTACTTACCCAAGTACGAAACAGTTGTGCCGCATAGGGCTTGTAATGCAGGTAAAAACTATTGGGACCAAAACCTGTCACAGGTTCTTCGGCAGCCATCGCCACTCCGGCTGTCCAGCGATAAAAACGTTCTGCATTCGATACGTCTTTTAGTGCCAGGGTTGCCGCCATATGATCGGTGAAATCAGTATGAAAAATCGTGGTCGTAAAATCTGGTCGGTATTGCAAGAAACGATTCTCTTTTAATAACCAAGTTAAAGCCAAGCTTACCACTATTGAACTCATCACCAATGCATGCATCAGCCATTTGCGTTTGATGAGCCAATACGCAAAAAGGCCAGCAATCGCCACAATCCATGCCCCACGTGAATAAGCGAGTATCAAGCCCAATTTGGCAATTACTAAAGCAAATCCCAGTTTTCGCTTTTTGCGCTGATCATCCGTTAGTAAATAGATACCTATACCTATCGGCAGTAAGCAAACCAACATTCCCGAGTAATTCACGTGATTGCGAAAAAAAGGATCTAGTGTATCCTTGATTCCTTCAAAGCTGAAGCCATGTGCAGCATGACGAAGGATAGTTTGTACTACCACCAGTAACATCGGTATACAGAGTGCTAAAGCCATTTGCTGCCAATGCCGATAACGTTGCAAGAATGCAGAAGGTAAAATCACCAAAGGCAGTACATACCAACATTTGGCAAGTAAATATTTAACTGATAAAATGGGTTCTCGAGAAAAGAGTATGGTGATGCCTATCCAAAATAAGTGTAACAGTACGAGCACCAGTAAATTACTTTGATACACAGGCAGAGGCAAGCTGAATCGGCGTGTTATCAGTAAGAGCAATATAGCTCCTACAAGTAAGATCAATAGAGGTTCTCCCGGAAAATCCAAAGAGAGGCTATCAGTAATGGCTAACTCTGTTGATAAAGGCAAAACCCATAACCACCACCAAAACAGTTGGGCTGTTTGTTGCAGATAGATTTCAGCAAATTTCCATGACAAGAGCAAACATGTTGGCAGCATCAACCACCACCATTGCTGCAGTAAGACTGCCGGTAAAACACTGATCATCTGTAATCCAATCAGTGTCCAACTATATCGCTGTGGAATAGCACTCATGAACGACGTGGATCAATCAGGGCTGTTAGCAATAAGCCAAAAACAAGACTTGATGCAGCAACAGCCAATAAACTCAACAACACCTGTGGCTTAGCAGGTTTATAATCAGGCACTGCATTCTGCTGTACGTACAATGCAGGCGGGTTGGCCTTGATGGCTGCATCCATTTCTGCAATAGTCTTAGTGAGCTGGGCTGCCTGCTCTTCCAAGGCTTTAAGCTGCCCCAGCTGTAATGATTCTTTCAACAAACCTTGCGTTAGCTTGATTGAATCAACAAGATTTGAATGCTGCTGTGTTGTTTCTTGTAATGAAGCTTGCAAAGCGATTTTTTCTTTGTTGTATCTATCCGCAGCAATAGCTTGATAGCGTTGATTGATATTGCGCACAATCGCATTTGCAACGTTTGCCGCTAACTCTGGCCGCTTCATGAATACTTCAATTTTCAGTTGCTGCTCCTCAGTTCTAATAAGCTGAATATCCTTTCTCAAGCGCTTCAACGTTTCTTGTCGCACATAAGCAGAATCGTCGTGCGGATATTCCATAATCAAATCAAAATCATCAATCAATGCATAATAGTTACTATCCACATCAGCCCAACCATATAATCTGTCCAAATCATCTGCACTACCATACACTGCATACAAGAGTTGAATCTCCTTATTGAATAATCGAGCTTTGTCTTGCAATTGCGGATTAGCTGCAATGATCACTGCAGTTGATTTGTATTGCTTGGGCATCCACCACAATATGGCTCCAGCAATCACAACAGTGCTGATCACCAGCACTAGAATGGCATAGCGCCTACGCTGCCATACATCAAGCAAGCCCGCTAGGTTAAAATCATTTGTTTGCATAACATGAAAATACGGTGAATAATCAGGACTTATCAGCTGCTGTTACAACCACAGGTCTGCTGAAACTTTCTTCGAGTGAAATGAATGTTTCGGTTCTCTCTATACCCTTAATCTTCTGCAATGCATCATGCAGAACGTAACGCAATTGCATGATGTCTTTGCAAACTATCTCTGCAAACATGCTGTAATTGCCAGTGGTATAGTTCAGTCGGACAATCTGCGGAATGCGCTGCAATTCTTTAGCAACAGAATCATAAAGCGAACTCTTCTCTAAGTAAATACCGATAAAGGCAATCACATCATAGCCCAATGCCTTCATATCTACAAAGAGCCTTTTGCCCTTAACAATGCCCATTTCTTCCAGTTTCTTGATGCGCACATGGATAGTTCCCCCGGAAACAAAGAGTTTCTTGCCCAAATCGGCATATGAAATCTCTGCATCCTCAATCATGGCCTGAATGATCTGGAGATCCAATTTGTCTACATTCAATTTTGCCTGCATTTTTGACACCTATTTTAGATAGTTTAGCTAATATAGATTCATTTTTTAGATAAAATCAATACTTTTAAAATTATCATTGAAATATTTTGAACGAATAGGGCATTTGACCTAACATTGTACTGTCAATGACGACAAGCTCTTTACACTGTGGGGTGATGAAATTTTTGGCAGACATGCCCTCTCGTCTCGAGGGTGGGGATAACAGGATAAACGTAACATAGAGCCGACGTTACTTTTGGTAAGGCCGACCAGGGTTGACCACTACTCTTTGTGTTATAGCTAACTGCCTCGTGGAGGTTCGACCCCTCCCCCTACAGCATTTTCCTTTGCAGTTTTAATTTAGCCACCGACGAACCGGTGGCTTTTGTTTTTCCTACTTTTGCGCCCCATGGGCCAAAATAAACTGGAACGTTTCGCAGCTATCAAGACCTATTCCAACGTACTGGAATACCCGCAGGGTATGGCCGGACAATGGCATCAACACTTTGGCAATCACCACCCAATCACCCTAGAACTCGCTTGCGGCAAGGGTGAATATGCTGTGGGATTAGGTAGACTGTATCCTGAACGGAATTTTATTGGCGTGGATGTAAAGGGCAATCGCCTTTGGCGCGGTGCTACAACCGCCTTGCAGGATGGGCTTAGCAATGTGGCTTTTTTACGGACCCAGATTGAGCAAATTGGCCAATATTTTGCACCTGATGAAGTGGCTGAAATATGGATCACCTTCCCTGATCCGCAGTTAAGGGCTTCTAAAGCCAAGAAAAGGCTCACACATCCTAGATTTCTGCGTTACTATCAGCAGTTTGTACAGCCCAATGGCACCATTAACCTGAAAACAGACAGTCCCGACCTTTTTGATTTTACCAAATTGGTGATCAACCTATATGAACTTGAGTTGTTAGTGGAATACGATGACGCTTATTCATTAGCAAACATTCCACAAGACTTGCGTATTCAAACTTATTACGAGAGTTTAGATATCGCTAAGAGTAATAAGATTCATTACCTGCAGTTTCGGATCAACAAAACCCTGAACGAAGCAACAGACAACACACTCAAACAACTCACTGGTGGCGGACAAGCTGATTGAACATATTGATTTTTACTACGACGAACAGGGCTATATGGTCTTTACAGAAAAGTACCACCTTGATAAGGGCTATTGCTGCGGTCATGGCTGTAGACATTGCCCCTTCGATTATGAATCAGTACCCGAACCACGCAAAAGTATTGCCATGCGTATGCGTGAAGAGTCTGTCGCAAAGCATGTATCTTCCGGTAAATAATTCATTTGCCTCGAAAATCTTTTCATACAGAGAAGCTTCCTGTTCAAAAAAACAGTGCTGATACACAACGTTCTTTCTTTGAAGAAGTCTATGCTGTTGTGCGCTTGGTACCAAAAGGTCGTGTAACCTCTTATGGTGCCATTGCCAAGTTTCTTGGAACCGGTAAATCAGCGCGCATGGTTGGTTGGGCGATGAATGCCGCACACATGGTGAAACCAAAAGTGCCTGCACACAGAGTGGTGAACCGTAACGGCATGCTCTCCGGTAAAATGCATTTTGCCACACCTACTTTGATGCAGGAATTATTAGAGAAAGAGAAAATAGTCGTAAAAAAAGATACGATTCAAGACTTCGATAAATTATTCTGGGATCCAGCAAAAGAAATTGGCCTCGATTACTGAAACAAATCTTCTTTGCGTACATCCAACTGATGCATCAATAAAGCTACTGTAGGTCTTTGTGCTGCCATGATGAACAATACACCAATAGCACAGAGATAAAATACCCAATTACCAGTAAGCTGAAACCCAAGCAGGCCGGCTATTCCAGGCAATGAGAGGAACAATAATTTGTTTCTATACAAAGCCGCGTACTCGTTGATCACTGTTGATATCGCCAATTCTGCAGCAACCAAACTTTGCAGCTTTTTCCGAAAGTGCATGAAGCCAACATAGTAGGCCAATAGCGCAGTAATCAATAACACTACTTGCAATACTTGAAACACACTGAAGTCAACCGGTTGTGTACGAGCAAGAAAATACACTAGGATTAATCCGCCTAACATCGTCCACAATAAAATTGTGTGCAGTGTTAATAGTTGTCTGATCTCTTTTTTAAAATGCATCTTATTGATAGTAAGGACTAATCATCCAATACACAACAGGGCCGGTGATTGCTACATACAACCATAAAGGCCATGTGTATTTTGCCAGCTTCTTGTGTGTAGCATATTCAGCAGTCAATGCACGATATGCCGTGAATAAAATGAAGGGCAGAATGATGGCTGCCAAAAAAATATGTGTAACAAGAACAATATAGTAGATAGTACGAATAGCGCCCTCGCCACCAAACTTGGTATCGCCTGCTAACAGGTGGTGCGCGATGTATGATACCAGAAATAACACTGATAACAGTAATGCCGTCATCATCATCTGCTTGTGCAGCAAATACTTTTTGGCTTTCACTGCCCACAAAGCGACAATCAGTAAAACAGCAATCGCAGAGTTGATCACAGCATTGATGGCTGCGAAAAT
>DALYHN010000041.1:0-10513 GCA_031970875.1 Chitinophagaceae bacterium
CATGTGCTCCTCTATTTCCAACAGCATGGATTTTAAAAGCGGATTTTACATTCAGATACGCGATTTTTATTCAATATTTGCAGGACTTAAAATCAAGATCATGAACTTCCCTTCTGACGTACGCTACACCAAAGACCACGAATGGATTAAGCTGGATGGCAATGTTGCTACCATTGGTATTACTGATTTTGCGCAGCACGAGCTGGGCGATATCGTATATGTAGACATTTCTAGCGTTGGTAAAGCCATGAATGCGCACGAAGTGTTTGGTACAGTAGAAGCTGTGAAAACAGTGAGTGATCTTTTCCTCCCCGTTAGCGGAACCATTGCAGAAGTAAACAGTCTGCTCGAAAAACAGCCAGAGTTGGTGAACAACGATCCTTATGGTGATGGCTGGATGATCAAAATGACTGTAAACGACCCTGCAGAAGTGGCCGCCCTGATGGATAGCGCCGCTTATCAGGCCCTGGTTGGATAATTTTTTCCGGTAATTAAAACCGGACCTTATGCTTTTGCGTATATCAGTTAACATCTGAATACACAACCCCAACCGATTGGAAGCAGTACAACAATACAGCGAAACAGAGCTGGTCTATCTGCTAAAACAACGCAGTGAGTCCGCATTCAGCTATCTGTACGATAATTACGCGCAGTCGCTCAATGCAGTGATACTCAATATTGTGCCCGATCATGACCTCGTGCAGGACGTACTGCAGGAAGTATTTGTCAAGATCTGGAAACAGATAGAAAGCTACGATGCACAGAAAGGAAGATTGTTCACTTGGATGCTGAACATAGCCCGAAACGCTGCCATTGATTTGGTACGCAGCAAAGGTTATCGCAAACAACAGCAAAGCAGTGAGCTGACAGACCGCGCTGCTGAATCAGCAGGTACCAGTCAGGTAGCAACCGACCACATTGGCTTACGCAAACTGGTGTATCAATTGAAGGAAGAGCAACGCGTGCTAGTTGAGCTCTCCTATTTTCAAGGTTACACGCAGGATGAGATCGCACAGCTACTACAAATTCCGCTAGGCACCGTAAAAACACGTCTTCGCTCAGCATTAACCCAATTGAGATCATCTATCAAAGCATAATGGATATACAGGCATACATACAAAGCGGCATCATCGAAAGCTACGTGCTTGGCCTAGCTGATGCGGAAGAAACAGCAGAACTGCTGCGTATGCGCGATCAGTATCCCGAAGTTGCAGCAGCTATTGAGCAATTTGAAGCAGCACTGAAGCAACAACTGGAAAATAGCGCACCGCCACCGCCACCGTCTATAAAAGCAGCATTGATGCAAGAACTGGCACCAGAATTCAGCAAGCCTGCTGTGGTAAAGACAATGCGCACATGGTTACGCTATGCAGCCGCTGCATCCATTATTCTCTTAATCGGAAGCGCCAGTCTGAATCTGTATTTGTATAATGCGGTAAACGAAACAAAAGGAAAATATCAAGCACTATTAGTTGAAAAGAACTCAGTAATAGCCGACAATAAAGTATACCAGACCAAAATGCAGGATATGCTCAATAGCCTGCAAATGATGAATGATCCGGCAATGAAAAAAGTAATGATGCCGGGGGTGAAAGGCAAGGAGCAAATGATGACAACCGTGTATTGGGACAGCAGAAGTAAAGATGTGTATGTGTTTAGCAATAACATGCCTGCAGCACCAGCCGGTTTCTCTTATCAGCTATGGGCAATTGTAGATGGCAAGCCAGTTGATGCAGGTGTAATGGATAACTGCTCAGGTTTATGCAGAATGAAGAATATTCCGAAAGCTGAAATGTTTGCTATTACGCTGGAAAAAGCAGGTGGTAGTCCCGTACCAACGCTTACACAGTTGCAAGTAGCAGGTAAGGTGTAAATCTGAATCAGGTTTTCAATCGTATATCATGTGTACGCTGCCTCCGGCAGATTGTATACAGATGGAGGGAGCTGGCAATGCCGGCTCCCTTATTTTTGTACCATGCCGCAAGTGCCTTATCGTTATTATATACCCGGATTGATTTGGTTTACTATTCTAACCATTCTGCTTATCATTCCAGGATCTACTTTACCCAAGAATCCATTTTTTGAAGCACTACAAATTGATAAATGGGTACATATTTTCCTGTTTGCCGGGCTGATTATTTTGTGGACACTGCCTGCGGCTTATGCAGGAGCTGATATCAGTACAAGGCGGAGTTGGAATCTTAGTATGCTATTGATGGCGATATGTTTTGGTATTGCCATGGAGTTTGTTCAAGATAATTGGATTCCGCACCGATCTTTTGAAGCCGCAGATATGTTGGCTGATAGTGCAGGGGCGATCATTGGCTGGTTATTGAGCAATCAATACTGGCATAAGTGCCAAAAAAGAAAGCCCCTGTAGAAACAGGGGCCGCAACCAAAACTAACTGCTTATGAGAAAAATAACTTGCTTGTTTGTTCTCTGAAATGAATAATGCAAACTGGGTGCCAAACTTTTATCTGCTTTGTTAAAACCCTCTTAATAGATACCGTTCGTATTATTCCCGTTGCCTACTGCAAATCTCCTACTTAAGACAAACTCCACTGTCATCAGTTTAACACATTACTGTTAAACACCCGTTAATGACAGGATACAGCTGTATTTGCTGTGTTCTGCATCATGGGGCTGATATACGGAATACCCAAATTCATTCCCCGCAAAATCAACATCACTGCCATGCAAGCCACTACATACGGCATTGCTTTTTTGATCATGTTTCTGGTACTGATACTCACCATCATACCAAAATAAGACAAGAGAAACATGGCTGGGAGTGTACCAATACCATAAGCCGCCATAAAGCCAACACCACCTTCTACGGTTCCTGCTGCCAATGCACCCGTGATAGCCAGATACACCATGCCACAAGGCAATAAGCCATTGGCCATACCCAATACAAACAACCCGGGTATACTTTGTTGCTGTAAGCGCGCTGCAATAAAATCTTGCACAGCCAGTTGCAGCTTATCGAAACTGCGGATATGGACATAGTTCTTACCTACAGAAGTTTGTACTAATATGAGTAACACAATAATACCCAGGGCAATAGAAAACCATTGTTGAAAGCCACCCAAATACACTGATCTGCCGGCAATACCAAACAACAAGCCCATCAGTGCATAGGTGAACACCCTGCCCAGATTGTACAACAGAATACCTATTAATTTTTGCTGCTTAGGCAGAAAATGTACAGGTAAGGCAAAAGCAATTGGCCCGCACATACCAACACAGTGGAAACTACTCAAAGCGCCAAGCGCTAAACCAGACAATATGGTTTGCCAGATCAACATTATTCTACAGAAAGATTTTCTTCCATATAATATTCCTTACCACCACTAGCCCATTTGATTTTTACAACAAAACGAGTATTGGCAACAAGTTTCTTACTGATTTGCTGCAATCCATTTGCATCGGTTTGTACGGCTACACGATGGTCCAACTTACTGTTGGTAGGGCAATAGAAATATACCTCGCCTTGTAAAGCCTGACCTTGCAGCTCTTTTGGATACTGAATCAATACAGCATCACTATTCTGCGAAATCATGATCTTACTAAGATCAGCGGCATTCTGCTTACCATCAATCTTTTCTTGATAGCGTAATTCTTCTTTGTAATAATCCTTACTCACCAATTCAAAATTGGTCGTAACAGCTTTGTAAACAAGTGTAGCCATCAACAAAGCAAACACAATGAATACCAATACCAGCTTATTTCCCCAGTTTAACTTCATAGCATAATTATTTTAGTTGGCAACAGGGCCTAGAAAACTAGACGTAGCAGTAGCTATTTTTCTGTCGCCTTCATATAATCCTAATCTAATCTTTGTTTTCCGCTCACGAATATTTTGTTTGGGTAACACCACAAAAAACGAACCTGACCCCTGTCCTTCTTTTACTACCTGTATAAAAGGCTTACCAATTACTTGCACACTGCCTTCCATACCTTCCAATCGAATACTCAAAGGAATATCTTCGGTCGTTTTGTTCACCATTTTGATATTGTACAAATTGGTGATACTATCTGTTCCTCTCTCTTGAAACAACATACCAGGCGTACGCATAATGGTGGCATCAACATCTGCTCTGGTTGCCAACAACACAGACAACAAGATTACTACCACACCCAAAACACCTGTATACAATTTCATTCTTGTGGTATAACGCAGCGGCTCTCCGTTGGCGATTGAGTTTTCAGATGCATATCTAATCAAGCCACGTGGTTTCCCTATTTTATCCATGATACTGTCGCAAGCATCAATACAAGCTGTACAACCAACACACTCCATTTGTACCCCATTGCGGATATCAATACCGGTAGGACAAACACGCACACACTGATGACAATCGATACAATCTCCCAACGCTACATCATGGCTCTTTTTAGCATTACCACGAGGTTCACCTCTTTTGTAGTCATATGCTACAATCATTGAGTTTTTATCCAACAACACACTTTGTAGTCTACCATAAGGACACACCACAATACAGGCCTGCTCGCGAAAGAAAGCATATACCGCGTAAAATACTGCACTGAATACCAGAATGGCAGAGAAGCCTACTATGTGTTGACTTACAGGCTCGGTAATGATTTTTTCTAATTCCTTGATACCAATGATATAAGCGAGAAAGAAATTAGCGATTACAAAAGCAAGCAAATAGAAAACCAAGTGCTTCAATCCTACTTTCGCAATCTTCTTACCAGTCCAAGGTGCATTTTTCAGCAAGCGTTGCGCAGGCGCATCACCCAATATCCAATACTCAACTTTACGGAACATCATTTCCATGAAGTTGGTTTGGGGGCAGGCCCATCCGCAAAACAAGCGACCAAAAGCTGCGGTAAACAAAATAATGAATACCACAAATGTGATCATCGTGAGACCGAAGATGAAGAAGTCCTGAGGCCAGAACACTTTACCAAATAAGATAAAACGTGCATTAGGAATATTGAACAAAAAAAGTGGTCTTCCATCAATATGAACAAATGGCAAGCCGAAGAATACAATAAAGTAGAAAACACTCAGAACGGTTCTGATATTGTAAAACTTACCCTTGGGCTTGTGCGCATAAATCCACTTACGCTTACCATGTTCATCTACTGTTCCTATCCTATCACGGAAAGCTTCCGTTTGAATCTCATTCAGGTGATCAATCTCACTAAACATAACCACTACTTTTAAAGTTTAAAATGCCTGTGGATAGTCCACAGGCATTGATATTATTGAAGCGCGGCAATCTTAGGCTTAGCCGAATCAGCAGCTGCGCCTCCGGGAGCGCTCTCCTCGAACAAACTACCCTGCGGTTCTTTAGGGTTAGCAGGCTTGGTGCCCCTCAAGCTTTTGATATAACTAGTTACCTGAGCAATTTGCACTGGAGAGAGATCATCTTTCCAGCTACGCATGCCTTTTTCAGGAACACCATACTTAATTGTTTTAAAAATATCTTTTACGCCTCCGCCATGTAGCCAATAATCATCTGTAAGATTAGGCCCTACACTACCTCCACCATCTGCAAGGTGACAAGCAGCGCAATTGGTAGCAAAAACATTTTTACCGGCCGCCATTGCTGAAGCATCTGTCAAGAGCACCACTGTGTTTTCATCAACGTTATTGGCAGACTTCTTCAGATATGCTTCTTTCTCTGCTTCTGCTTTTTGCATCGCGATAGCATATTCTTCACCACTGAGTGGTGCTGTATGCGTTACGTGGTATCGCCACAAATAAATACCAGCAAAGACGATTGTTACATAGAAACCATATAACCACCAGGGTGGAAGACGATTGTCCAACTCACGAATACCATCATAGTTATGGCCCAGATCAATCTTTGCTTCTTCCTTCATCGGACGGAAACTATTCAGCTTATCCCACCACTTTACCCAACTATTCTCTTCAGCAACAGCTTCAACAGCTGAGCTAGCTGTAGCAGCAGTCAATGCAGCTTCTTTCGCTAGCAAGAGTTTCAGGTTATACAATAAGCCAATCATGATGACCAACTCTAATAAAATAACCGCCAGCAAAGAGTAAAAAGAAACTTGTGAAAGTCCAGCTATTAAAGTAACAGGCTCTGCTGCTGGTGCATCCTGTGCAATTGCTGCTGTGCTGAAAGTCAGGAATACAATAACAGATAATATCTTGGTTGTTGTACCAGCATTGGCATCCTTGTAGCGCTGCAGGTACATTTTTGCTGCACCAATCACCACATTAGCAAGCAACGCAATGGCCAGCAAAAGACCGAATACCACCACCAACATCACCACAGCTACCGGATTCGATAACTCTGATTGTTTTGGCGGGCCGGCTGCAAATGCACCTGCAGGGGCTATCAAGGCCGCAGTAACCACTACTGCTTTTTGTAACCAACTGTACACTGTATGAAGAAAAGATTTCATATTGGTTGTTTTAAGGGTTGGGTTATGATTTTGAATCGGAATGATCGAATGGGATTTCACTCAAATGGGTAATCAGTCTTTTATCTGCTTTGAATACCCATATTGCCATGAAGACAAAGAAGGTGAAGAAGAGCATAAAAGAACCTAATCCATAAATACTCACCCCAGTAGTCGATTCCAGATAATTGATAAACTTCATAGGTCTTCTTTTATTTAAGTGATGCTACTTGTGCTTTTTGTTCGCCTTTGATATCAACACCTACACGCTGCAGGTAAGCAATCAATGCAACAATCTCTGCATCAGCTGCTGTTTCAATCTTATCCTTCTTCAGGTTTTCCTTGATCTTATTCGCCTGCGCCATCAACTCAGCATTAGCCTGCTGATCGAATCCTTCAGGATAAGGCACACCCAATGTTTGCATTGCCCTGATCTTGGCTGGCGTTAATGTAGTATCAATCTTAGTATCCATTAACCAAGGATATCTTGGCATGATAGAACCAGGCGACATGGTGCTCGGATCGAACATGTGGTTATAATGCCAGCTATCTGGATATTTACCACCAATACGTGCGAGATCCGGACCAGTACGCTTACTACCCCACTGGAATGGGTGATCATATACAAACTCACCAGCTTTACTATACTCGCCATAACGAGCTACTTCATCTCTGAATGGACGAACCATTTGTGAGTGACAGGTATAACAACCTTCTTTGATATAGATATCTCTACCCTGTAATTCAAGCGGAGTATATGGCTTCACAGAAGCGATGGTTGGAATATTACTCTTCACGAGGAATGTAGGAATCAACTCCAGCAAACCACCAATAGCAACCAGTATGAAACTGTATACCAACATTTGAACAGGCTTACGCTCAATCCAACGGTGCCAGTATTCCTTACCATGTGTTTCAATCACTTTAGGCAATGGTGCAGCTTCTGCAGCTTCGTCAGCAACCAAGCTTCCGCTTTTCACTGTCTTCACCAGGTTATAGACCATGATGAATACGCCAGAAACATAGAGCAAACCACCAACACTTCTGGTGATGTACATCGGAATAATATGGGTAACAGTTTCCAGGAACTGGAATTTCAGCTGACCTTCTTCTGTAAACTGCTTCCACATCATCGCTTGAGTGAAACCAGCCCAATACAAAGGCAATGCATACAATACAATACCCATGGTACCCACCCAGAAATGGGTAGTCGCTAATTTCTTAGAATACAATTGCGTTCCGAAGATGCGTGGAATCATCCAGTACAACATACCGAAGGCGATAAAGCCGTTCCAACCCATAGCACCAATATGCACGTGCGCAATTGTCCAGTCTGTAAAGTGTGAAATCGCGTTTACGTTTTTCAAACTCAGCAATGGACCTTCGAAAGTGGACATACCATAACAGGTTACAGCAACCACCATGAATTTCAACACAGGATCTTCTCTTACCTTATCCCATGCACCGCGTAGGGTAAACAAACCATTCAGCATACCACCCCAGCTTGGCGCAATCAGCATGATGCTGAATACTGTACCAAGGCTCTGTGCCCAATCAGGCAAAGCAGTATACAACAAGTGGTGAGGACCAGCCCAGATATAGATAAAGATCAAAGCCCAGAAGTGGATGATTGACAGGCGATAACTATATACAGGTCTGTTAGCCGCTTTTGGCATGAAATAGTACATCAAACCCAGTACAGGTGTGGTTAAGAAGAAAGCCACAGCATTGTGACCATACCACCACTGCACCAATGCATCTTGTACCCCAGCATACCAGCTATAACTTTTCAATGGAGAGAAAGGAATTTCGAAAGAGTTCACGATATGCAGCATGGCTACTGTAACCCAAGTAGCGATATAAAACCAGATAGCTACATACAAATGACTTTCGCGACGGGTTAAGATGGTGCCGAACATATTGATACCAAATACTACCCATACAAGGGTGATGGCGATATCAATAGGCCATTCTAATTCTGCATACTCCTTACCGGTTGTGTAACCCATAAACAGGGTTAAAGCGGCAGCAACAATAATCAGCTGCCAGCCCCAGAAGTGAATCTTACTGAGCAGATCGCTGAACATACGCGCTTTACACAAACGCTGCAAAGAGTAATAAATACCGGCAAAAATGCAGTTACCTACAAAGGCAAAGATCACTGCATTGGTATGCACTGGTCTTAAGCGACCAAACGTTGTTGGCGCAAAATTGAAACTTGCCGCAGGCAGATAAAACTGGATAGCTACCAGTAAACCGGCAAGCATACCTACAATACCCCACAAAACTGTGGCGTATGCAAAATTCTTCACCGTCCGGTTGTCGTAGTAAAATTGTTCTACTTGCATATCAGTTGGTTGATTTAGGGTGCTGGTTGAATAATGAATAATTAATTACTAGGCTTTTTATCGTCAAATAGTATACGTACAGGAGGACTGGCTTCATCATCGTACTGACCGTTTTTCACGCTCCAGATAAAAGCTGCCAGGAACAGACCGGCAACAGAAATACTTGCGAGTAGCAGAACAATGATTACACTCATAGTGTGTAGAATAATAGGCTCAAAAATATTTCGACACAAAAGCAGGGTAAATGATATAACTCAACCACCCTTATGATTTTTGTCATGTTTTTGTCAGCTGTTTAACCAAGTGCTTGTCAATTACTTAAGACAGTGAACAGTTTCTTAGTTCAAACGCATTTTCCACGCAAAGAAATTGCTGAGTCCATAAGTGATGAAAAGTATGCTGATGGTACTTGCTGGCATCAGGATAGCTGCAATCATGGGTGAAAGCTGTGCTGTAACCGCATAAAACACGCCAATAATGTTGTAAATGATGGATACCACAAAGGCCGACATCACCACATACTTGTTTGCACGACACAAGCGGATAATTTGCAACAGCTTGGGCAATTGCGCAGCTTCCATAATAGCATCGCTGGCAGGTGTGAAATTGTTGCTATTCTCAGTAACAGCGATACCAATATCGGCTTGTCTCAATGCACCCGCGTCATTCAAGCCATCACCCACCATCATTACTTTATGACCAGCTTGTTGTAATTGCTTTACTACTTCTAACTTGTCTTCAGGCTTTTGGTTGAAGAGTATATGCGCTTGAAAGCCCAATAATTCCTGTAAGTATTGTTGCTCACCTGCATTATCACCACTGAGCACAGCTAAATCATAACGCTTGCGCAAATGACGAATCATGGCGGGCACTTGATCGCGATAATGATTCCTAACGGTGAATCTACCCAAGACTTCTTCTTCAATAGCGATGTATACAGCCGTATCAAACTCTCTGTCTTGTTGATGTGTAACAAAAGCTTTAGATCCGATAGTTACCAATACACCATTCACAAATCCTTCAATACCCTTGCCTGTCTGTTCGCTGAAAGCGACTACCTCCAGCTTACGCACTTCACCCAAACTGGCTACAATGGCGCGGCTCATGGGGTGGGTAGACTGTGCGGCCAGAGATACGATGAGTTGTTTCTGCTCTTTATTGAGTGATTTGCCATCGAAACGAATATCCTGACCAGTACCTGTTGTTAAAGTGCCTGTCTTATCGAAAACGATATAATTGGCATTCGCCATTTCCTCGATGGCTTGCGCATTGCGCATGTATACTTGTTTGCGACCAAGAATGCGGAGAATATGCCCGTTTGTGAATGTATTACTCAACAATAGAGCACAAGGGCAGGCAACAATCAGCACAGCAGTAACAGCAGGCCAAATATGCACAGGATTATTGACATACCAGTAAGCCGCTGCACTTGCCGCAATGGCCAAAACAATCCAAGTGAAATAACGACTTAATAGGTGTACAAAAGAGCGTTCCTCATAATGCTTATCTTGTTTCAGTTCATCTCTGTTCCACAATCGGGTTAAATAACTTTGAGAAACTTCTTTGATAACGAGTATTTCAATATTCCCTCCAATTTGCTTACCACCTGCATAGACAATCTCTCCCATTTCCTTTTCAACCGGTACACTTTCACCCGTTACAAAACTGTAATCAATCAAGGCTTTGCCTCTAGTGAGAATACCATCTGCAGGAATCAGTTCCTGATGATGAATCAAAAGCGTATCATCTAACTGCACAGCGG
>DALYHN010000041.1:10613-12990 GCA_031970875.1 Chitinophagaceae bacterium
ATTTTCTGGCTATTACCCGGATTATTACTGATGGTATAGTAATCACACATCCCGCTTTTATTCAGGATTTCGAATACCATCTTACAGCCTTCGCAACAGAAAGCTTTTTCATGTGCATGAATGGGTGCTGTACCGCAGTCTTCTCCGCAGTGGTAACAACTGGTATGTTGAGCCGTTGTAGATGTAAGCATGTACTAAATCAATGATGATGATGACCGTGATGTGCTTTAGCAGGTTTACCGGTTACTTTTGGATAAAGCAGGTTTTGTTCTACGTGAATCCATTGTAACACTTTTGTTTCCAGGGTGAATAGTTCGTTCAAACATTCGCGCCACTCCATGGAAGCATTGGGCGTAGGACTGAAATTATTCAGTAACTGGCGCAGTCGCTGCATCAGGTTGATGATGACTTGATGGGTATTATGAATGTTCTCAAAAACTTTATGCTCTAAGCATGGACCAGCGCTATCCATTTTTACTGTGCCCTTATAGTTTCTTTTGATGCATGGGTACACAATGCCAGATTGCTTCAAGAACAAATGCTTGATCTCATCTTCTAATTTCGAGAAAACCAATTGTACCAGTTCTGCAACTGAAACAGGGAGTTCTTTGATTTGAGGATTGGATAGCAGGTAAGACTCAATTTTACTACAAGAAGTATTGATCTCTGGCTGAAACTCAAATTGAATGAGATTACAGAGACCTTCAGGTGTGAGCGCTTCTTGTGAACGGGTTTCCAATCGATGCAGGAACATACAACACAATTTACGTGCAAGGTATCCTCCTGAGCATCGCTTAACTATGACTCAACTCATTGTAACACATGATTTTTGTCATGTTTACCACGACAAGCTGTAGCATTAATCCTGCAGATTAGCAGTGCGTACCAAATCCTTCACTTTCATGATACGGATTCGCTTACCATCTAAATCGATGATACCATCTTTTTTGAACTCTGATAAGAGTCGGATAGTAGATTCTGTAGCAGTACCAACCAAGTTGGCAATTTCTTCTCTGGATAAACGCACATTCAAGGTAGTGCCATCTTGCTCGAAGCCATAAGTCTCTTTGATGAAGAGTAGGGTTTCGGCCAAACGCTCACGTACTGGTTTTTGTGCGAGGTGGGTAATTTTTACTTCAGCTTTATGCAGTTCATCACTCAGCATCTTCATCATCTCGAAAGCCAAGCCTGCATCGTGTTTCAGCGCGTGCACAAATAAATCTTTTGGTACAAAACATACCTGGGTATCTTCTAATGCAATAGCTGATGAGCCATAACGATCTCCACTCAGCAAAGCTCTATAGCCCATGATATCACCACCCTTCAATAATCTGGTGATGTGCTCTTTACCATCATCGCCGAGATGGGATAACTTGATCTTTCCTTCATTGATACAATACACGCCAAAGGGATATGCACCTTCATGAAAAATCACTTGGCCCTTCTTATACGTATTACACACTTTCTGCATGTTGATCTCTTCCAAAAACTCGCTTTTCGCCTTACAGAGAACAGAGGTAAAGCGATGCGCGCAGTACTGACATTGTGAGTGATCAACTTCGGCTTTCATATAAGAACAGTTGTTAATTCAAATCTAAGTATTTCAACGCGATCAAAATGATTTTTTCTTGTTTAAATTATTGATTTACAACATTTTGTAAAAGAATAGCACGGCTATATTAGAACAAAATAAAATCACTTTATGTAGAAAACGCAGCGAAACTACAATTAAACAAATGAAAATCAATGAATTAAGATAAAAACCGACACCTAATTCGGTTTAATATACTTGCAAGATTAGTTCAACAGAAAAGTCCGCAATCGTTTGTGTTAGGGCAATAAGAGCTGTTTTAGTTCCTCGGCATTCCCGGCGAAAACGTTAAAGTCGACGCGCATAGTAATCCCGCTTACCTGCCCTTGATCGCTATGCTGCCAGAAAGACCAGGGCCGATTAATTCTTGGCCTATCCGGCTGAAAATAATGCGCCACCCAGAGTGGATAAGCATTGAAGGCCGGCCCTAACTCTTTTTCATAAAAATCTGCAAAGGTGTAGATGATGGGCTTCCTACCCGTTGCCATTTCTACTTCGTCTAACCACTCTTTCAAACGCTTTTGCATCAATGCACGAGGCACTCTATGCAGTTTCTCAATATCTACCACAGGGGGTAAATCGCCCGATTGTAAGGATACTTGTTGTAAAAAATGTTGTGCTTGTTTCTTTCCGCTCTTTGTTGCCAGAAAATAATGATAGGCACCCCTGATCATCCCAGCTTTTCTGGCTTCAGCCCAGTTATATGCAAAGCGTTTGTCAACATCATTCAACCCTTCTGTTGCCTTGATAAAAGCAAAACTGAGCGCAGATGTATCAGCTTTCATC
>DALYHN010000042.1:0-12984 GCA_031970875.1 Chitinophagaceae bacterium
CAGCGCACCAATTGCACATTGATGCTAACTGCATCACCAAAATGCAATTCTCTTCTAAACACACATTCTTCACGCAGCAAAATTGGTCCAATGCCTATCTGTTGCAAAGCCTGGGTAGTCATGCCGGCCTCTGATAACATCACCATACGCATATAAGCGCCCCAATCGTAATACACAGAATGTCTCAAATGTTGATTGGGATCCAGATCGCTCCAGCGAATTTCGATAGCTCTTGTAAATTGACTCATATTAATGGTGTGCAATAATCTCAACAGAAGGAATGTCTTTTAGTTCAACCTGTATATGTCGGTCGTGTGCTTTGCTCTTGAATTCTGCAATAATCTCCAGTACATCATAATCAATAAAATCACTTTCGCTGCCATTGATGCGTACAATGGAATACTTAGGTACTTCATCCAATAAAGCCCTTAGTTTGATCTTGTTCAGGAAAGTAACATTTCTGTGTAGCTGAATATCATATACCGATGTTTCGTGTTGTTTACGCTGCTGTACTTTAAACTCGATTTTGAAATTGTTGCGGATGATGAAGTACAGGGAGATTAACATGCCGATACATACGCCAATCAATAAATCAGTCAATAATATCACCACAATGGTGATCACAAAGGGTAGAAATTGTTTCATACCTAGTCGCCACATGGAGCGATACAGAGAAGGCTTGGTTAAATTATAGCCTGTAGCCAGCAGCACCACAGCTAAAGCAGGATAAGGAATTTTGTTCAATACAGATGCTAAGAAGAGCACAGACAAAAGTAAAAACACACCATGCGTGAATGCAGATAGTTTGGTTCTACCACCAGCATCTACGTTGGCGGCGCCACGCACTATCACCGCTGTCATTGGGATAGCGCCAAGTAAACCACAAAGCAGGTTACCAGTACCTTGGGCAACGAGTTCTCTGTTTACTGGTGTGATGCGGTTGTGTTTGTCGAGCTTATCAATGGCTTCCACGCAGAGTAGTGTTTCTAAGGTGGCGAGTAAACCAATGACCAATCCGTTTTTCCAAACAGCCATTTGTGTAACAGCGCTGAAATCGGCAAACTGCATTTCTGCAAAAATATTCTGCGGGATATTCACCAACTGAATGGATCTATTATCGGTATCCTTTGTAAGCAGTGTATAGAGATAAGCTGTTAATGTGCCTGCAAGTACAATCATTAACGGGGCAGGAACCTGTTTCAGTTTTGCGTAGAATTGTTGTTTGGTCATCCATAACATCAACAAACAAACTAGTGTTGTGAGAATGGCCCCCATTGTAAACAGTTCAGCAAGGTCATGTGGTTTACCGCGAATGTCTTTGAAAGAGATTAAGTCGATAAAGCCATCTCGCCAGAAATCAGGCTCTGTATGTCCTAATGCAACAGGAATCTGTTTGGTGATCAAAATGATGCCAATAGCTGCCAACATGCCTTTGATGACAGCAGAGGGAAAATAACTGGCGATGGTGCCCAGCTTTAAAATACCGAGTGTCAATTGTAATGCGCCGGCAATCACAACTGCTAACAAGAATGCTTCATAGGAACCTGTAGTAATAATGGTTGCCGCTACAACAGTAGATAAACCTGCTGCCGGACCGGATACGCCTAAGGCAGATCCACTGATGAGTGATACCACCAAACCGCCAATGATACCAGAAAGTAAACCAGCATATAATGGTGCACCTGATGCAAGTGCAATACCCAAACAGAGTGGAAGTGCAACTAAGAAAACGGCTAAGCCTGCAGGAAAATCATGCTTTAGCCAAAGTAGCTGATAATACTTTAGTTGGCGTTTGCGGGTCATGCCCGAAGATACAAAAGCTTGTTTAGAGCAGGAAGTCTTTCAACGCTTGTACAATTTGTGTGGCACCCGTTCCATATAACATGGTCTGGTGATTGCCGCTTACTTCTACATACTGACAATTACGCATCATCGCCACTGTAGCCAATGCGTTTTCTTTAGGTAATAAAGCAGCGTCCATTGTGTATACACCTGGACCATTGATGAGGATAGCGGGTTTGTCGACACCACTAATGAATTCTAGCCAAGGTTCGCTTAGTGCGCCAGTAACTGCTTCGATAATATGTACAGGATTGCTGCGCGGCGTTACGGTACCATCCGCGTTGTCTTTCACATCTGCGCGATAATAGCTGTTCATCGCATCCTGCCATTGATCAATATAGGGTGCCGCTTTTGCCTTTGCGATATAAGCTTCGAAAGAAGGGAAGGTTTGTCCCAAACGAGAAAGTGTAGGCCCCAGCATCTCCTTGGTGTTGGGATGCATTTGTGCAGCAGCATCCAGCAAAAGCATTTTATGAATGCGCTCAGGATAATGTGCTGCTAGATAAAATGTGAGCAATGCACCGAATGAATGTCCGCCAATATCTGCTTTGTCAATACCCAACTGATCCAATAAGCCAATAATGTCTTTGGCATGATCGGCCATGGTATAGCCGCTTAAAGGATGATCGCTCAAGCCGCGTCCACGCAGATCAACACTGATCACATTAAAAGCGGGAGCAAGACCTGCTTCTATCAATCCATCAAATGCATGTGCATTGGCTGTAAGACCATGCATGAGGATAATGGTTGGGCCATCGCCGGGGAAATGCAAATAGTGTAATTGAATGCCGTTGGTGGTAACAAAATTCGATTGCATAGAAACCAATTTAAAAAGCAAGGTCGCCGGCAGATGCCGGCGACTGATTTGCTATTATGAGACCATCCTATTTTTTACCGTTAGGTACATGCACTTTGATTTCAGCAGAGAATAATCTGCCAATAGAAGGTGAGCCAACAAACTCTCTTTGATCTACATTGAAGAGGTTGCTGATGCCAGCACCAAGACTAACCATATTGTTCACTTTATAACCAGCGCTCAGGTCGATAGTCGTGAAACCACCCAATGCGCCCCAGTCGAAATTCTTCACGTAGTTTCTGGGCAGGTTGGTGAGGGGGTTAATACCACCATATACCACACCGCGTCTGCCTTTACCTGCTGCGGTACCAATCTGGCTGCCGCTGTAGAAATCAAATTCCTGTACCCAGCGTGCAGAAATGTTCAGGAACATTTTGCCTTTTGCCAGATTGCTGAAGTTCAGTGAAGTGGCAATTCTGTTCTTAGGTGCGTTCAAGCTTTTTTCTTCCAGAGAAACATAGCCATCTCTGTTAGCATCGTTCTTGATATTGTCTTTTTCAATATCACTGCCGAACCAAGAATATTTCAATGCCCATGATACATTGTCAGAGAAGTACAGATTGGTTCCGAGGTCAACACCATAAGCGGCTACCTGTCCATAATTGAAATAGGTCTGGAACAAACCACCACTCAATACACCGGCACCGGAAGTAGTGCCTGCGAATGCTGCAGCATGTGTTACAGGAATATCACCTACACGCAATGCACGACCACCTACAGAGATAGCAGGGCTGAGGAAGTTTTCTGAATTACCATAGTAACCATTGATGTCGAGGTAGAATTTCTTACCAATTTGTCCCTTATAACCCACTTCCCAGGTACCAATGGTTTCCACTTTCAGTTTATCGGTTACCAGTGGCGCATTGTTTACGTTGCCGCCATTGGGGATATAAGAAACGCCCTGACCATTACCGAATACAATACCGAATACATTCGCACTCTGGAACAAGATAATGGGTGCGGCATTCGCACGGCCCCAGGTAACACGGAAGCTACCGCCCGGAACACCTTTCACAAAAGCAAACTTAGGCGCAAACAAAGTACCGAATACACTGTGGTCATCCACACGTGCAGAACCTACCAGTTTGATATCAGCAGGTAATGTTTTCTCAACTTGTAAAACACCCCCCAGCTGTGTTACTTGAATCAATTGGTTGCCATCAGCAAGTGATGTGCCAAATGTATTCGGACGATCATTCTGATAGTTTACGCCTGCAATCACGTTTACACCTGCATCATCAAAGTTCCAGTTGTATTGTGCCTCAGCGTTCAAGCGACCAGACATTTCTTTGAAGCCTGAGCCAGACTGGCTACCTAAGCGCATCGCGAATTGCTCTGCAGCATCAGGATCCAGACGACCTAAAGCAGGGAAGAGTGGGTTAGTAGGATCAGTAATGGTACTACGTGTTCTGTTATAGAAATCGCGAGTATAGTTTACGTTACCGTAGCTGTTACCAACGTTTGTCCAAGTATAATACAGTTGTGCAAAAAATCTAGGTGATACATATTTACCCTGCAGGAAAGAGAAACGCCAGTCGCGAATTTGGTTACGACCCACGTTGTTTACTGCCAGGAAATTATTGGTGCTACCACCATAAGAGAAAATCAAGTCAGACTTACTATTCACACTGTAATACAAGTGTGCTTCACCACGGAGGTGACGGAACTGGAAGTTACGCACGCGCTCTGGTGTTGAAGTAGCAGGACCATACACGCTACCACCAACATACACACTGTCTTGGAATGCAAAATCCTTACCAGTTGTGTATTCACCTGTGAGCTTGTATGCCCACTTGTTGTTGATTTTAGTAGCTGTTCTGAAACGGCCACTGAACACTTCTTGATTACCGCCGCCAATCACCAGGGTAGTTCCCTGATATTTACGTGGATCTTTGGTAATAGTATTGGCAATACCGTTGTGTGCATTAGGACCATAGAGTGCAGAGTTAGGGCCCAGCACTACTTCAAAACGTTCTACATCTTCTTTGATAACGGTATTCATGATACCAACTGGTAAGCCAGAGCCACCAGCCATCATGCTGTTACGGCCATCGGTCATCTGCAGAATCTTTGCGTTGAATGCGTTGTTGAAACCACGTGCGTTGAAACCAACACCGTTTACACCGGTACGAACGAATTCCACACCTTGCAGCTTAGAAGCCAGTTCGCCAATGTTGAAGGATGATGATTGCTCCAAATCTTTAGCAGTGATCACACTAATAGAAGCTGGGGCACGGGTAATTTTTTCCGGACGCTTACTGGCAGATACAACTACTTCATCGCCGATGCCTGCAGAAGCAGCCATACCAACGTTGAGGGTAATGTTACTGCTGGCATCTACTTGTTTGATGACATCACTGTAGCCAACAAAAGTTACCGCAATGGTGATTTTGCCGGGCTTAGAAACAGAAAGGCTGAAATTGCCGTCCTGATCTGTGAAAGTGCCTGAGCCAGTAGAGCGAATGCTCACTGCTGCGCCAGCAAGTGGTTCGCCAGTTTTGCTGTCTGTTACTTTACCGCTGATCTTCACAGCAGTTTGCGCCCATACTGCCGTATGCAGTAATAATAATCCAAGGATGGTCAGAAGCCTTCTCATGGTCTATTTGGTTTTGGTTGATAATGATTGTTTGGTATCTAAAAAGGTTAGGACGCTTTGGTTGAACGCATCAGCCTGTTCAAACTGCACCAAGTGTCCTGTTTGCAGGAATACGGTTTGTTGTTTGGGGATGGCTGTGCCAATATTAGCGATGCTTTCAGTGGTGGCTTTGGGATGCAAAAGTTTATTTGGAATCAATGCATCTTCTTTACCGAATACGATCAATGTTGGTTGTGTGATGGCTGTTAACTCGCTTTGTACTGGATGTAGCAACATGCCTTTTACACCAGCTGTAATTTGTTGACAATAATCCATAAAGCCGGCACACTGTTTCAGTTGAATACGATCGTTGATCAGTGCTTGCGCAGCAGCCGGAACCTGAATAAAGTTTTTTGCGAAAGCCGCTTTAATTGCATCATCATTTTGATTGAAATAGAATTGCGGTGTGGCATAAGCCAGCAAAAGGTTCTTTTCAGTTTCAGTAAACGTTTCGAAGCCTGCTGGTGCAGCCAGAATCAGTTTGCTCACCAATGTTGGTGCTTTGAGCGCAGTGATCATAGCGATTTGTCCGCCCATGGAATGACCGGCCAAAACAATTTGCTTCAGCTTCAGCTGTTTTGCTAGGCGTATGATGAGGTCTGCATAATCATCGAGGCGACTGGTATTTTTCTCCGGCCAATGTTTGCTGCTAGCACCATAAGCAGGTAAGTCGATGGCTATGCAGCGATATTTTTTGGAGAGTGCATCAATATTGTTAGTCCAATGTCCGGCATAGCCACCCAAGCCATGAATGAACACAATCGTTTCGCCCTTACCTTGATCGATATAGGTCAGTTGGAGACTATCGATCTGTACATGCTTTAGTTTGGCTGCATAGAAGGGCGCGCAGTTTTGTGCATATAACTGTGTAAAGGCAATCAGTGCTATGAGAAGAATGTATTTTTTCATGCAACTTGTTTTTTGGGTTTCATGACAAAATACAACAGGGTGCCCACAGTGAGTGAAGCAATAATGGCTAAAGCCGATGCAATACCCGGATTACGCGTACCTGCTTCCATATAAGGAGTGAGGCGTAGATAGTACACACCAAAATGCGTGAGTAAAGCGGTAATGCTGGCTGCAGCCGGAACCAATGCAGGCACTTCCTTCAAGAAAATACCAAATAACACAGGTACAAATGCTGCAGAGAAATAAGCGTAGACACCATTTTGCGCGAAGATGCCCACGCTGAGATCAGGATGTTGAATCTGACGATAAGAAAGCCAGGTGCTTACAATAGCGAGTAAAACAATGATGAGTCGATTCAATAATAATTCACTGATCAATCCTTTGCTGCCATCATCGGAGCGGATGATGCTATTACCAGTGAGTGGTTTTAAAATATCGGAAGTAACGGTGGTGCTGATGGATTGAATCAAGCCTTCGAGTGTTGACATGCCTGCAGAGATCATACCCAATACCAGAATAATGGCGATGTACACAGGGAAACGACCCACCACAAATGCACTCATGATACCATCGAGTGGAATTTTATTGCCGTTCACGGTTAAATCAGGGAAGAACAAGCGGGCATACAAACCTGCGAACACCACAAAGAAGAACAATGCCTGTACGGTGATGGCAACCGTAAGAAACTTGTTCAGGTCTTTATCATTCTTGAGTAAAAGTGATTTGGTGAGGATATGTGGCTGACAAATAATGGCTACGCCTACAATAATCTGGCATGCGATTACTTCGAAAGCATCGCGGAATAGCGGACTAGCTGCATTGAATGGTTGTGTGAGTGCTGGATCAACAGCTTTGAGTTGCGCAAAAAATCCGTTGAGACCGCTTTCGAAATAACTATAACCAGATGTGATGAAGATGATGGCAACAATGATTTTCAGGATAGCTTGAATAGTATTGGTGTACACCATGCTATTAGCGCCGCCAAACATCATATAGGTAAATGTGAAAGCGACTACGCCAATCAGCGTAGGGAATACTTCTAGATTGAGTGATTTAGAAATGATTTGTGTAAGACCAACGCAGATCAAGACGATAAAGGCAATCATCAAGAAGGTGAGAAAGCCAAAATAGAGTGCAAAGCCTTTGCTGCCGTAGCGATTGCCCATCCATTGTGCAATGGTTCTGGCGTTTACGACTTGTCCGAATTTTCTAAAACGTCTGGAGAGAATGGCAAGCGATACCAAAGAACCTATCGGTAAGAAGATACCCATAGAAAGAAATCCACTCAAACCATAATAAGCAACAAAGCCGGGGTTGATGATGAATGTTGCAGCACTGCTCATGGAAGCTGCGAGCGATAATCCAACGAGTCCGGGTGAGAAATGCATGCTACCCAATGCGTAGTCGGCCATATTCTTGGTACGTAGTGCGCCTCTAATCACAAAGAAGAGGACAACGGCCACATAGCAGAACAATGTGCACCAAACGGCGGTAACCATAGCAGGGGAGGCAAGCTGCTTCATAGGCAATCAATCGGCGATGAAAGTAACCTGACACATGTTAGTATTGGCATCGGCACTTGCCAAAGTGCCCAAAAATCAGGTGAACGGAAACGCCTAGACGGCGAATCAGAGAAAGGAAATGCGCTTCATCAGCTTGTCGCGATAGGTTTTGCCCACAGGAATTCTGGCTGCGCCAATGAGGATGTCATCTTCTTCAATGGCTTCTACCTTATCCATATTCACCAGATAAGAGCGGTGTACGCGCATAAAACTAGCATCGGGGAATTTCTCTTCTACGGTCTTTAAGCTGTTATTGAGTAAGTATTTTCCAGTTGCTGTGCAGATCAATGCATAGATATCGGAAGCTTCTACCCAGAGAATGTCTTTGAGCCAGACCTTCTCCATGCGGTTGCGTGTTTTCACAAAAATGCTATCGCCAATACCTAGTGCTTCTTTCAATGGCGGTGTAGGCTGCACATCTTTTTTCTGTGCTGCGTTATGCAGGGTTAACTCAATGGTAGCATATAATGTATCAGCAGTAACAGGTTTCACCAGATAAGCATAAGGTTCGGTGAGTTTGGCTTTTTCGATGGTAGCTGCATCGGCTAGTGCAGTAAGGAAGATAAATGGCGCCAATTGTTTTTCGCGGAGTTGTTTGCCGAGTTCAATGCCATTCATTTCTCCGGCCAGGCCAATATCGAGCAGCACCAGATCAGGCTTTTGCTGGTGAATGAGTTGCAAAGCTTCTTCACCATTGTCGCATTGCCCCAATACTTCAAAGCCCAAATCATTGAGTGAAAGGGTAATTTCTTTGGCAATGATCCAATCATCTTCTACCAGCAGTATCTTTATTCCGGCCATAACAATATTAGTCGGCTAAATTAATCATTATTCCTGCTTGAAATATTGGCTCACCATATTCTTTAGCTTTCTGCTTGCTTTCGCGCAAGCGGATACAACGAAGTATGTTTACTCAGGTACCCCATTGCAAATAAAGGAAGCTAGCCAGCAATGGACGATATTGGATCTTGGCACGAGTGAAGGTCAAGTCTATCGTAGTAAGGGAATGATACCTGTGCAGGTAAGGCAGAAATCAAACATCTTCGAGTCGAGCTTTGTGTTGGAAAACAGAAGTGGCTTTGATCGGTCATTGGTTTTGCAATTTCCCAAATCGGGCTATGTGCATGTTGTGGTGAATGGGCAAGAGAAAAAATCAACCGGCGCTTTGCTTCCCTTACAGCAGCGGGATCTGCCGGTGCATGTGATGGCTGTGCAGTTAGCGATTCCTAAGGATAGTAGCCTTACTATACAAGTACAGTTTTTACCTACCTATGGTATGTATGTGCCGGCCAAGTTTGATGTGAAGGTGGAGGATATGGTCTTGTTCGAAAAGAATGATACCAGTCGTTTGTTCTGGCAAGGAATATTTCTAGGCATCTTCATGGTGATGGCGCTATACAATCTCTTCATTTATTTTGGTGTGCGCGATATCAGCTATCTCTATTTTGTATTGAGCATTGTAGGATTGGGTTTATACATCGCATTCTATTATGGATTTGGGATGGAGTATCTCTGGCCAAATGCGCCAAGATGGGATAGTTTCTGCTACACGATCATCGTGCCTTTCACAAATATGAGTCGCCTATTGTTTACACGCTCATACCTAAATACTCCTGTATTGACGCCTTCGATTAACTGGCTGTTGAAGTTATTATTACTGGCATCAGGTGTATTGCTGGTGATCAGCTTTACAGGCTATGCGTTGGATATTGATATCCTTGGACAACTGGTAGATTTTATTGGTATACTGGGTATTCTAGTCTACATCTTGATGTTGAGTGCGGGCTTGGTGGCTTACTATCAGGATCATTATGCTCCAGCACGATATTTCATACTAGCCAATATTTTGTTGGTGATCGGTGCCATTCTTTTCATTCTGCGCGAGTTGAATTTTCTGCCGGATACTTTTATCACGCGTTATTTAGTACAGATTGGTTTCTTGGTGCAGGTAATTGTATTTGCCTTGGGCTTAACGCAACGATACAATCAATTAAAATTAGAAGCGGCACAACAGCGCATTGATAGTGAGTTGGAGAAGAAAGAGATGATTGAGAAGCAAAAAGAGTTGTTACAGGTGCAGGTAGATCAGCAGACCAAGGATTTGAAAGCCCAGAATCTGCAGTTGGAGGCATTTATTCAACAGTTGGAGGAATCGCGCAGTCAGTTAACAGAGCTCAATCAGGTGAAGGATAAACTGTTTTCTATCATCTCACATGATTTGCGTAATCCACTTGCCACCATGCAATCCTTTTTGAAATTAATTACGGAACGGCATGATCAATTGAGTGAAACGGATAAAGAGAAACTGATTGCTGAAGCACAGCAATCTTTGGATTACCTGAATCAGTTGCTCTATAATTTATTGCAGTGGAGTAAGAGTCAGATGCAATTGCTGGAGTTTAGGCCAGATTATCAATCGGTGCATGATGCATTAGAAAGAAATAGGCGTTTGTTGTTTTTACAGGCGCAGATGAAACAAATTCAGGTACAGGTATCTTCTACTGATGCATTAACGGTGTATGCTGATAAGGACATGTTGGATTTTATGCTGCGTAATTTGTTGAGTAATGCCATTAAGTTCAGCAACAAACAGTCTCAAGTCAATATCAGTGCATGGAAGGAAGGTGATGCAACAATGATAGCTGTACAAGATGAGGGTATTGGCATGAGTGAGCAAATCAAGGAACAATTACTGCATGCCAATATTACCAGCTCACGCAGAGGAACGGGCAAGGAGCGTGGCACAGGCTTGGGCGTATTGATCACCAAAGAATTTATTACCCGTCATGGCGGTGAAATGCATATAAAAACCGCACCCGGTGAGGGCACGGTCTTTACATTGGTTTTTCCTGATGCATGTACAGATTAGAGAAATATTTTAAAGCGATCGTAACATGCTTTGGTTAGATTTTCACGATCATCTGGGTGCGCAATATTGATCAATGCCTTTGCACGTTGACGAAGGTTTTTGCCATAGAGATAAGCTACACCATATTCTGTAACTACATAGTGTACGTGACCACGCGTAGTTACTACGCCTGCAAAATCTTTCAAATGTGGGGTAATACGTGGCACACCTTTATTGGTTCTGCTTGTTAAGGCAATAATGGGTTTACCACCTTCACTCAAAGCTGCACCACGCATAAAGTCCATTTGTCCGCCAATACCACTGAACTGAATAGAACCAATACTATCTGCACAAACCTGACCGGTAAGGTCAACTTCAATAGCACTATTGATGGCAATGACTTTGGGATTACGGCGAATCACGTGTGGGTCATTCACATAGTCGATATCTAAGAAAGCAATGGCAGGATTATCGTGTACATAATCATACAAACGTTTGGTGCCTACAGCAAATCCGGTAACACCTTTATTGGGGTGGATTCTTTTCTTTCTATTGTTGATGACGCCACTTTCAAACAAATCAATCACGCCATCGCTTAGCATTTCTGTGTGTACGCCTAAGTCTTTGTGATTGGTAAGTGCTTTCAATACAGCATCCGGTATGGTACCAATACCCATTTGCAAAGTACTGCCATCTTCAATCATCTCAGCGATGTATTCACCAATCTTCAATTCATCTGCACCAGTTTTTTCACCATAATCAACTTCAGGCAGTGCTTCTTCATAATAAACCATATGCGTAAAGCGCGATACGTGAATTTGCCCGTCGCCATGTGTCCTTGGTACGTTCGGGTTCACCTGTGCTACCACTTTCTTCGCCATGTTAACAGCGGAGCGTGCAATATCTACGGAAACGCCTAGTGAGCAGTATCCGTGGCTGTCTGGCGGACTCACCTGCACCAATGCCACATCAACGGGTAAGATTTTCTTATTGAATAAGTCGGGGATATCACTTAGGAATACGGGAATGAAATCGGCACGACCACTATTCACAGCCTCACGGATAGGCGCTGATACAAACATGCAATTGATGTGAAAGCTATCCTGGTATTGAGGCTTCTGTACTTCAATATCGCCCTGCACAGTAATGAATACCAACTCAACATCTCTTAATCTATCGGCTTGTTCAGCCAGTTTGCGCATCAAGTACAATGGGGTACAGGCGCTGCCATGAATAAATAAGCGCTGTCCGCTCTGGACAACGCTCAGTGCTTCTTCTGCGGTGGAATACTGTATATCTGTTTTCATCTGCTTGCTTTTCAGCAAAATAGCAGCATATCCCGGTCTTAAAAAATGATTTTTGTAAGCTTTACATGATTTTTTTCTGTCATATCACTGTCAGACAGTAACAAGCCCCTTTTCTATTGGGAATAATTCCTCCATGGAGATACTAATGGTATCAGAAAGTTGATCTTCTAGCAAGTTGGCAAAGGTTTCGAAGTAGATGATTACATCTTCGCGCAGGTTGCGACTGAGCCAACGGAAACCGCCGGGTAATTGCTCCAGTACTTTTTTGTCTTCCAGGTATTCAATATTGTGGATGTCTGAAGGGGCAAGGCCAATCTCTTGTAATTTTTTGATGAGTAGGTCAACAGGTGCATCAGTTATGCCGCAATAGTCTTGCGCCAGTTCTGTCCACTCGCCAATACCAGAATGGGCGTAAGACAGGATTTCCTCTTTGCTCAAATCGGTAACAACTTGTAAGAGATTGCCGCAATTGCAGGCGCCATGGTTGCCCCACGCATAGGGTGCGCCATTCTTTAATTTTTGTGCTGTAGTTCTTAGGGCTTGTATCAATTCAATAGATGGACGTGCCATGTCGCTCTTTTTTTTGAAAATAACACTTTCGTCATTATTTGGTTGTTTGCCGGCGCTAGAAATATTAGCTGTTATAGAATTGCCTTGATTTGGGAATAAAAAAATGAACAAATTATTGCTGCGGTAGGTCGCGTACGAAGTCAATGTGTAATCGTTTCGCAGCTTTTGCTTGTTCTAAAGAGTATTGAATCATCTTGGTGCCTCCGGTAGGACAGCAATTGGCATCTCCATTCTGGTACTTGGGAAAATAATGTACAAGGTATCGACCTTTAGCCGTTTCGTATCGATCATGGCCCATATAGTTTTTGCCTAGTACGGCATCTTGTTCTATTCCAGGCACCATTACTTTCTCTAGTTTGTTTTGCTTGGTGATCGTGTAGGCCATAATGGTTCCATAGCTTCCGCTACCGGGCGATTGTTGGAAAAGCAATATTTCCGGTAATTGATCGCCGTCC
>DALYHN010000043.1:0-12756 GCA_031970875.1 Chitinophagaceae bacterium
AGACTTAACCGGAGATTGGTACTGTCTGCAGTTGTATATACTGTTACAGCACTACTAGGTTGCGAGGCATTGTTTACTGCTGTTGATTGATTCTGCTGACAAGCCATCATGCTGAGTGCAAAGCCAGCTACGAATAGTTTTTTCATATTCCTTGTTTTACCAGATATAAGTGGCCACATCGCCTGCAGCGAGTGTGGTAGTAACCCATTTACCATTGTGCTTGATATTGAAAGTAGATGAGCGGCTGCCATCATTCAATACAATCAAGACCTTTTTGCCATCAGGTCTTTTGAAGCACACATTATAGAGCGTACCGGGCAATGTGCTATTGATTCTAACAGAACCAGCCGGCACAAACTTGGATGCCTGTGCTACAATATAATAGCTCACATTTCTTGTTACGTTGGAGCCATTGATGGTTAGCGCTCCCTTACACTTACTGCAACCACCGGGTGTATAAGGACGGAAGCTGGGATCATTGGCCAGATTCCATTCCAACGCCACTTTACTCCAGTTGCGCATACTGCCGATAATGACATTACGCATATGCCAGATCAGGTCGCCACCAAAATCACCATCTGCGCTGGTCCACTGTTCAGTGAAATAGAGATTTTTATCAGGATGCGCATTCTTTACAGTTGACATTGCAGAAATATCACCCGCATACAAGTGGAATGCACTGCCATCAATAAACTGTTTGGCGCCTGCATCGTTGAGGATGGTAATAGGATAATTCGGATTATCGCAGTTATGATCCCAGATAATAATTTTTGTATTCAGGTTGGCTGAACGAAAAGCAGGGCCCAGATGATTCTTTACGAAATCTGCCTGCTGTAATGCCGACATCACCATGCTGGGATTATTACCTCCGTGCTGTGGTTCATTCTGCACAGTAACTGCATCAATCGTGATGCCTCTGGCCTTCATCGCTTGAATGTATTTCACAAAGTATTGTGCGTATACGCTATAATACTGTGGTAATAGTGAACCGCCGATACTGCTGTTATTGTCTTTCATCCATACAGGTGCACTCCAAGGCGAAGCTAGAATTTTGATATTTGGATTGATCGCTAATATCTGCTTCAATACAGGCACCACATTCACCGTATCAAATGACAAACTGAATTGCGCTAATGTAGGATCTGTTTGTCCGGATGGCAGATCATTGTAACTAAACACAGCACTACTCAAATCCGATGCACCCAAACTAACACGTAGATAGCTGATACCGATACTATTAGCACCATTACCAAATAATTCATTAAGGAGATTAGCACGATCATTCGCAATCATATCATTAATCAGCTGCGCACTACCGCCAGTTAATGTATAACCAAAGCCATCTACAGTTTGATATTGCGTAGTAGTATCAATATCAATAGTTGGATTTGTATTCGAACTTGTACCAAAAGACAAAATAGTTGATTGCTGCTTCAGCAGTACAGACTGATCCGGCTTGGTTAACCACATCGTTACATCATTGGTGCCTGTAGTCGGCGTCTCAACCGGCTTTTTTTGGCCACATGCTACATTCATCAGCATGGCAGCACTCGCAATAAGAGAAAATAGTTTTTGATTGCTTGACATAATTATTTTGATTCAGCTTGATAAAATTGCAGTGGAGCATTGTTTCTTGCTACCACAATCCATTGTTGTCCGTTTGCTGATTGAACTAACTTCATATCCCTTACTTCACCACTTAAATGTGCAACTTGCTGCACATTAGTTTGACCACTCGCACCAAAAGAAAACCATGTCGGATTTAATGCGTCGTAACGACCTTCATAAGGAATCACACCATAAAAATTACCGCCAGCCACAAAGCCCTTACCTGCTTTCATAAAGCTGAATATTGGTGCTGCCTGCACATCTCTTGGCAAAAGTTGTGCAGTAAAGCCACCCTTACCATCGCCCAAGAACAAGGTTGAACTTAATGTCTCCGCTTTTAATTCAACGTAATCTTTGAACAAATCGTAAAACATATAATCAACTGTCTTACCCGCTACTTCATTATATGTGAGATAAGCCTTCTTCAGTACAGGCAGGTATCTTTCTAATTCATCTTTGGCCAAGAAAGTATATTCTTTACCATCCACAGTATAACAAACCACTTGCTCAACAGAACCGTTACGATCAAAATCCTTGACATACATTTTCAGTGGACCATTCTTACCTGCAAAAAGTTTAGAGTTTTGTCCCCAGTTGCCGGCAAGTATATCCAGCTGACCATCTGCATTCACATCTGCGAATTGTACAGACTGCCATAGACCTGATGACTTAGGCAATTCCTGTGTTTTAAACTTGCCTTTATTATTCATTAGCACTTTAACACCCATCCACTCTCCGGCAATCACTAAGTCTTGCCAACCATCTTTATTGATATCAGCAAAATCAGCGCTTGTGACCATGCCAATACTATTCAAATCTGCTATCGACTTATCTGCGACAGTGAACACAGCTTTACCATCATTCAATAAGAGATAAGATGTTTGGGGTGCACCATAGTAAGTAGCGTCAGCCAATCCGCCTACAAACAAATCCTGATCACCATCTTGATCAATATCTGCAGCACGAACACAACTCTTATTCACCAGTGTTGCGGGTAAATTGGCAGATGCTAATTGAAAATGACCTTTCCCGTCGTTCAGGAATAACCTATCCGCCAAAGCCAAACTCGCATTCGGATACATATTACCACCGCTAACCACATAGAGATCAGGCCATGAATCATTGTTGGCATCGAAGAACAAAGCATCTACTTCTTCATAATTTAAACTGTTACCAAAAACAGGTACATCAATCGGTGTAAATACACCAGGCTTGGTCTGCAACAACAAAGTACCCGGTTGCTCATTGGCGCCACATGCATAGATATCATCCAAACCATCTTTGTTGACATCAGCTACAGCAATCTTAGGCCCACGGGTTGATTGCAAGTGTGGAATTAATTGTTGCTTATTGAAATCGAGGAAAATATCTTCTTTATGCTTCCATGCACATTGGATAGCAGCGGTCACATCTTTCCACATAGCTGCACGCTCGGGGAAGAATTGTGCTTGATTAAAAACACCAGCAGCCTGCTTACGCTCTACTGTAACCGTTTTACCTGCTGCAAGATTTTTCAATACTTGATAAGATTGATCAGGCCATACCACCAATAGGCTATCGGCATTGGTAAGATTGCCTAAACCAAAATGTAAGCCCGGTGCAATAGAAGATTGAAAGCCTCTGGTCAACATTTGCTGCTGATACTGCATACCCTCTTTTGTAAAAAGATAGACTTTAGCACCTAAGCCGAATGTGTTTCCTGAATCAGCACGCAAATTCACTTTTAGAAAAGAGGATGGTTTGGCATTGTTTTGTAATACACTGGCTTTCGCGTCAATACTATTGATCACCACATCTAAGTCACCATCATTATCCAGATCAGCATAGGCTGCACCATTGAAATAACCTTTCATCTTGGCGGTACCCCAATCCTTACTTACATCTGCAAAACCTTTTTGTATATCGCCTTTGAAGAAAAAGGGATGAGAAGCCCCGTCGGGCATTTTCTCAATCACCATATCATCAAACTTGTCAGTATTGTCCACGTTTTGCTGTGAATAAAGACTTGACACATAACGCACATAATCCAAATCAACCGGACGCTTTACAATACCGCTGGATACAAACAAATCTTTGACACCATCATTATCAAAATCGGCAAACAAAGGCGCCCAACTCCAATCTGTTGCAGCAAGATTATTCATCACCGCTACATCACTAAAACTGGCAGCATTCCCATTGTTGTGCTGCAATACATTTCTTGAATATTGATTCTGATAGCCATTCTGCTGAATCTTCATTCGGTAAATGTCAAGATTCTCATCACTACCATAAGTCTTTACTGTCTTCTCATCAGGCGGTAGCATGTCTACGGTAATCAGATCCAATTGTCCATCATTATCATAATCGGCTGCATCATTACCCATGCTGAACCGACTATAATGCCTGAAGTGATCTGCGCCGCTTTCCTTAAAACTGCCATTCCCTTGATTGATGTAGTAATAATCGTTCTCATGAAAATCATTTCCTACATATACATCTTCCCAACCATCGTTATTGAAATCAGCGATAGCCAAACCCAATCCATAACCAAGACTACTTTGCGAGATACCTGCCGCAGCTGTTACATCTGTAAACTTTCCTGTTGTAGCAACATCATTGCGCAGCAAGTAATCACCGGCAGCTTCACTAACATCTTTCCTGTGGCTAGTATCCAAAATATTCTGATGCGGTCTTTGTGAATGATTCATGATAAAGCAATCCAAATCGCCGTCATGATCATAATCGAAGAAAGCTGACTGTGTTGTAAAGCCTGCTTTATCCAATCCATACTGTGCAGCACTTTCTGTAAAAGTGCCGTTTTTATTATTGAGGAATAACTCATTCCTTCCTTTCAAACCTCTTACGCCATTGATAGCAGATACATAAATATCCAACCAACCATCGCCGTTCACATCTGCCATCGTAACACCAGTACACCACTCTGAACTACCTGCAACACCTGCTTTCTCAGTGATGTCCTCGAAAACCATTCCACCCTTATTCAAGTATAATTTATTTCCTAAAGGGTGATTAGCAGTGAAGTATACATCGGCAAGACCGTCATTATTGATATCACCGGTACTTACCCCGCCACCATTAAAGTAGTAGAGATAATAGAGGATATTAAAAGTGTCTTTTTTGTACAGTGTATTCTGAAATGTAATGCCTGTTTTGCTTGCCGGAAGTTCTTTAAACAAGCCCTGCTCGCTATTACAAGCATAGATTGCAAACAATACTAAGCCTAGAAAGAAAATGCGTTTAAAATTCATACTAGTAAGTTACCGTATTCAATGCACTAGGAGAAAAAAGGGTGCACAGCAGAACCGGCACCCTTTTTTATAAGAATTATATCGCTTTGGCGATTTACAATTTGCTGTTGTATAGCGCTGTTACTTCAGCAGCTGACAAAGCTTTGCCATACAGGCGGAACTGATCCAGACTTCCGGTAAATGATTTGATCCAATCATCGCCAGGACCATTTGCATTCGCATGCTTGTTCCAACCACCGATGATGAACTTCTCTGCTCTGCTAAAATTCAGCTTACCTCTAGGCGCACCACCATTTTTCACGTCTGTTTGTGTAGGTGTCATCCCAGTTACTACAGCACCATCGAAGTAGTATGTCATCTTTGAAGTTGCTTCATCGTATACATACACAATATGGTGCCAGTTACCATCAAATACAGGCTTATTGAAATCGCCTTCCAGCCACTGATCCATCAAGCCCAATTTCATGGTTGCCTTGGTAGCTGTTTGGTTTTCCATCAACAAGAACAAAGCACTGTAGTGCCAACCATTGTAAGTTGGATCAACCAGTGAGAACAGGAATTCTGTTCTACCAGCCTGTGCAGTATTCTTAATCCAGAAAGACATAGAGAAACTGGTAGACTGCTTAAAATCATTAGCAGAAGGCCATGAGATGGCTTTACCATCAGCACCTTTGATTGCTTGCTTGGTAATACCAGCAACATAGGTCAGTGGATTGCCAGCAGCAAAATTGGCGCGGATACTGTCCACATCAGCACCATCGAAAGCTGCATAAAATTTCAGCGGACCGCCGGGAGGATTCGCATCCTTGGCATAGTCGCCCAGTTTAGGACGATCCATTTTCTGGCATGCGCTGAACACCATCAGCAACAGGGCAGCGTGTAAGAATATTTGAAGCTTATTTTTCATTGTAGTTTATTTATGATTTGTCAATGACTACTTGTATTGATTACCACTCAGGATTCTGAATCAGCTTACCACCTGAGTTATCGATAGCTTGCTGTGGAATGGGATAGAATCTGTGCTTGTTCTGATAGCCCTGACCACCCAAAACGGTAACGGCCTGACCCCAACGAACCAAGTCAAAGAATCTTTCTCCTTCCATTGCCAATTCAACACGACGCTCATTGCGGATAGCAGTACGCATTTGTGCTTGGTTAGCAAAAGCGATTGCTGGCAACACACCAGAAGCACCGGCTCTTGCTCTTGCACGAATCTGCTCCAAATAATTAGCAGCCAAAGTACCATTACCAGATTCATTGGCAGCTTCCGCAGCCATCAGAATCACATCAGCATAACGAATCACACGCTGGTTGATCCAACCACCCTGACGGTTTGCAGTGAAGGTTTGCATAGAAGGCTCTGGATATACTTTGTTGTTCCAGTACATACGTGGAATAGCAGGGAAAGATGGTACGGTTTTACCATAACGATCTGCCTGACCAGAATACAATACTGTTGATTTCAAACGTGGGTCGTTTGCATCAAATGCATCTACCAGATTTTGTGTTGGTGTGTTCCAACCCCAACCCAGATCCCAGTCGCCACTACCACGCACACCTTGTGCAATAGCGTACCAGCTGAAATAGTTATCGGCATTATTTGCACCAATACTTGCTTGAATTTCGAAAATTGACTCGCTGTTGTTTTCACCAGCTTCTTTCCAGATATCATCATAGTTACCTGTAAGCGCGTACTCACCAGAGCTAATTACACTCTGACAAAGCGTTAATGCAGCACTCCAGTTCTGACGATACAATTGTGTTTTTGCAGCCAAAGCCTGAGCAGCACCTTTGGTTAAGCGACCAGGGAATCTGCTTGAACCTGCAGCATTCTTCCAGTTCGATGGAAGATTGGCAGCAGCAAACTGCAAATCGGCATCAATCAACGTATAGATTTCAGCTACACTTGATTTTGGACGCTGCGCATCTACTGCACTGTATACACGGAAATCAATCTTAGGCACTTCACCAAATGCACGTACCAGATCAAAGTAGGCAAAGGCACGGAAGAAACGTGCTTCAGCTCTGTTGATTTGAGAAGCGGCATCTGTGAGTTTCAATGAATCAGCAATTTGCAAAGCTGTATTGGCCTGACCGATCAATACATAGTGCTGATCCCAATAAGTAGTATTGCTCCAATGGTCTTTTACATACTGGAACTGGTCATAGATCACACCCCAGTCTGCACCATCAGCAGCTGAGCTACCTTTTTCAGAATCATCAGAACGGAAGTTGTTCATCGCCAGCCAAGGAATACCACCGAAACCTTGTCCGGCAACATCACCGTTTCTGATTGCACCATACAGACCATAGATCTGGCCTTCCAGACCACCTTGATTCAGGTCTTCCAGTGTAGCGTTTAGTGGTTTTCTGTCCAGGAACTTACTACAAGCACCCAACGTTCCCAGCAGCAGAATAGCCATTACCCATTGGCTCCACAGTAAGGTTTTTCTTTTCATATTATCTGATTATAGAAGTTTATTATTAAAAGTTTACGTTGATACCACCTGTAATAACCATTGGCAGCGGACCGTTACCATTATCGATACCGAATGAAGTAGCAGTACCACCAAACTCTGGTGTATAACCTGAGTTACGCTTCCATGTTTTCAAGTTCTGAGCGTTTACGAAAACACGCAGACTCTTGATCCAAGCTTTTGCTAATGCAGCTGAATTGAAGTTGTAACCCAACTGAATATTTCTCAGACGGAAATAGCTACCATCTTCAATACCATAGGTACTTGGCAGACGGTTGATCGCTCTGTTAGCACCCAGGATTGGATCCCAGTTAGAAGTACCCTCACCTCTCCAACGATTCATTTTGAATGCAGGATAGTTGAAAGTAGTGAATGGCAATTCTGAGCTACCCCAGAAGCGATAGATTTCATTACCATATACACCGTTGAAATCCATGCTCAGGTCAAAACCCTTGTAGTTGATATTGGCATTCAAACCATACATGAAGTCAGGAGTTGGATTACCGATTAAAGTTCTGTCCTTAGAATCGATTACACCATCGCCATTTACATCCTTGTACTTGAAGTCGCCAGGACCGTACTCATAACCAACTACTCTTGGTGAAGAAAGCTTGTCGTTATAACTCTGATACAACCCTTCAACTACATAACCGAAGAAGTAACCAACAGGATAGCCCTGCTCAGTTTGGTTAGGTCTTTCTTCACTTGCAGTAAGCTTGAAGGTTGTTTCACCCATTTTGTTTTTGAATGTAGTGAGGTTACCACCTACAGTGAAAGAAAGGTCCTTATTTACTTTGTGTGAATAGCTAGCAGACAATTCAATACCTGTGTTGCTCAATGTACCTACGTTGCTCAAACGCTGACGGTTGTTACCATCTGGTACCAGAGACAAAAGATCACGGGTTGTTTTGTCGTAATAAGTGATTTCACCATGCAGTTTGTTTTTCAGCATGTTGAATTCAACGCCGATTTCACGTGCATCCACTGTTTCCCAACGCAGGTTCTGATCCACGTTGTAAGCAAGTGAATATGCAGGCGCGATTACGTTACCGAATACGGCAGTGTTGCCTGATTGCAATGCAGGATAAGCAGGATAATCAAATCCGTAAGTGTTCTGCACACCCAGTATACCCCAAGAAGCTTTCACTTTCAAGAAGTCGAAAATCTGTTGATTCTCCATGAACTTCTCTTTGGTTGCTTCCCAAGCAGCACCCACTGAGTAGAAGCTCTGCCACTGTCCGTTTTCTGGTCTCCATGCAGATGTTCCGTCGCGACGGAAAGAACCATTCAGCATGTACTTGCCTTTGTAGTTGTACAAGAAACGGAACAGGCCAGATACCTGTGCACGCTCTGTTTGTGCGGAACTACTTCTGCGTGTTGTTTGATCAACAAAACCATTGTCGATATACCAGAAACGCTTATCGGCAGGAATAGGATCACCGTTTGAAGCCTGGCTTGCAGAAGCAAACAGACCACGGTAATCAGTATAGTATGTAGTTAAACCAGCCATAGCTGTAAGACCATGATCGCCAAAATTGCGCTTATAGGTCAGGATATGATCCTGCTGCAGTTTTGACCAGTTTTGGGTATTCTGAGATACGCTGGTGAAACGGTTATTTCTGTCAACAAATGAAGCACTACCTGCTCCGTTTGCTGGGTTAAATGTGTAGATGATTGGGTTGTATGTTCTGCTAGTCAGGTTGCTGGCATCAACATACAATACACTGCGCAAGTTGAAATGACGCAGGAAGTTTACTTCAGCAAAAGCACTGGCTACAACACGATTTTCATAACGCAGTTCTTTGTCCCACTTATTCTCCAGATTCATCAGCGGGTTGCTGATCTGTGCATTCTGGATAGCGAGTTCTGAGTAAAGACCTCTTGTAGCATCAAATGGACTTGTGATAGGCAATACGCGACGTGCATCATACAACAGACCATTGGCTTGGCTGAAAGGTAAGCGCTGACGAGTAGCACTTACATTAAATCCTACTTTGAAAGTCTTGCTGATTTTATATTCATCACTCAGGTTCAGGTTAACACGCTGTAATTTTTCATGCTTTACCACACCTTCATCTGTGATGAAACCAACACCCATATAGAATTTGTTTCTATCTGAGCTAGCGCTAACGCTTAAGTTGTTGGCTGAATATCCACCAGTACGTGTCATGGCATCGATCCAATCTGTGTTGCCAGTCCAAGGCGTATAATCAAAACGCTGGTTAGTAGGAACACCAATATTGGTTTGCTCTTCATCAAATAACTCTTTGAACTGAGCTGCATTCGCCATGGCGATTTTATCAACCAATTTCTTGAAACCGAAAGTAGAGTTGAAATTAACCACTACCTGACCAGTCTTAGCTTTCTTGGTTGTGATGGCGATTACACCAGTTGCACCACGCGCACCGAAGATGGCCAGTGAAGAAGGATCTTTCAATACTTCGATAGACTCGATATCGTTAGGGTTCAGGAAGTTGATATTGTCGTTCCAGATACCGTCTACTACATAGAGCGGACGAATACCACCGATACTAACTGTACCACGGATACGAATATCTGGTTCAGCACCAGGCGTACCTGAGTTTACTACAGACAAACCAGCCACTCTACCTTGCAAAGATGCTACAGGGTTAGGGTTGGGTTTATCAGCTACTTCTTTACCTGCAATTTTTACGATGGAACCGGTCAGGTCGCGCTTGCTGGCGTTACCATAACCAATCACCACCACTTCATTCAGGTTAGCAGGAGCAGCTTGCAATACCAGGCTAATATCTGTTCTGTTACGAACAGATACTTCCTGAGAAATATATCCTACTGCAGAAATCACCAAAGTAGCATCATCTGCTACTGTTAGAGCAAAACGGCCTTCAGCATCTGCTGCAGTACCAATCTTACTACCTTTTACGGTAATGCTGGCACCTGAAACAGGCTGGCCATCAGCACCTGTAATACGACCACTCACCCTAACAGGAGGAGGTGCAGGAACACCAGCAGCTTCCTCTACATTGAGGACTACCAGGTCGTTATCCAATAATCGGTAATTAATACCAGTACCTGCGAGGAGCTTTTGCATCACCTCGTCTAAAGCCGCATTATTTACCTGCAGCGATACTTTCCCAGACTTTTTCAGAATCTCCTGATTATACAGGAATCTGAACTGGGTTTTCTTCTCGATCTGCTGCAAAGCCTGTTTCAAATCTGCAGACTGGAGGCTCACAGACACTTTGGTCTGAGAGAATCCATTAGCATACACATTGAGACAAGCGAACAGCAAAAAGGCAATCGTCAGTTTCATGGCCCGCATCATTTTAGTCATTGCGGATTTTTTTATCCGCGGAAGCAGTCTTTGGTGTACTTTCATGTTGAAAAATTAAAAGGTTAAGCTTAAACAGCTAGCCTTCGAAGGCTGCTGATGGAATCGGCAAGTTTCTTTCATAGTTTTTCAAATCGGGGGAAGATGTGGCAGCATCTTTCCCTTCTTTATGTTTACAATCGTTTTACATGTTCTTTCAATCAGTTTTTCATCTGGCTTTCTGAATCGTTACTTGTCTTTCTCTAACCACAAAACCAAATGGCGTTCCAGGGGTGGTTAACTGCATGGCTTTCAGTGCTTCCGAAAGTGTTTCATCACGGAAACTACCTGTAAAGCGCAGCTCCTCCAGCTCAGGATCTTCAAAGCGAATCTCCACTGCATACCATTTTTCGAACTTATTGGCCACCTGACGAAATGATTCATCAGAGAAAGAAAGCATATTGTATACCCAAGCTGTTTCCACCACCTGATTGTCTTCAAGCGGTTTCGCCAAAGCCTGTAAACTAGCCGTGAAAGCCGCTGGTGTTACGCGAAGGCTAGGCATCTCTTTTGCGCTGTTGACAAGGCCATGCTCATCCACCACCAATTTCTGCTTGGGTTTGAGGTAGAATTTCTTGCTCTTATCGTTGGATAAAGTTACTTCTACAGAACCTTCAATCAAGGCTGTTTCAGAAGTAGGCTCCTGCGCATAAGCGCGAACATTGAATACGGTACCGGTAACACGTACATCCATACGAGAGGTATGGATCACAAAAGGAATCTGTTTGTTTTTAGCAACATCGAAATAACCCTCGCCTTCTAACCAGATTTCACGATGCTTTTCGCCAAAGCCATTGCCATAGGTGAGTTTACTGCTAGCGTTCAACCATACTTTACTACCGTCAGGCAATGTGAGTTTGGTTTTAGAAGCCGGGCGCGTGGATACTTGGTTCTGGTTGATGGCAGCAATTTCTCGCTTCGTTTCACTAGCCGGGCGGAAAATCCACCAGCCAGCCAGTGCAAATAGAAAAATTGCTGCAACACTCAAAGAGCGCCATAACCAGATTCGGGGGGTTGATCTTTCTAAGGAAATTTCTTCGAGCTCAGCAGTAGTCACATCTTCAGGATCGGCCCATTCAATACCAGCCGCCTGCATGCGTTGCTGATGCTTATTCCACAAGTCTTGACCAGACTGCGCTTGCTGTGTGGGCATGGGTGATTGCAACCAGTAACGGGTAATTTGCTGAATAGCAGTCTCCCATTCAGGGTTTGCTTCCAGTAAAGCATAGAACTCATCCAGCTCGGCTTTGGTAGCTTCTCCAGATAGTTTTAGGCTCAATAAATACCAGATTCTTTCAGGCATACAATCAGGTTCAAACTGCTAAGACACCAAAAAGCGCCATATCCCCCAAAGCAGTATCAGTTAATTGAAATTATTTTTTAACGCGGAATAAAGCAGCAGCCTGCACAGCTTCTGCCAGCTTTTTTAAAGCGATAGCGAGTTGATTTTCAACGGTTTTGGGACTAAGGTGCAACAATTCAGCTACTTCCTTTTGCTTGAGTCCGTCTTCCTTCACCAACTTAAAAATCATTTTGCAGCGATCAGGCAGTTGCTGAACAGCATTCAATAACTCATGTCTGAGTTCAGAACCAACCGCTTCTTCGTGTGGGTCTGCGTAGAAAGAAGCCATATCCAGATCTAATTGCTCTACCTGCAAAGAGAATTGGCGATTCTTGCTTCTTAAATAGTTGAGTGAAAAATTTCTCGCAGATACGTAGAGATACATTTTCAAATGCTGCACGTGGTCGAGTGATTTGCGCTTTTCCCAAATTCTGATGAAGACATCTGATACAATTTCTTCAGCCACTTCCTGCTGTTGTACAATTGCTTTTGTGAAGCGTATCAGCTGTGGCGCAAACCTTGCAAACAGCTCTGCGTAGGCCTGTTGGTCTTCGCTCGTAGCAATAGCATGCTGTAACTCTTGTATGTGCAAGCGATCGTAATGCATCTCTAATAGTAGACTAAATGTAGGGGTAAATACGCTGCAAAAGATCGAAAAATTGTGAACAGCCCTATGATTTTTGTCATTTAATCAACTGATTACGAGTGTGTAAGAAATACACATTA
>DALYHN010000044.1:0-12752 GCA_031970875.1 Chitinophagaceae bacterium
GCAGCTTTCAGTATGGAGCGTGTGCACAAGGGCGGCGCCAAATTTGATTTTGAAAAAGCAAAGTGGTTCAATCAAGAATGGATTAAACAAACAGATGCTACAACACTGTTACCTGAAGTGAAAAAAGTCTTGGGTGATAGTGCTGCAAATGCAGATGAACCATTCATCGCACAAGTAATCAACTTGGTGAAAGATCGCTGCGTTTTATTGAATGATTTTGCACAACAAGCTGGATATTTTTTTAGCGATCCTACCAAAGTTGATACTGATGCTATCAAACCAAAATGGGATGAAAAGAAGACTTTATTCTTCACTGAATTGATTCGCACATACGAAACAGAACAATTCTGGCAAGCAGCAGATTTGGAAAAAGCATTTAAAGAAATTGCTGCTGTGAATGAATTGAAACCAGGCGAACTCATGCTCCCCTTCCGCATCATGTTGGTTGGTGGCAAATTTGGTCCGGGCGTATTTGATATTGCCGCAATGATTGGTAAAGATGCTACCATTGCACGCATCAAACACACTTTGAGTTTGCTGCAGTAATCAACCACGTTGTTGCATCATATCTAACACAGGTAACCAATCTGTTTCATAAAGCGATTGCAGATAGGTTTTATCTGCTTCATCCAATTGCACCAAGTGCTGTGTATTCCATGCCACATGATGTGGTACACGAATACCCGGAATTACCGTAGAGATTTCCGGATAGCTTAGGATATAACTCAAAGCCAGCGCTGCCGGATTGGTATCGTATTGCTTACACAAATGCCAAACCTTGGTATCCAATACTTGTAATGTAGCCTCAATAATATCGTCTGTTAAACGAAAACTGCGGTGATCATCTTTGTCGAAGCTCGCACCTTTTAAAATCTTCCCACTCAATAAGCCGAACTGTAAAGGCATTCTGGCGATTATGCCATAACCCGCAGCTGCAGCTTGCTGCATAATGGGTAAAGCTTTTTGATTGATGAGGTTAAAGACTAACTGAAAGCCATCACCCAACTGATTGGCAAGAAAGAAATCCGCTTCAGGAAAAGGGTTGAATGTGAGCAGTGAAATACCCCAATAACGAATCTTCCCTTCTTTTTGCAATTGTTGCATTGCTTCAATACAAGCGCCATTTTGTAAATGCTCTAGGCGTGCTACATGCAGGTGATGAAAATCAATACAGTCGCGCTTCAATCTTTTCAAACTCAGCTCGCAAGCTTGCAATACATGTTCTTTGGAATAATCAATCGCAATCTTGCCATCAGCACCAACTTTTTGTCCCACTTTACTGGCAATAATTACATCCTTCCGATTACCCAGTGTTTGGCCCAATAATGTTTCTGCATGGCCTAAACCATAAAAGTCAGCCGTATCAAAGAAATTGATACCAGCATCCAGTGCAGTATGAATCGCTTGAATGGATTCTGCATCATCTGTTGGCCCCCAACCTATTGGCATACCGCCCACATTAGCTGCACCGCCAATGGCCCAAGTACCAAAACCTATTTCAGAAACACGTAAATCTGTGCGGCCAAACTGTCTGTATTGCATAGCTGATGATTATCATGATGAAAGAATAGCACAAAACCTATCTTCACAGAGCACAAGTTATTATTTTTACAGTCTAAACGATGTAGTATGGGAACTGCCGCAAGACCAATTCGAGTACTGGTTGCAAAAGTGGGACTGGATGGGCACGACAGAGGCGCTAAAGTAATTGCCACAGCACTGCGCGATGCTGGTATGGAAGTCATTTATACCGGCTTGCGCCAAACACCTGAGATGGTGGTGAATGCAGCGCTGCAGGAAGATGTAGACGCCATTGGTATCAGTATCCTTTCCGGTGCGCACATGACGGTATTTCCCAAAGTAAAGCAACTGATGAATGAAAAAGGCCTAACCGATGTATTGCTAACAGGTGGCGGCATCATTCCAGATGAAGACATCAATGCACTAAATGAATTAGGTGTAGGCAAGCTATTTCACCCAGGCACCAATACACATGAGATTGCAGATTATATCACCAATTGGGTGAAAGAAAACAGAAGCTTCTAAATATCCGGTAAGCGCAAGCGTTTCCATTTAGACACAACACGTATTCCAACAATAACGCATACACAAAGCAGCAGACTAATATCGGCATCCAAAGAAGTGTGCTTCAAACCGATGTACGAGAATGCCCCAATTAAACAGGCGGTTGCATACAATTCACCACGCTTTAATAAAGCAGGCACTTCATTGCTAAGAATATCTGCTAACAAGCCACCGAATGTAGCACTGATCACACCCATAATAATGGCATAGACCTCATTCACGCCTGCCTGTAGACTGATTTGAATACCACCTGCAGTAAACAGTCCGATACCAACTGCATCAGTATAGAAAATAAATCGCCTGAATTCACGCAGATTGCTTTTGAACAAAAATGTAATAATCACCGCACTCAGCACAAGCATCAAAGCCAAATAATCGTTGACCCAGTTTACGGGCCTGATGCCGATCAGCAGATCGCGAATAGTACCGCCACCATAAGCCGTGGCAAATGCCAATACTGCGCCACCAAAAATATCCATCTGGTGGGTACGGGCTTTTAATGCCCCGGTAACGGCAAAGACAAACGTTCCTAAATAGATGATGGCTTGAACCCATTGCATGGTATGAAGATAAAACCTTCACCTATCTTCGCTGCGAAAAATCATTGCCATGTCATACGAAACTTTATTAACCAGCCTCGATAACGGTATTTTCACCATTACCATCAACCGCCCCGATAAACTGAATGCACTCAACAAAACAGTGATGCAGGAACTGGATCAGGTGATGGATGAAGTCTACAGCAATGCAGCTATTCAATCAGTGATTTTAACTGGCGCTGGCCCCAAAAGTTTTGTAGCCGGAGCCGATATCAGTGAGTTTGTGGGCTTATCTACCGAGCAGGGACAAGCACTTGCTAAAAAAGGACAGGATATTTTCTTCAAAATAGAGCGCAGTCCCAAACCAGTGGTAGCCTGTGTGAATGGTTTTGCGCTGGGTGGCGGATGCGAATTAGCCATGAGCTGTCATTTTCGTATTGCCAGTGAGAATGCCAAATTCGGTCAGCCAGAAGTAAACCTTGGCTTGATACCCGGCTATGGTGGTACACAACGTTTGGTACAGCTGATTGGCAAGGGCCGTGCATTAGAACTGCTGATGAGTGCAGGTATGATTGATGCTAGCACTGCTTTACAATACGGCTTAGTGAATTATGTAGTTGCGCAAGAAGAACTGCTTAACAAAGCCATCAGCATTCTGCAAGTCATCAACAGCAAAGCACCTTTAGCCGTTGCCGGTTGTATTGCTGCTGCCAATGCTGTTTGGGACGAATCCAAAGATGGTTATGCAACTGAAGTAAGCGCTTTCGGCACTTGCTTTGGTACAGAAGACATGAAAGAAGGCACTACTGCTTTTCTGGAAAAAAGAAAAGCTGTCTTTACAGGAAAATAAACGCATTAAAAAAGGGAACCATTTGGTTCCCTTTTTTAAGTACTAGTATCCAAACAATTCTTCAAGACTTACCCGCTTCACGTCGCCAAACTTGGCCAACTCATTCATATCAATCTTCTTATCAGAAGCCAATACATAATAAGACCATGGCTTATTACTCAGATTAGTTCCATGATATTGTACCAGATCCTGTGGTTGTAATTGTTGATAGCGTGCATAGAAAGCTTTGCGTGGATCTTCCTGCCAACCTTTTTTGCGTGCAGCCCAGAAACTGAACAGAATATTGTCCTTATCAATTCGCTCGGTCTCCATATCCTTCATCAGGCTACTCATGGTATTATTGAAGTTCTGCTGATTCATTGGCAGTGTATTCAATAACTCATTCATACTTGTCAGACTTTCCTTCATCTTGTCGGCTTGCGTACCCACATAAGCTATGGCCATAAACTGATCATCTTTCTTCTGTGGTGCTTGTACACTTGCATAAGTTGAATAAGCCAATGCCTTAGATTCACGTATGGTTTGGAATACAATGGCGCCCATCCCTGTGCCAAAATAGGTGTTGAAAGCATTCATTACGGCCTCATTATTCGGGTCGTATGTATCCAAGTTTCTCAGCCAATACAATTCGGCCTGAACCATATCGTATTGTGCAAAATATACCTCATTCTTATCCTGTTTTGTTCTAGCAAACTGCTGTGCTGTAGGAATAGATTTATTGACTGCAGATACATCATGCAGTTTGGCCAAACTTGCTTTACACTGATCCAATGTTTCCGGACCATAATACATGATTGAATGTGTGTAATTGAACAGATCATGTAATACCTGCACCAGATCACTTGCTTTCAATGCAGCCAGCTCAGCATCGCTCAATGTATAATTGAAAGGATTCTTGGCTCCATACTGCGCATAGCTTCTCAGTGCACTCGTAATAACCTGTCTGTTCAATTTATTGTTTGAACGCGAACGTGCAAGTCGGTTTTTAAAAGCAGCCAGTGCCTGCTCATCTGCCTGACCGTTTCTGATCAGGTTTTCCAATAAGCCTAAAGCAGCACCAAAGTTCTGTTGCAAACCAGTAAGCGATACGGTTGTTTCATCTCCACCTGCTTGTGCGCTGAAAGAACAAGCAAGTTGATAAAATTGCTGACTGATTTGCTCTGCACTCATTTTATCTGTACCAATAAACTGCAGGTATTGCAAAGCAATCGGCAACAACTTGTTGTTCCATGAACCCATGGGGAAACGGAAATACAAGCGGAAAATACTGTTGGTGGAATTAGGCGTATACAACAACTCCTGGTTACCCAATTTTGACTGCTGCATGTCCTTACTAAAATCAAGCCATACTGGTGCAATCTTGCCTTGTGGCTTCGCCATAAAAGCTTGCACAAATGGCGATTGCTTACCAGCATTGGTTTCTACCGGTGTAATAGCAGGCTTCTCTACTTTCACAATATTCTTGTCCTCGCCTTTGCGCTTATAGACGATAACATAATTGTTGTCTGTGAAAAATGTCTTTGCAAAAGCAATCAATTCCTGCTTGGTAACCGAAGCCAACATATCCGTTTGCGCTACATCCAGATTCCATTTTTCACCTTTGTGCTTAATGAAGCCATCTACCAATGCAGCTACACGATTGTAATTATTTTCCAGACCTTGTTGTTCTGCCAGTTTTTCATTTGCTGCAATAGCAGCGATTAATCCATCGTCAAACTTTCCTTCCTTCAATAAGGCAATTTGCTCTAATAATAATTGTTTGGCATCATCCAATGTTTGTCCCTGTTTAGGTGTGGCATTCATCACAAACATGCCATAATCCTTAAACTGATTCACAAAAGCAACAGCAGCTTGTAATTTTTGCTGCTTATTCAAATTCAGATCAAGTAAACCTGCTTTACCATTGTACAGAATCTTAGATGCCAGTAAAGCCAGCATGGCTTCACGACTATGATTCGCAGGGATACGCCAGCCCATTCTTAAAAGTTCCGCACTTGGTCCAAAAACTTCTTTGACAACCGGGCCACTGATTGGTGATTCCTTTGGACCGGCATATTCCTGTACCGGCTTAGGCTTCATGTAGGCGAATTTTGTTTCGATAAGTTTTACCACTTTATCAAAATCAAAATCACCACTCATTACAATGGCGATATTATTAGGCACATAGTATTTGTTGTAGTAATTCCTGATGGCAACCAAAGAGGGATTTTTCAAGTGCTCGATCGTACCGATCGTTGTTTGCTGTCCATAATTATGGGTTGGGAAGATTGCAGCCATAGCCGCTTCCTGTACTTTCCAACCGTCGTTGTCGAGGCTTCTGTTTTTCTCCTCATACACCGCTTCTAATTCTGTATGGAAGATGCGTAGAATAGGATTGCGAAAACGCTCTGCCTGCACATCCATAAATTTTTCCAGTGCATTTGCAGGAATATCTTCTTCATAAACAGTTTCTTCCACATAAGTATGCGCATTGGTTCCCTGAGAACCGATTGCCGCCATCATTTTATCATACTCATTAGCAATGGAGAACTTGGCAGCAGCACCGGATACGCGGTCAATTTCCTTGTAGATTTCCTTTCTCGCTACAGCATCAGTAGTGGTATTGTATCGCTCATATAAGGCATCAATACTATCGAGGCGCTTTTTTTCCTCTGCCCAGTTGAGGGTGCCGAATTTATCCGTACCCTTAAACAACATATGCTCCAGATAGTGAGCCAAACCGGTATGTGTAGCAGGATCTGTATTACTACCCGCCCTTACTGCAATTTGTACAGCAATGCGCGGCTCTTTTTTGTTCACGGTTAGAATCAGGCTAAGCCCATTTTTCAGCTTGTAAAACCGGGTTTTGGTGGGGTCGTTGGCCACAGTTTTGTAGCTGTATCCCCCAGAACTGGCTGTTTGCCAGTTATACTTGGTTTGTGCGATTGCAAATGCTAAGCAGAATGCGGTTATTACCAGCAGCAGGATTTTTTTCATATATAAAATTTTCAGTAGATGAAAGTATGATTTTTACACTTTCCCTGAAAGAAAGCGGGTAACTTTGCGGCACAAAATTAGCCGTATGGAGTATCGTATAGAAAAAGACACGATGGGTGAGGTACAGGTACCTGCTCATGTTTACTGGGGTGCACAGACGCAACGCAGTATCGACAATTTTCGCATTGCGCAGGACATCAATAAAATGCCTAAAGAAATCATTGCAGCATTTGCTTACCTGAAAAAAGCAGCAGCAATGGCCAACAATGAACTGGGTGTTTTGCCTGATGAAAAGAAAGCGGCTATTGCCACAGTGTGTGATGAGATTCTGGAAGGCAAATTGAATGATCAATTTCCACTCGTGGTTTGGCAAACCGGTAGCGGTACCCAAAGCAATATGAACGTGAATGAAGTAGTTGCTTACCGCGCACACGTATTGCATGGTGGTGTGTTAACAGATAAGGATAAGTTTTTGCATCCGAATGATGACGTGAACAAATCACAATCATCTAACGATACCTTCCCTACAGCTATGCACATTGCTGCATACAAGATTCTGGTGGAAACAACCATCCCAGGTATCGAGAAGCTGCGTGATACACTTGCTGCTAAGAGCAAAGAATTTATGAACGTGGTGAAGATTGGTCGTACCCACTTCATGGATGCTACACCACTCACACTGGGTCAGGAATTCAGTGGTTATGTTTCTCAATTAGACCATGGTCTGCGTGCGATTAAAAATACATTGGCACACCTGAGCGAATTAGCGCTGGGTGGTACTGCCGTTGGTACAGGTATCAACACACCAAAAGGATACGACGTTGTTGTTGCCAAGCATATTGCTGCATTAACCGGTTTACCATTTGTTACTGCAGAAAACAAATTTGAAGCATTGGCAGCACATGATGCCATTGTGGAAGCACATGGTGCCCTCAAGACAGTTGCTGTTAGCTTGATGAAGATTGCGAATGATATCCGCATGTTGTCATCCGGACCAAGAAGCGGTATTGGTGAAATATTCATCCCAGATAATGAGCCCGGTTCTTCTATCATGCCTGGCAAAGTGAACCCTACGCAGTGTGAAGCATTAACGATGATTGCTGCACAGGTGATGGGTAATGATGTGGCTATCAATATTGGCGGTGCTACCGGTCATTTTGAACTGAACGTGTTCAAGCCGGTGATGATTTATAACTTCTTACACAGTGCTCGTTTAATTGGTGATGGTTGTGTAAGCTTCAACGATAAGTGTGCTATAGGTATTGAGCCTTTGCATGACAATATCAATAAGCATGTAAACAATTCACTGATGCTCGTAACTGCTTTGAATACCAAGATTGGTTATTACAAAGCAGCGGAGATTGCGCAGAAAGCACATAAGGAAGGCACTACCCTGAAAGAGATGGCTGTGAAACTTGGCTATCTCACACCTGAAGAGTTTGATCAATGGGTGATTCCAGCAAACATGGTTGGCGAATTGCCGAAATAATCGTCACAAATGATTCCACAACAGCCCCGAATAACTCGGGGCTGTTTTATTTTTACCAAAATGCGCAAGATGCCGAATAAGCTGACTTTTTTCTCTAGCAAACCATACGACAAAACTGCCTTTCAACAAACCAATGCAGCTTATGGATTGGAGTTGGAATTTTTTGAAACACATCTGGGCCCGCATATTGTGAATGCAATTGACCATACCGATGCAGTTTGTGTTTTTGTGAATGATAAAGTGAATGCGGAAGTGATTGCGGCATTAGCTGCCAAGCAAGTGAAAGTGATTGCACTTCGTTGTGCGGGTTTCAACAACGTAGACCTCGAAGCAGCAAAGCAGCACGGCATCAAAGTTTGTCGGGTACCAGCCTATTCTCCCGAAGCTGTTGCAGAACATGCGGTAGCCATGATCATGACACTGAACAGAAAAACACACAAAGCCTATAATCGCGTACGTGAGCAGAATTTTTCACTCAACGGTTTGATGGGTTTTGATCTGCATGGTAAAACAGTAGGCTTAATTGGTACAGGTAATATAGGTAAAGCTTTTGCCAAGATCATGATTGGTTTTGGTTGTCGCGTATTGGCATTCGACCTAATTGCCAATAAGGAAATGGAGGCCTTGGGCGTGGAATATTTACCCCTACTGGAAGTGTTGCAACAAGCCGATATTGTTTCATTGCACTGTCCGCTGAATGAACAAACCCATCACCTCATCAATGCAGATACTTTATCAATCATGAAGCAAGGTGTGATGCTCATCAATACCAGCCGTGGCGGATTAATTGATACCAAGGCAGTGATTCAGGCACTAAAAACAGGCAAACTGGGCTATCTGGGTATTGACGTATATGAACAAGAGGACAAACTCTTTTTCAAAGACCTATCAGATACCATTATTCAAGATGATTTAATACAAAGATTGATGGGCTTTCCCAATGTACTGGTAACGGCACATCAGGCATTTTTCACTGCAGAAGCCATGAGCCAGATCGCCAATACAACGTTAAACAACGTAAAGGCCCTGCTGGAAGGAGGAAATATTCAGCCACAGGCAGCACTGAATCTCTGATAAATATCTGATATTCGTAAAGCGTTCTATGAAGCAGGTTAGCAACAAATCATTACTATCAACCCTACTGGCCATCATTTTATTTGTTGCCTGTAGCAAGGAACTCAGTTTTGAGACGGGTGCTGCAGGCGCTGTTGCTGCAGGTACATTAAAAGATACTCTTGGCGCTTGTCAGGAAATTGAAGTGAAAGGCCGCTACGTTACAGACTCAGCACTCACCGATAGCAACTATCTGCTCGTAAAAGTTAATTTCACCTCTGCTGGAAGATATAAAATCAAATCAGATACCATCAACGGTATGTGGTTCTCCGATTCTGGATTTGCAGCAACAACAGGTACACAGGTATTAAAAGTAAAAGGTAAAGGCAAGCCTATTCTACCGGTAGAAGTAACAGGCTTTATCACAATGGCCAATTCTTTCTGTTCTTTCAGTATCAAAACATCTGTACCAGGTGGTTCTGGAGGTGGAGGCGGTAATTTATTAGACAGTACTTTCTTCCCTATGACAGCAGGCTCATTCTGGGCATATGATTTCTTCTTCAATACCAATTCAACCCGCACAATTGATTCATTGATTGTGAATGCCTACGGCGATAGTGCCATTATCAACGGAACAACATACAACATCTTTGAAACCAGCGATGGTTTTGAATACTATTTCCGTAAAGACAAAAAGGGGAATTACTACGCTTATAGCACTGTTGACTTTGACTATATCACCATTTTCGATTCAGTAAAAGACTTCGTAGAATATCGTTTCCTGACAGATACTGCCAAAGTAGGTTATACATGGGAATCTCCAGCAATGGACGTCAAAATCGATGCAGACTGGGGTAAGGCAAAAGCCGTATTTACTATAATGCAGAGAGACGGTTCTTATGTGGCCGCCAATCAGCTATTCTCCAAAGTGATAACAGTGAAACGTACTATTCTCTTTAAACCCAATACGCCATCTACTATAGATTATTTTAAGGTACTAGAAGGCAACAGCTATTACGCCAAAGATTATGGATTATTGGATCAGGATATCATCTTCAGTGCATCAGACAATCTGAAGACGACACTCAAAAGATTTAAGGTCAATTAATTTATCTGATTATTATCACTCACTTCAGCCTTTGTCTCCACCAATGGATGACGAACAGGTTCTTCCTTATCAAAGAATTTGTTCTGGAAGATCAGGATCGTAATAACGCCGATTGAGATAGACGCATCAGCAATATTGAATACGGGACGGAAAAATTCAAATGGTTCACCTGCCCAGAATGGAAACCAGGAAGGATAATGCGCATCTCTGATAAGTGGGAAATACAACATATCAACCACCTTACCGTGCAAGAAGCCTGCATAGCCCTTACCTAACTTCGCAAAGCCTGCCACATTCTGTACAAATGGATCGCTGGCGTCGAAAAGAATACCATAAAACATACTATCGATCAAATTACCCAAAGCACCTGCATAGATCAGTGATGCGCAGATGATAAAACCTTTGTGGTAATTTTTCTGGATAAATCCTTTGATGAGGAATGTGCCCCAGATAACAGCGACTAGTCTGAACAGGGTTAAAGCAATCTTACCAAAATCGCCACCAAATTTCCAGCCCCAAGCCATACCCTCATTTTCTACAAAATGAAGACGGAACCATTGGCCCAAAACCAGGTGCTCCTCACCTGCATAATAATTAAGCTTGATGTATAGTTTCAGAGCTTGATCGCCCAGTATAATGAGTGCAATGAGTAAAATGACTTGTCTAGCTTTCACAACGCCTGTTTTGCCGCAAAGATAGGGGGATGAATAGGAGATTTCCGTTAAAACTACTCGGCTACATAGATACGCTTCACCCGTTGCCCAACACCGGTCAACACCTCATAAGCAATGGTATCCGACCAGCGGGCAATTTGCTGTACCGGCAGATTCGGGCCAAAGACTTCCACCTCCTGCCCTTCGGTAAGATTGGGAATATCCGTTACATCCAGCATGGTCATATCCATGCAGACATTGCCCACAACAGGCGCTTTGTACCCATTCACCAGCATATAGGCTTTGCCATTACCCAATCGTCTGGAATAGCCATCTGCATAGCCAATGCGTACGGTAGCAATTAGGCTGTCGCGCTCCAGTTTACCAGCCCTGCCATAACCTACTGTTTCGGTTGCGGCCACTTTCCTTATCTGCGCAATGGTTGTTTTAAGCGTTGCAACTGTTTGAAGTCCGAGCGGTTCTGATTCTTGATCTACGCCATACAAACCAATACCCAAACGCACCATTTCATACTGCACTTGCGGATACTGTGCTATAGCAGCCGTATTGGCCAAATGTCTTAAGAATGGATAAGGCAACACCGAAGCTATTGTGGCTGCAGCTTGTTCAAATGCAGCAGCCTGCTGCAGTGTGAAATCTGCAAAGGCAGGATTTTCACTGGCAACCAAATGACTAAACACAGTACGAACCACTATCTCCTGTTGCTTTGTTAGCAACTGCGCCAGCGCATTAGCCTCCTCCACCTCAAAACCCAAACGGTTCATACCTGTATTAAATTTGATATGCACCGGAAACTGTTGCACTGCCTGCGATTGCAGGTATTGTATAAATGCATTCAGTATAGAAAAACTATAGAGTTCAGGCTCCAGATTATAATTCAATAAACTATCAAAATTGCCTGGCTCTGGATTCATCACCATGATGGGTAAGCCAATGCCTGCTTTGCGCAGTTCTATCCCTTCATCGGCATAAGCAACAGCGAGATAATGTACTTTATGAAATTCAAGTACACGTGCTACTTCAGCGCCACCACTGCCATAGCCAAAAGCTTTCACCATCGCCATTAACTTCACATCACTAGCCAGCTTTGATTGATACAGCTGCAGATTATAGGCTAATGCAGAGAGGTTAATCTCCATACTTGTTTGATGCAACTGTTTCTCCAGCCAATGACTCACCCGCTCGAATTCGAATACACGTGCACCTTTCAACAAAATATATTGATCGCGCAATGGCATCTGCTGTAACTGCTTTAGCAGTTCTTCAGTAGAAGCACAATGCAAAACCGTTCCTAAAAAGTGTTGTTGTATCACCTGTTGGTGATGTAGCATTTCCGGACCAACTGCAATTAATGTTGTAAAACCCCGATGCTGCAGTTCGCTTGCAATACGCTGATATCGCATTGCCTGATCCATTCCCGTTTGCAATACATCAGACACGATGGCCATCTTAGCAGCACTACCCGCCTGTTGATCTAAATAATCCAGCGCAACGGATAAACCATTCAGATCATAACTATAGCTATCGTTCAGTAGAAAACAATTATTGATGGCTTTTCGCAATTGCATGCGCATATCAACTGCTTGCAAGTGCAACATGCGTTCCTCAATATAGGCTTGCGGATAGCCCATTACCAAACAAACAGCCCAACAGGTAATCGCATTATCGATAGACGCATGGTCGGAGAAAGGAATCGTAATTTGAACCGCTTCACCTAGATAAGTTGCAGCAACTGTGGTCTTTCCTTTCTCTATTTGTTCAGCAGTAATCAATAATTCTACAGATTGTTTTCTACTCCAACGGAAAACTTGTTGCGTAGCACTTGCAGCTTGCACAGCAAAAGAAGTAGGCAATTGATCTACACCAACCACTATCTTTCCAGCATGCTGAAACAGCAAAGCTTTCTCCTTTGCTTTTGCCACATGATTGACAAAGCCCTCATTATGTGCTTCACCGATATTCGTCAGCACGACGATAT
>DALYHN010000045.1:0-12739 GCA_031970875.1 Chitinophagaceae bacterium
TTAGTCCTGAATTAACCAATTGCTTGTCTTCTACAGCCAGCGCGCCACAGATAGCACCATATTGCATACAAGTTGACAAAGCTAGATCCTGCATCCAACCAAAGAGAAAGCCGGCAAAAAAACTATCACCAGCCCCGTTGCTATCAACAATTCTATCAACAGGATAAGCCGCTTGCTCTATCCATTCTCCCTGTTTCGTAAGCAGGCTTGCGCCTTTTTTTCCATGTGTGCAGACCACCAATTCTTTTCCTTGACCAATCAATTGCTGCATCACTGATCGATAATCTTGTAGATTGTCAGAGCTTAAGTGGATGTATTGAGCAGCATTGATAAAGTCTTGGTGATAAGCATTGTGTCCATCATAATCATGCAGATCAGTCCAAATTGGTTTTGCATCAGTTTTAAGTAGTGGAATAAGCTGTCTGCAATAACTAATGATATTCAACACCACTATATCCGCTTTCTGTATTGCCTGCTGTATAGCAGCAATATTGTGTTGGATGTTTTCAGACGACTGGGTAATGAACATAGAAATTCTGCCACCATCTGCATCCATGATATTAATATGTCTTTCCGTGCCTTTGGGATCAAGCGCATAAAAAAAGTCAACACCTGATTCTTGCAGAAAAGAAACAATCTGCATACCATAAGCATCATCACCAATTACCGAATACAAGGTATTGGGAACGCCCAGCTTTGTCAATGCAAGTGATTTACCCGCACCGGTAGAACCACAGCCCTCATGAAAAGGTACTTCATGAATAGTAGTTGGTACTGGTGCAGGTAATTGTTCCAGATGTACAATATGGTCAAAAGTGGTTCCTCCAATAATAAACACTTGCTGCATATCAGGCGCCAAATTGATAGGTTAACTGTACAAGTCCTTTTGGATAGGCTTTGCTGCTTTGAAGACGTAAAGGCTGCATCGCAGTATTATCACCGAACAAACGAATACCATCCCCCAATACGACAGGAATGATAGAGACGATTAATTCATCAACCAATTGTAAACGCAGTAATTGCTGTACAATACTTGCGCCACCATCACAAAAGATATGCTTATCGCTTGTTTCTTTTTTCAGTTGTGTTACTAATTCTTTCAGGTCACCTGTATAAAAGTGCAGCTTGCCCTTGGGTTCCTGCATTTTTGATGAGATGATATAACATTGTTTGTCCGCATGCGGAAACTGATCGGTTAATTGCATGACTGTATCATAGGTTCTTCTACCGATGATAACCGTGTCAATGGTTTGTATGAAATCAGCATAGCCATAATCCTCTCCTTCTTGCTCAACACTTTGCAGAAAGCTGAGGTCATCATTGTTGCCGGCGATAAAGCCATCAACACTCATAGCGATATACACAATTAGTTTGCGCATGCTTGTAACAGTTAAGTTACAGATTAAGGCTGAGGTGCAATAGGTTCGGGCACTACGTTTTTAACAGGCGGAATACTTTTGAGATAAGCAAAAATAGCACGCACATCTTCCGGCTTCATTGCTTGATAAGCCTGCCAAGGCATGGGTGGCAATAATTTTCTGTTACCTGCAATACCTTTTGCATCACCATGTTGAAATGCACGAACAAATTGTTCTTCTGTCCAAAAGCCAATGCCGGTTGAATCGGGTGTAAGGTTGGCTGCGAAAGAAGTACCCCATGGACCTTTTACAGCTGTACCATTGAAGTGAAACAAAGCCCAGTTTCTAGCGGTTTCAGGATCAGCAGGCGGTAAACCCAATGCACCAGGATGGCCGGCAAGGAGGAGATTGCTATCTAAAGCTGGACCATGATCGGTCATTACTTTGGATGTATGACAATCATTACAGCCGGTAACACTTACCAAGTATTTTCCTTGATTGATTAATGTGGTGTCTGTTAACGGCAGACTTGCTGTATTGGTTTTTGCTGTTTGTTGGCAGGCGATCATTGTTAGCATGCCGGCAGCGAATAATATCTTTTTCATGTAAGGGTATATGAAGCAAGCAATGCTGTTTAAACATTGCTTGCGAGTGATGAAATTAGAATGCGATACCTACGGTTAAACCAGCTCTTGCGCCAAAGCCATTCACGCCACCTGGGAGATCAAAATTGTCTGTACCGTTGGTTACTTTTACTGAACCAGAATTATAGGAAGGGCCTGCAAAAATATCCAGGCTGATGCCCTTAGAGAAAATCCACTGCTTACCAATCAATAAGCCACCACCAAAAGTGTTCAGCTTGCCTTTGTTATTCAGTTCAGTGAGCTCATAGTTCTGATAACGCAGGAATGGTCCAAGATAAAAACCCTGCATTGCACCTTTTTCAGAGGCGTAATAACGAAACTCTGGTGTGATACCAAAACCTCTCAACTTCAGTTCATCAAACTTGCTGCCTGTATAAAAAACACCTAGTTGTAATGAGCTGTTGCTGCTGATTTTTCTTTCATAGAAAAAAGAACCAGTTCTAACCAAAGGACTCAGCATGTTTACTTTTACTAAGTTCTTTTTCTCTCCGTCTTGTGCGCTTGCTGCCAAACTTAGAAGCAGTGCACCTGCCATGAATAATTGTTTCATTTGTATTCTTTTTAAATTTTGACAAAACTATTTTTTACAGCTTCCTTCATGTCTCACATGAATATGTGAATCTTGCCATGATTAGCGTATAGAACTCCCTGTTAATGGCATAATGATGTAGGTGCCTTGGTCATAGATGAGGATGCCAGTGATGCTCACTTTGTGGATCGGAACAAGCTGATTACGGAAACTTGCAAAAGCATGTGTTCTCACTATAGCTGTTCTCTGCCCATCGCTAATGATGCGATCACCATACAAACTCAATTGACCGTTTGCTTCCGTGAATCTTACATCAGTGAGGTTTACCAGCTGGCCTTCTTTATTGGCGTCTTGATATAATTCACTCAGTGTGTATGTTTTTGCGATGGTAAAATCCCATCCTAGTACCTGAACATCGCTTTGTTGCACAGTGCTAAGTTCTAATGCGCCATTGCGTTCTCTCAGCGTTGTGCCCTGCTGCAGTTGAATACGAACCACTTCGCCAGGCCTTAAGCTATGTGCCTGATTAAAGTGAATAGCAATGCCGCCCGTTTCATCCTCAACATATGCGACAGTAGATTCAATATTATCTTTTACCGAGGTAACTGTTCCACCAATGCTTATATCGTTGAACAAATAAGTGGGTGTACCTGAATAGCCGCTTCTTAAAGTTGCAATTTTTGTTTGTGTGGGAGCTTGTTGATCGTCTTCTTCAATGGTTAATGTATATAGGTTGGTCATACCCATCTCCATAGCTCCGTTAATATTGGCTACACCAAAACGAATGCTTCTATTGGGTTGTATTTGTTGATCATTCACTGGCTTTACATAAAAGCGCACACTTGTTTCGCCCATACGCACCGGTACACGGATATGGCCGTTTTGTACTTCGGGACTAGTTGTAAAATGTATGCCATAGCTACCATGCGCAGCATTGAATCCAATATCTACATAACCATCAGATACAGCTAAAGGACTAATCTGCAATACAACCTCTTTGAATTGATTACTAGACTCGTTCACCTTGCCCGAGTTTTGCGCAAAGCCAATGATTGCATTTGTTTCGTCATCTACAATCTGGAGTCTTGTGCTGTGCTTGCTATCTGCTGCAATACTGCTTTTTTGAGCATCAATTTCTAACACAACTATTCTTTCGCCATTTTTGATTCGGTTATTAACAGGAATAATTTGTACAGCTACTGCCCTGCTTCCGCGACTAACAGGTATTTCAATGAATCCATTTACAGCAACAGGGATAGTGGTAAAGTCAATATCGTATTGCGCTGTTTGCGCATTGATCTTCAAAACGATTTTTTCTTCCTTGCTACTGGGTGCAGAGAGTTGGATCTGTGTTTCAACTCCTGGCGCAGATTCTGTCACCTGTACCTGTTCGTTCACAAAACCTGCTTTTACTGGTGCTATTGTTGTGGGTTGATCAGGAATAATCGTATGCTTCTTTGAGCAGGCACTAACAATTATCAGAATTGTTGTTACGCTCAATAATTGTTTCAATAAAAAATGCAGCTTCATATGTTTTGATTTGTATGCAAAACAAGATGAGTTGCTGCACGATGAAAATCACATGATAATGTGAATCTGGCGGTATTTTAGAATACCGCTATCACATATTTATTGCTTGCCTTGCATAGACTGCTCCCAAACCAATTGTCCCTTGTTATTAAAGAACTTGATACCTGTAAATGCTTCTTTGTTTTGAAACCAAGCACCGTTGGGCTTCGACATGCCAATGAGTAATCGGCCATTTTCGCCGCCAATCACCAAACCCTTGGTGCCATCTTCTAAAGCTATCACATGTACTGCTTCTCCCTGTCCGTCATCTACGCCCATAATACTTCTGGCTTTACCATCTTTAGCGGTGTTCACGCCTAGTCCGCCCATTTCCCAACCTTCTTTATTGTTCCAAGTCATACCCGAAGATTCAAACATTCTTTTGCCACTGTTTGGATCTGCAAGTTTATCACCCATAAGTACGCGATCAAAACCTTGCTCATTCATAACAACCATACCAATTGTACTATGGTAATAGTTTTTATACCATTCCATGTATTGATTAGGATCATCATAGTTCTTAGCCCAGTATTTTCTAACGAGTGCTGTATCTGTTCTTACTCTGTATCGGGAAGAAGGAATAGGTGCACCAATCAGGATTCTGTCTCTACCTAAACTATCTTCAATAATGATACCCTTGGTACGAATCAGTTTTGAATCGTCGTTTTTTGTGAAGCTGCTGACAATAAAAAATGTCAGCACCATACTGCAACTAAGCAAACCAAGACTTAAGTATCTGATTTGCTTTTTGAGTTGATTGATTTCTGTATGCATGGTTATTTGTTTTCGGGCAATACCGCAACCACTTCAATTTCCAGCTTTGCCTCGGGCATAAACAGTCTGCTTATCTGTACCCAAGTAGAAGTTGGATAATCACCGCCATAGGCTTTTTTTCGCACGTGATTCAAAGCCTTCATCGCTTCTATATCGGTAGTGTATATGGTTTCTTTCATGACATGTTTTAGTGATGCACCAAAATGCGCTAGGCTTTTCTCAATCACCTTGTACACATAAGCCACATCTTTCTCGGTGATGTTGGTAGCCACTGTTCCAGACACATAGATTGTATTACCCGTTCTAATCACCTGTGTATATCCACCCACTGTATCTTGTTGACCCAGCGTAAAGTGGAACTTTTCTTTATACGGGTGTGTTTGTGCAAATGTTACACATCCCATAAATAATGCTAACATGATTAAGCTTAGTTGTTTCATAAAAATGTTTTACTGACCTGCAAGAATGGGTTTATTGGGTGTTGTACACCAGGCTGCGCGATGTAGGGTAATGGTGCCATTGTGGACATTGGTGCTGATTTCAACCCATCCATAGTGTACCTGTTGTGCTTTTACCAGCTGAAAAGGCAGGTATTTTCTGGATTGCCCCAGCCAATTACCAAACCACTGTACCGTTCCTGTTTCATGTTCATGTCTTTCTATCAAAGCCACTTCTGAAAACTCATACCAATTATGTCCAGTAACTGTTGTACCAATCGACGCATTTTTTTGTAGTGCGGGTACGGTTTCTTCCGGACTCACCGGCAAGCGCGTAGTGATACTACTGAGTACGAGGTATCTTCTTTTATCGGTTTTATTGATAAAGTCGCCAACCAGTTCTGTATAGAACACGAGGTCAAAGCGTTGATTATTATCGAAGTCATACACAATTGGATCGGCACCCCATCTTAGTGTAGTATCCTTCAATTGATGATAAGTGATATCGGCAGGAGGCGCCGGATTTGCAGGCGTTATCGGTTGTTTGCTGCAAGACACCAGTATTAAGGCTAGTGCAGAGAGCAATAAATATGGTCGCATGTTTTTTTGCAAACATGCTTATTTGCGTAAGTTTTTACAACCGCATGAATATGTGAAAAGATGGTAATTGCTGCCTGTTTAAACCAGCTATTCAATACGTAAAAATCGATTTACCGAATCAGCTCAAACTGCTCAACATAAATACCTAATAAGATGTGCCAGATACAATAATGGCCAAGGCGTAAAATCAACGAAGCCAGAAAGCCCGCTTTTTTGTAATACCATGCTTGTAAAAAATTCATTGCAAAGCCCGTGCTAAAAGCATAGACAATAAACCACCAATCGCCATCCGGCCATTGTTCTAGCGGCTCTCTCAAAGCGGTTAATATGGCTACTAGTAGGAAGAATTGGTTTTGCCATTTTGGGGCAATCCATTTTTTTCCGACCAATAATAAAATAGTCAGGGGTATCATGCGATACCAAAGCTCAATTTCCAGTGCACCAGAGCAATACAAAAAAATGCTGTAAGGAAACGGCTGTAGAAAGGGCGGTAGACTAGTATAGGGCTGTGGGTGTAATAAGAACTTTATCACCAGTACATCGGCTATACCAAAAGCCATGCCCCACAGCAATACTTTTTGATACATCCTGCGCGCGTGTTGATCTGCACTGGCAATAGAAGGCAGTCCCGCTTTAGATTGCAGGGCGGTTAATGGAATCAGTGGCAATAGCCACAAGAGGTTTGACCAGTCCCATAACCTTAAGCCTGTTGCTGTCTGCGATAATGCTTTACCATAGTAAATGGTCATTGCTGGGATCAGCAATAATAGAGAGGCAATGAGTAGGGATTTTTTATTGTCTTCTAGCATAATGGTGAATTAGCTTATTGAAGTCCACGATCTCCAGTGGTAATAGCATACCACTTAGGTAATACTGCTCTGAAGATGGCGCCTATGGCAATACACAATAGTATTACAACCGTGGGTACTACCAGAAAGTTGAATAATCGATGATAAGCAAAGGACTGCGTGAACTGCGTACTCATCCGCATCAAGTAGTTTACCAAAGGATTGTGCAGCGCATAAATGATGAAAGAAAACCCGCTCATCCAAACCAGCCATGGTTGTTGTTTAAACCATTTCACCACAGCATCCAGTCCATACCAAACCGCGATCAATCCTGTGAATACAGTTGTTTTATGCAAGACGGATAAAATCCAAAAACTGCTGGCTGCTGCAGAAGATAGTTTAAACGCAAGAAAGGTCTTTACCAATGCTGTTGTAATGAATACAATCCAAACTGCAGGCATCAATATCCATTTGGGTTTTTCTTCTATCCAGTTGTTTCTTTTTTGTAGCCAAATACCTAAGCTGAAAAAGAGCAAGCCTTCTCCTTCCAGAAAATACACGTTGGCAGTTACTAACCAGAAAAACCCAATGATCAAAAACCAGATGAGTGCTCCTTTCTGAGTCACCCAACGGAGGAGGGGATAGATCGCGTTATAAATCAATAATACACGGATAAACCAAAATTGAAATGCAATTGGCGCTAGTGTCCATCTTTCTAATAACTGCTGCCAAGTCATTTCCCAATAAGGCCTGTTATCTCCCATTTGATCTAGCTGTGCCTGTTGTAAAAACTGCATCGTGAAGGGAAAGTATTGCCATATCAGGGTGATGAGCATACCCACCGCACTCCAGATTAAATAAGGAAGACCCAAGGTGCGGAGTCGTTTACCCATGCGTTGCTTCCATGGTTTGCTATCATGCATTGCATATAGATAACCTGAAATGATGAATAGCATGGGTATACGAAAACGAAACAATCCGTTTGCTAGAAAATACTCAGTAAAAGTGGTAAGGTTGAGCGGTTCCTCAACGCAGGAAAAAGGTTGTAAGTAGGTATTTTGCAGATTGTACCCGTGCACAAATACCAATAAGAGCATGCTGATAAAAGCATAGAACCTGAATTTTGTTCCTGTAAAGTGTAGCATGCCGTTAGTTTCTACAAAGTAACCCAGATTAAGTAATGCTGGCAATCACACAATCATGTGGTTAAGCCTTTTATATAAAATATTCTGTATTTTACTAGTAAACCATTGTGCATGAGGAAATTGCCTTTATTGCTCTTGTCTTGTCTTCTTTTCATGCAGCTGCAAGCGCAGTATAGTTATCAAGCAAGCGTTGGAAATGTAGAGGCCGAGCAAAATGCCTTTCGAAAGTTTGTATTGGAATCATCCATCAATATTGATGTAAAACCAGCCTTATTGCGTTTTTCACGATTAACCGTTGATAGCTTACAACGTGTTATCGCCAAAGACAGCATCAGTACAGATGCAACAAAATCCATGGCTTCACAGAGTCTTGCTTTATTCCTGAAGCGTATAAGGGCCGATTTGAAAGCGAAACGCTATGAGGTATTTCTCTTACCAGATGCCATGAAGCAATTTCCGCTAATCTGGCACAATCTCTTACACAATGGAAACTGGCAGCAGTATTTTACTGGCTTTGGTGTTCCAAGAACCGAGATAATGCTGTTGGCTTTCAGCGATTTCCCTCAATATCCCGCCATCAAGGATATAGCGATGCTGAAAAAATTGCAACGCGATCCTGAGAAGATAGCCGACTATGCCATTGAGCATCGAAACTTTCCATACATCGATACACTGGCATTCATGGTGGCTAATGAGCAACCAGAAATCATCTTACATCTTTTTGAACAATCGTCTAAGCAACAGGCGCAGCAATATCTACTGCAACATCAACATCCGCTGGTGCGCATGGTGGCTGAACTATCTACAAGCCCTAACAAGAAAAACTATTTGCCTTTTGCTTATAAAATATTGCGTGGAGAAATTACCAAGGAACGTATTGATCAATTAAGGCAAACACCCTCAGCCTATTTTGCTGCACTAGTAGATGAAGTCTTGTATCTGCGGGGAGAAATGCTGGCAGGTAAAAAAGTGTATTACACAGGCGCGCTTCGTTACTATATTAGAAAATATGCAGTTGATTTCTATGTAAGTCAGATGAATCAATTGCACGAGCAATCGGATAAGCAGCGATTTTTTAGTTTGGAAGGATTGCGCCCGGAAGATTTGTACTTCATCATTGTTGGCGGTGATGCGGCTTTTTATACCTCTAGTTATTTGTATACCTACAATAAGCTCATGTCTTTTTATCAAAAGAAAAACGCACATGAGTTATTTGATCGTGTAAATAATGTGGTGTTCAGAAAATTTGTTCAAACAACAGTTTACTACAACAACTTCAGCACACTATTGAGCAGTATGCCTACGGATAGTGCAAAAAATTTATTGAAACGATTTGTGACAGGTATTGAGCGAAGTACCGACTACACACTCAATGAAGCGATGGACGTAGCAGAAGCTATACCGGGTATTATGGCCAATCCTGTTTTGTCTGATGAGCTTAAAGTGCAGCTGCAAGTGAATAAAACTTACTGCCGTAGATCAGTTAATTATTATGGCACTTATGTATACGGACTTTTACAACAGATCTACAATACCGTAGCAGATGACAAAGCCGGAAAGCGCACACAGATACTCTCGCCGTATCTGAATTTAACACGGAAAGAAGTAGAGCAAAAAAACCAAGAGGTAGTGCAGCAGGTATTTTTCTATGGCGATGAAGATGGGAAAGCATCATTCGACAATTTCATGAGTGGCTTTAAAGATGCAAAGCAGTGGAAGCAGGAGCGGAATGGTTTATGGGTTACACTTCGTGCTTTGACTGGAGCACCGATGATGATTTATGCCAACCTGCCTTTGAGCAATGATGAAGGAAAAGATTTGATGGCCATCGATTCTTTGAGTCGGTATTTAGATCAACAAGGTGTGCAGCCCCATATCCTCATTCATCGTGGACATAGTTATCATGTAGAGCATACAATAGATAGAATTACTTCTGCAACACGATTGGCTATTTTGGGTTCTTGCGGCGGACATAAAAACTTGAGTGAAGTGATTTATCGAAGTCCCGATGCACAAGTCATCGCTACCAAGCAGATTGGTTCTAAGTTGGTGAATGAGCCTTTGTTACGAATGTTTAATGATGCCATGCTTTTTGGAACAGGTGTACAATGGAAACCGTTTTGGCAGAATCTCGGTAACAAGTTGAATAAGGATGCAAAGGCCGCCGGTTATTTCAAGGATTATATACCGCCCTATCAAAACATGGGTATGCTCTTGTTGCGTTTACATAAGTTGGATGAAACCTCTTAAAACAAAAACCGGAATGGCAAAAGCCGCTCCGGGGTTCATTCAGCCTGCTGCAGCTGAATACAAACAAAAAAAGACAATATGCAAAGCAGTAAGACTACTGCCTATATACAGCTGCTAAAGTATTGGCTGATTGCCCCGCTTCTTTCCAAAGAATCTGCAATTAGTAAAAAGGAATCGGCAAAAAAAATCCCCCACATTTTCTGTGGGGGTTAATTTTTTGCGCAGGCGTCCCTGCGGGATTCAAGGAATTGGATGGATATGCTTTTCAGCGGATTGGATTCATATCTATATACGCCAATTCCGTGCCAACGGATTTAATTCTTTTAAGTGATTGAAAATCATTCATATAGCAAACTGATCAATTGCCAATCTCTTCCCATTATGGGAAATTTTTTCCCGTTTTGCTATGCGTGACCTTCAACGTACAATTTAAAATTGTTCAAAATGGCCTGCCATCCCTGCTTTTGTAACTCGGGCGGGTTTTGGGTTTCGGTTTCAAACATCTCTACCAAACGGGTTTGGGTATTGTCTGCTTCGGGTACCATCAGTACGTGTACCAAACGGTCATCATCCAAGCGATAGCGTAAACGATCATTGGTAATCACTACTTCATATACGCCACCCAGGTCAAAACCCATGCTACCATCTCTGGCTTCCATACGATAGGTAAACCTGCCGCCGGGTCTAAGATCATTGCTGGCCGAAGGGGTATGCCAATCTGCAGATGCGGCATTCCACTGAACAATATGTTCGGGCTTTGTAAACTTCTCCCATACGGTCTCAACGTTTGCAGCAATGGTTACTTCAACAGAAATCAATGTTGTCATGTGGGGGTATCTGTAAGGTGAAAAAATTAACCTGTTTAAACAAGGTATCTCCTGGCAGTAAAAAACAATCTGACTTTGGGTAAGACAGGGTTGCGCTTATGTACATAAAATCATTTAGGCAGTTGTGGGGGAACGCCATGTTGGTTGTTTAGGGTGAATAAAAATAGCCTATACCGCTGGATTGCTGAAAATTTTATATAACAGCTTTGTTTAATACTTGTATCATGCATTGGCACAGGCGGTTATCATCTATATTACCGGAAGCGCCAACCAAATCGGAATGACAATTCGTTTAGCAAAAAATACTAAAAAAATTAGTGTTGATAAGTAAAATGCCCTAACTTCACACCCGTATTAATTTTGTTCCGGTCGCAGCGCGACTGCCCAAAACACCCATAAAAACTGAATAAAATGAGTAATGCAGAAAAATTAAAGGCCCTGAAACTGACGATTGATAAGATTGACAAGGATTTTGGTAAGGGTAGTGTGATGATGATGAGTGATAAGGCCGAACATGCCATGGAAGTGGTATCAACAGGTTCTATTGGTTTAGACACTGCACTTGGTGTAGGTGGTTTTCCTAAGGGAAGAATCATCGAAATCTATGGACCTGAATCTTCCGGTAAAACAACCATTGCGATTCATGCTATTGCAGAAGCGCAGAAAAAAGGTGGCATGTGTGCCATCATTGATGCGGAACATGCTTTTGATAGTGCTTACGCGCAGAAACTGGGCGTAGATGTAGATAACCTGCTGATCTCTCAACCAGATTATGGTGAGCAGGCTTTGGAAATTGCTGATCGTTTGATTCTTTCTGGTGCATTGGATGTAGTGGTGATTGACTCTGTTGCGGCATTGGTACCTAAAGGAGAACTGGAAGGTGAAATGGGCGATAGCAAAATGGGTTTACAAGCTCGTTTGATGAGCCAGGCCCTGCGTAAGCTTACAGCAACCATTAACAAAACAAACACCATTTGCATTTTCATCAACCAGTTGCGTGAGAAGATTGGTGTCATGTTTGGTAATCCTGAAACCACTACCGGTGGTAATGCGCTGAAGTTCTACGCATCTGTACGTTTGGACATCAGAAGAATGAGCCAGATTAAAGATGGTGATACTGCAGTAGGTAACCGCGTTAAAGTAAAAGTGGTGAAAAACAAAGTAGCACCTCCTTTCCGTGCTGCTGAATTTGATATTGTGTTTGGTGAAGGTATTAGCAAAGTTGGTGAGATCATTGATATGGGTGTTGAGCTCAGCATCATTCAAAAAAGTGGTAGCTGGTTTAGCTATGAAGGCAATAAACTAGGTCAGGGTCGCGAAGCAGTGAAGCAATTGTTGCACGATAATCCGGAATTATCAGGAGAGATCGAAGCAAAGATTCGCGCAGCAATCAGCACACAAACTGCACCTGCTGTTGCCGCAGAAGAATAAAGTTTTGATGGGTTAGTAATACAGCCATGCCGTTCCCGGCGTGGCTTTTTTATTGCCCATCATACCCCCCTTAAACTAGGGATATTCAACGTAGACAAGGCTTTCAAAGCTCAAAATATCCTTAAAAAAATTCTCGGTTTCACCAGAAGGCCGTTATCCTGTACTACCTTACGGCCAAAACTAGGTTCGTGTATTTTTGCAATCACTTATTTCAGTAGGCATGATGAAACAAATAGCTATTGTCTTGTTGTTTTGTGGAGCGTTGATGAATGCAATGGCGCAACCACCTGCTGGTCCGGGTACCAGAACAGGATTGGAATATGATATTCGACCGTTTAAGAAAAATGGTTTATTCCGCGAAGATGATAAAGTGGGTTATGATGTTCG
>DALYHN010000046.1:0-12330 GCA_031970875.1 Chitinophagaceae bacterium
CACAGGATTTCCGGGTGGCAGTCACCAATAAGCAGATACTCTCTATCGCGCTGCCCATCTCTGCTTCTATCCTAGTGCCCCAGCTCAATTTCATTACCAATAACATCTTTTTGGGCGGATTGGGCCAGCAAGAATTGGGGGTTGCAGGTATTACAGGGGTTTACTACCTCATTTTTGCCGTTATTGGTAACGGACTCAATAATGGTCTTCAAACCCTGATTGCCCGCCGTGCAGGTGAAAACCGCATTGATGCCATTGGCAGTTTATTTGCCCAAGGTGTGCGCATTGCCTTAGCCGTTTCTGTATTTGGGATTCTCTTCACCTGGTTTCTTGCGCCAACTATTCTGCGTTGGGCACTAAACGATCAGCAAAATGTGGATATGGCCGTCAACTTTTTGCGCGTCCGCATTTTCGGTCTGCCGTTTTTGTACCTATACCAGTTGAGAAATGCGTTATTGGTTGGTACCAATAATACCAAGCTATTGGTAGTGGGCACTGCTACAGAGGCCATCACCAACGTATTCTTTGATTACACACTCATTTATGGCAAATGGGGCTTACCCGAATTGGGTTTTAATGGTGCAGCTTTGGCATCAATTATTGCTGAGTTTGCCGGATTGATTGTGATCTTTTGGGTGATTCGATCCAAAGGGGTTAGCGGACAGCTACAGCTCTTCAGCAATTTTCGCTGGCACGCCGACAATACCCGTAAAATCCTCACCATCTCTGCCCCACTGGTAATGCAACATGCGATTAGTATTATCACCTGGGAATTCTTCTATATTCTGGTTGAACATCATGGTAATCGCGATTTGGCGATTTCCAATACCATGCGCAACATATTCGGGTTTTTCGGATGCTTTACCTGGGCTTTTGCAGCTACCACTACCACGATGGTCAGTAATGTGATTGGGCAGGGATTGCAGGATAAAGTACCTGAGCTCTTGAGGCGCATTATGTATTGGAGTATTGGCTTTGCAGCAGTAGTATGCCTCCTACTCAATATTGCGCCGGGCTTATTCTTGTCGATTTATGGTCAGGGAGATGATTTTATACAAGCGGCTATTCCTGTACTGCGTGTGGTATCACTTGCGCTGGTGGTGATGTCTTTCTCTGTTGTTTGGATGAATGCTGTTACCGGTAGCGGTCATTCTAAAATGACCTTGTTGGCTGAATTCATTGCCATTGTGCTCTACAGTATTTACGTGTACACAACTTTAGAATACCTGAATTTATCCATCACATGGGGTTGGATGAGTGAATGGGTTTACTGGCTGTCTATTTTCGTTCCATGCTTTTGGTTTATGCAATCAGGTAAATGGCGGAATAAAGCCATCTAGTTTTTGTGAATTAAATGTAAAAAGCTGGAACTGATACAACGTTCTTGGCCTAAGTACAATCATTGATAAAAAATCAAACAATGCAAAAAATTTTACTCGCTTCTATTGTACTTCTTTTTTCATCGCCCATTTATGCACAGTTCAGCAAAGGAACTAGAATGCTGTCAGGTAGTTTTTATTTGAACCAGAATAAGCAGGAAAATACCACTACTGGCAATGTAGCGCAAATTAGTCGCTACAATACAGCAGGTATTACTATGGGTGTGAGCATTTTTGATAATGCAAGTTCTTTCAATACTTTTTCATTATTGTATAATCGACAAGCGAGTAAAAATAATTTCGGCATCAATCCGTCTGATGCAATTAATCAGGCTGCCGGACTTGTGTATACGCACACGAAACTATTTCCTTTAATCAATAAGTTATCCGTTTCTGTGGGTGCAGGAGGAAGTGTGTTGCTGAACAATAATAAAACTTTCGGTTTGGCAGGAACTGTAAAATCAAGTGGCTTTCAGGTTACAGCAGGTGTTTCGCCAGGGCTATTGTACCAAATGAAACCGCGCCTATTATTACAGGCGCAGTTTAGTAATTTACTAGCGATCAATTATAGCTACCTCAAATCCGGAAAAAGTGCAGGTATCGAAAAAAGTGTGCAACAGAGTTTGAATCTTTATGCAGGTACGAATCTAGGCAGCTTATCCGGATTTGGAATTGGGTTCTATTGGCTGATGAAATAAATCAACCCTTGAGCTGATTGATTAAATCAATATACTGCTGCATAGCAGTTTCTTTGGCTAAGCCTTTTAACTCACTCCAGGCATTGTGCTTGGCTTTGGCTACAAAGTCGAATGGGTTGGATGGCCCCTCTCCTGTTGCATCACCATCTGTTGCTTGCTTGTAGAGTGAATAAATCTTGAGCAGGGTTTCATTATCTGGCTTTTCGCTGAGCAATTTGCTGTTGGCAACTGCTGCTTCAAAGAGTTGTTGTAATTCCATGTGTATTGATTAAAGTGTTTTATTGAGTAGTTCTTGTCCCGCTGCCTTAATACCCGCATCATCTGCTGTGCGTACCGGCAGCTTTATCAGTTTCTGTAATATTTCGATCATCTTGGCAGGACGGTTCGCTTCTTCATACGCTTTGGCTAAATCAAAGTAGTTGCGTACAAAATATGGTTCAATCATTCTGCATTTTTCCATATAGCTGATGGCTTTTTCAATATCACCATCAGGCAATCCACCATAAAATAATTTCACAGCAGCTTTTTTGAAACCAGATAAAGTCACCATCTCATAATGCCATTTACCCAGTGTATAATTGGCTTTGCCGTGATTGGGATTAATTGCTAATGCTTTATCAGAAAACAATTTCACATCTTTCACATAAGCTACAATCTTCTTATTGTCATCCGCTACATCTGTCATTCTACCTGAAGCCATAGCCATCGCATACAAAGCATCGGCATCATTGGCATTGGCTTCAATGGCTCTTTGTGCATAAGCCAGTGCCGACTCATAATATAAACGCATCTGCTTTTTGTCCTTCTGTCTGCTACCATTCGCTACATTTAGTTCCGCAGCTTTCACTAATGCTTTTACATTCTTTGGATCAATGGTAAGTACCGCTTTGTATTTATCCAAAGCCTCTCCTTCCTTGAGTTGTATTTCCAGGTTTTGTGCTTCTTTCAATAAAACGTTCACATCCTGCGCAAAGCCAATGCTAGTCGCAAGCGAAAGGATGACTAGAAAAAAAACTTGTTTCATATCAAGGACGTTTTGCTGTATAGGCAATACCTACAGTGCCTTGGAATCCGGTGATGAGTGGATTGAGTTTTTGAATATCGATCCGCACTTCAGTTGCCTGTGCAAATTGTTCAAAGATGGTGCCACAAATATCTTGTACTAGTATTTCTAGTAATGGTGTAGGCGTCTGCATCCTTGTTTTGATGAGCTCAAATAATTGCACATAGTTCAGGGTCTCATCAATATGTTCCACACGTTTGGGTGTGGTATAATCAACAGAACAGTTGATCAGGAACTGATTACCGGTCAACAATTCTTCCGGGTGAATACCATGATAGCCTCTCAGCTGCACATTGTGCAATGCAATGGTCATCATACCAATCCTTTCGCTGAAAGATAACGTTCCGCATCCAGTGCAGCCATACAACCGCTACCTGCAGCAGTTACTGCCTGACGGTAGATTTTATCCTGTACATCGCCGCAGGCAAACACACCCTCAACATTTGTTTTGGAAGAACCTGGTACTGTTTGGATATAACCAGTTTCATCCATATCTAGCCAGCCTTTGAAAATATCGCTATTGGGTTGGTGACCAATCGCCACAAAGAAACCGCTAATGGGAACTTCTACTTTTTCATTGGTCGCAGTATTGTGAATGCGTACACCGCTTACTTTACCATCGCCCAATACTTCATCTGTTACACTGTTCCAGTAAATCTTGATGTTAGTTGTATTCTTCACACGATCCTGCATCACTTTGCTGGCACGCATTTGATCGCGACGAACAATCATGTGTACTGTTGTACAAAGTTTAGAAAGATACATGGCTTCTTCACAAGCGGTATCACCAGCACCAACAATAGCTACTTCTTTACCACGGAAGAAAAATCCATCACACACCGCACAAGCACTCACGCCAAAACCATTCAGGCGCTGCTCGCTTTCCAGTCCCAACCATTTCGCTGAAGCACCCGTTGCGATGATGACTGCATCGGCTTCTATCAATTTCTCTTCATCAATCCACACTTTATATGGTTGTGCGCTGAAATCAACTTTGGTAGCCAATCCATAACGGATATCTGCACCCATTCTGCTGGCTTGCTTTTCGAAATGAATCATCATCTCCGGACCTTGAATACCTTCTGGATAACCGGGATAGTTTTCTACTTCTGTTGTAATGGTCAACTGTCCGCCAGGTTGAATGCCCTGATACAAAACAGGTTTCATATTGGCACGTGCTGCATAAATCGCAGCGGTATATCCTGCAGGACCTGATCCAATGATCAGTACATGTACTTTTTCTGTTTCAGCCATAAGTTCTTTCATTAAGTCAGCAAAAATAACTGGCATTGTGTGAATGGAATGTGCCTTTGTTCACAATCGCTCTAATTGGGGATAACCAGTGTTTTGTGTTGCGTAGCATAACCGCAAAATGCACCCAATGCATTGTTGCTGATATTGCCCAATACTTTAGTGGGTGCAGAGAAGGGATTGCCGATGGATTGAAAAGAGAACTCCCAGGTACGCCAAAAATCGTAGGTGTTGCGGTCTATATTGCAGAATTTCAGCGTAACAATATCACCTCTTTTGAAAAAACCGTATTCTGCAGGATCGGTTTCTACATTTCGATCAACCCCGCCATCTACTTGTACATCATAGGTTTTACCATCCACAATCTGGTCATCAAACACAGAGTTGATACCTGGTAAAAAAAGTTCATTATTGCGTTTGGTAAAGTAGCGAATATAATTACCGAGCCCGGGTGGATCTGTTACCTTACACATCAGCACCACTTTATTCGTATCAGTATTATTGGGTGCTTTCTTCCACCATACACTGTCAACTGTTTTTGTTAGCAATGGAATGGTTGTGGTCGCCCGATAAGTTTGTCCATCTACCCTGATTTCTAGTTGATATTGTTTACCCGGAACTCCTACAAAAGCAGTAGCAGGATTGCTGACATCATTGCTATAAGTGTACAGCGTGATACCTGAACTCAGTTGTGAGGGGTATTCCCTCAGTTGATGTGTCTTGATACCATCGCTAATCGTAACAACAGCATTGCGTACAAATTGGCTAGCAGCAATGCCTGGATTCACATTGGAAAAATAACCCAGTGAGCGCGTGATACTGATCACTGGCGGTAAGCCGGTTTCAATTTGTCCATCCACTACTAGTTTGGCGCTTACATTTTCAGGTGCAAAATCTACTTGCTTCTCACAGGCCACCAAAACCAGTAATCCAATGCCCATCAATAATCTACCCAATTTCATCATGCAAATATTACAATAAAAAACCCCTCTAGTTCAGAGGGGTTTGTGAAAATACTTGGTAATGCTTAGCCTAAGTATGCTTTCAGCGCGTTGCTGTAACGTGCTTTCTGCAAACGCTTGATCGCTCTTTCTTTGATCTGACGGATACGCTCCTTGGTTAAGTCGTACTTCATACCAATTTGCTCAATGGTTACCCCATTTTCACCATCCAAACCAAAATACGCATTCACGATCTCGGCTTCGCGCGGACTTAATGATTTCAACACACGGCGAATTTCTTCACGCAGTGAATCCTTCATCACATCCTCATCGGTATCATCGCTACCCTCCAGCAAATCGCCCATGGCTACATCTTCTGCTTCGTGCACAGGTGCATCCAGTGAAGTGTGACGGGTGTTGCTCTGGAAGATATTGTTGATCTCCGTTTCGCTCATTTCCAGGATTTCAGACAGCTCTTCAGTAGAAGGCTCTCTTTCATGCTCCTGTTCAAAAGCCATGTAAGCCTTATTGGCTTTGTTGTAGGTGCCAATTTTGTTTTGAGGCAGGCGGACTAATCTGCCCTGCTCTGCCAACGCTTGTAAGATGGACTGGCGAATCCACCATACCGCGTATGAAATGAATTTAAAACCCTTTGTTTCATCGAAACGTTGGGCTGCTTTGATCAAGCCGAGGTTGCCCTCGTTGATTAAATCGCTCAAGGAAAGGCCTTGGTGCTGGTACTGCTTGGCAACAGATACCACAAAACGTAAGTTGGCCTGCACCAATTTGTCTAAAGCGCGCTGCGAATCCCGATAATCATTCTTATTCTTGATACGCTGGGCCAGTGTGGTTTCCTCTTCGGGAGTGATCATCGGAATCTTAGAGATTTCCTGTAGATACTTTTCTACTGCCTGCGAATCGCGGTTGGTGATCTGGGTAGCAATTTTAAGTTGCCGCATAGTGAACTGTTCTTGCTTTTATAAACGTGATAGACAATGATTTGTTTCGTGCCGTACTACCGGAATCTCTTAAAATTAAGGATACTGGTTTTAAAAGCCTGCAAAACTACAGAAATAACGGCTGAAAACGGCAGATTTGTGTATAAAGCACAGGAATTTGTGTACAATTCTGCTGGACTGTCACCTACATGTATAAAAAAAATGTCAAGTGCTGAATATTTCCACCGTTGATATTAAACAAGTCTAAGCGGGTGTATCTTCGCCAACCTATGATCGACTATCGTAGTGACACCGTAACCCGCCCCACTCCAGCCATGCTGGAAGCCATGCATCAGGCGCCTCTAGGCGATGATGTTTTTGGAGAAGATCCCACAGTGAATGCCCTGGAATCCTATGCTGCCCAGCTCTTTGGCATGGAAGCAGCGCTGTTTTGTCCCAGCGGTACTATGACCAATCAAATTGCCATCAAAGCCCATACCCAACCGGGTGATGAAGTGATTTGTGATCATTTATCGCATATCTACCAATATGAAGGCGGCGGTATTGCCTTCAATTCGGGTTGTTCTGTGCGTTTATTGCAAGGAGATCGTGGCCGTATCACGGCCGACATGGTGAAAGCAGCCATCAATCCCGATGATGTACATAAGCCTATTTCTACTTTGGTATCCTTGGAAAATACCGGTAATCGTGGCGGTGGAAGTTGCTACGAATTCAATGATATTCTACAGATTAAGCAGGTTTGTGTCAATAATAACTTGAAGCTGCACTTAGATGGTGCTCGATTGTTCAATGCCCTAGTAGCCAAGGGTGAAACACCCTTGCAATACGGTCAGGCTTTCGATACCATTTCCATATGCTTAAGCAAGGGATTGGGTGCGCCGGTAGGCAGCCTGCTCCTAGGCCCGGCTGCTTTTATCAAAAAATCACGCCGCATCCGTAAGGTCTTTGGTGGCGGTATGCGCCAGGCCGGTATGCTCGCCGCTGCAGGTTTATACGCTTTACAAAACCATGTTGACCGATTGGCCGAGGATCATGCCCATGCTAAAGCACTGGAAGCAGCTTTGCGTAAGAAAGATTTTATTGGTGAGTTCTTACCAGTAGAAACCAATATCCTCATATTTGAAGTGAAGGGCCGATTCACGCCCGCAGCTTTTGCTGAAAAAATGAAAGCCGCAGGCATTCATTTACTGGCTATGACACCCACTCAGGTGCGTATTGTTGTTCACCTCGATATTACGCCTGATATGATTCAACAAACGATTACTGCCATAGAACAATTATAAGCCGATAGATTATGTTACCTAAGATCAACCCTACCAGTACACAAGCATGGTTTTTATTGAAGAAGCATTATGAGGATGAAATGAATCGCGCACATATGCGTAAACTCTTCGCCGCAGATGCTGACCGTTTTAAAAAATTCTCTGTTCGTTTTGAAGATATTCTCTTCGATTACTCGAAGAACATCATTAACGATAAAACACTGCACCTCCTGCAGCAACTGGCTACTGAATGTAAGCTAACAGAAGCTGTGCATGCCATGTTTGCCGGACTGCGCATCAACGAAACAGAAAACAGAGCCGTACTCCATACTGCACTGCGCAATTTCTCCGACACGCCTATCCTCGTGGATGGAAAAGATGTAATGCCGCTGGTGAAAAAAGTACAGGAGCAGATGAAAGCTTTTTGTGCTAAAGTGCATGATGGTAGTTGGAAAGGCTACACAGGTAAATCGATTCAATACATTGTGAATATTGGTATTGGTGGTAGTGATCTTGGCCCGGTGATGGTGACAGAAGCTTTACGTCCCTATTGGGTGGAAGGCATACAAACTTATTTCGTGAGCAATGTGGATGGTACGCATATGGCAGAAACCCTGAAGCGTGTGGATCCTGAAACAACGCTTTTCCTAGTTGCGTCTAAAACTTTTACAACTCAGGAAACCATGACCAATGCACATACGGCACGTGCTTGGTTCCTTGAACATACTAAGGATGAAAAAGCCATTGCCAAACATTTTGTGGCATTGAGTACGAATGAACAAGCTGTCACTGCTTTTGGTATCGATAAGCAGAATATGTTTGAATTCTGGGATTGGGTTGGAGGCCGTTACTCATTGTGGAGTGCCATTGGTTTGTCGATTGCACTTACGATTGGTTACGACAATTTTGAAGCATTATTGAAAGGCGCGCATAGCGCCGATACACATTTCCGCACAGCAAAAGCGGAACAGAATATTCCATTGATCATGGCTTTGCTGGGTATTTGGTACACCAATTTCTTTGGTGCACAGAGTGAAGCCATCCTGCCTTATGATCAATACCTGCATCGCTTTGCTGCATACTTTCAGCAGGGCAATATGGAGAGTAACGGTAAGAGTGTGGATCGCAGCGGCAACAATATTGATTACGCAACCGGACCAGTAATCTGGGGTGAACCTGGTACCAATGGTCAGCACGCGTTTTATCAATTGATCCACCAAGGGACTGTCTTGATTCCTTGCGATTTTATTGCACCGGCCATCAGTCACAACCCTGCCGGTGATCATCATGTGAAACTCCTGTCCAATTTCTTCGCGCAAACAGAAGCGTTGATGAATGGCAAGACAGAAGCAGAAGTAAAAGCCGAGTTTGAAGCAACTGGCAAGCCCGAAGAACAATGGAAGAAATTAGTTCCATTCAAAGTGTTTGAAGGTAATAAGCCTACCAATTCAATTATTGTGAAGCAGATCACGCCTTATTCATTGGGACAGCTAATTGCTTTCTACGAGCATAAGATTTTTGTACAAGGTGTGTTGTGGAATATTTTCAGTTTCGATCAGTGGGGCGTTGAATTAGGTAAGCAATTGGCCAACCAAATTCTGCCTGAATTGCAAGACAGTACTCCTATTCAATCACACGACGCATCTACCAACGGATTGATCAACGCCTACAAAGCTTTTATCCAATCATGATACCAGGAATCAACATCAGACCAATTGCTTCTTCAGATAATGCAGCGATAGCGAAAATTATTCGCACAGCGCTGGAAGAATTCGGTGCAAACAAACCCGGCACTGTGTATTACGATGATACCACAGATGCTTTGTACGAGCTGTTTGCAGGCACTCCCAATAGCCTTTATCTTGTAGCTGAACGTGAGGGTGAATTGGTTGGCGGTGCAGGCATCTTCCCTACTGATCAATTGCCGGAAGGTGTTTGTGAATTGGTGAAAATGTACCTGCGAAAAGATGTGCGCAATATTGGTTTGGGTAGAAGCATGATTGACGAATGTTTGAAAAGAGCCAAAGCTATTGGATACAAACAAGTCTATTTAGAGACCATGCCTGAATTGCGTAAAGCAGTCTCTGTATATGAGAAGTTCGGTTTTGAATACCTCAAAGGCCCGATGGGCAATTCCGGACACAACGGTTGCGATATCTGGATGCTGAAAACGATATAAAAGCAAACCCCCACAATACTGTGGGGGCTTTTTACTAGCAGTTGGTTTTGGTTGGAATCGAGATTACCACTTATCTACTTCTTCGGAAGCAGTAGGGTTAACGATGGTAGAAGCAACTGGTGCAGCTTCTACAGGTGCTTCTGCAACAACAGTTGGCACTTCAGCAGTTGCTGTTACTTCTGCTTCATACACTTCGCCTTCGGCAGCATCATCGTATTCGTGGTTGAAAGCATCAAAATCGAAATCAGGCATCAGTTCAGTTTTCACATGATCTACTGCTTCATTCAGTGCTTTCAAAAATTTATTGAAGTCTTCTTTGTACAAGAAGATCTTGTGTCTGTCGTAACCATTGTTATCAAAGCGCTTGCGGCTTTCAGTAATGGTTAAATAATAATCATTACCTCGGGTTGCACGCACATCGAAGAAATAGGTTCTTCTCTTCCCGGCACGGATACGTTTGCTATAAACGCTCTCCATTTTTTTGTCGTTGTTCTCGTACGCCACAATGAGCAGTTTTGGTTTGGTGTATTTGTTTAGGTCGACAAATATAATATTGTTTGCGAATTGGCAAAATTTTGTAAAAGAATGTAAAACAAGGCCTTGGCGGTGTTTTGAAGGGCTATTCTTCCTTGTTTTCCACGCGTTGTACGCGGAATAATTCGGCATAGAGACCATCTTGCTGCATCAGCTGATCATGGTTACCCATTTCGGCAATTTGGCCATTCTCCAGTACAACAATGGTGTCAAAATGGAAATCTGTAGGTATGCGGTGTGTAATAATAATGGCAGTTTTGCCTTTGAGTGCCTTATCGAGGTTATGAACGATAAGCCTTTCTGTACGGGCATCCACAGCACTTAGGCAATCGTCAAATATGGCGAGAGATGGTTGTTTGATCAATGCACGCGCAATAGAAATGCGTTGTTTTTGTCCGCCACTCAATGTAACGCCACGTTCCCCAATCATGGTATCATATTGCTGTGCAAACTGAGCAATATCGCCATCAACGCCAGCCATGGTTGCTGCTTTGGTTACTGTTTCCTTGGATGCAGTTTCATCCAGCCCGAAAGCAATATTGTCTGCTACGGTATCGCTAAACAGAAATACATCCTGTGGCACATAACTGATTTGCTCGCGGTAATGCATGAGTTCATATTCACGCAGTGGTCGGCCACCAATTTCAATACTACCAGCATCTGGTTCATAGAAACGCAGTAGTAATTGTGCTAACGAGGTTTTACCGCTACCCGTTCTGCCGAGCAATAAAACCCGCTCTCCTTTTTTGATGTGGAGATTGATATGATTCAAGGCACGAATACCGGTATGAGGATAGGTGAAAGAAACATCTTTGAGCACGATATCCCCTTCAGGGCGAATCATTTCTGCATGCCCTGTTTCCTTCACCACAGGTTTGGTGAACATGAATTCATTGATGCGCTTTTGCGATGCTGCAGCACGTTGTACAATGCTGGCCGTCCAGCCAATGGCACTCACCGGAAAGTTGAGCATATTGATATAAATCACAAACTCTACAATGGTGCCTACGCGTGAGCTGTCCTCTAAAGCTTGTAAGCCACCAATCAGAATCGTTACAAGTGTACTGATACCGATCATTAGCGTCATACTTGGGAAATACACAGCTTCCACACGGGCTAATGCAATCGCATTTTGCTTGTATTCCTCACTATTACGCGTGAAGAAACCCAACATGGCTTTTTCCTGTACAAATGATTTGATTACACGAATACCGGAATAAGATTCCTGTGCATTGGTGGTGAGGTCGGATAATAAGCCTTGTATCTGCTCACTCTTTTTATTGATGATACTGTTGACGTAGTAAATGGTAATCGCCAGTAGCGGCAAGGGCGCCAATACATAAAGGGTGAGTTCTGCGTCTTTGCGGAACATATTAACCACACAAAAACTGATCAATGCGACGAGATTGATGAAATACATGATGGCCGGACCGGTATACATTCTTACCCTGCTTACATCTTCGGCCATGCGGTTCATCAAATCTCCCGTACTATTGGTTTTGTAGAACTGTGTATCTAATTGCTGATAATGCTGGTAGATTTCATTTTTTTGATCGTACTCGATGTGCCTGCTCATCACAATAATGGTCTGGCGCATGAAGAACATGAGTAAGCCGCGAATAACTGCTAATCCAAGAATGGTGATGCAGCAAATGGCAACAATCCAGGCAAAGTCGTGCGTAGTGGTATCCATTCGCCCCACAAACCAATCCACCAGCCAATCATGCTGAACCACTTTTGCAGCTGGTTTAGCACCAGGTAATTGTTGCTGCACTTTACTAACCACATATCCGGTAACCTGTGGTGCTAATACCGCAAAATAGTTGGAACTGATCACGAAAAAGATACCGATAAAGAAGCGGTATCGGTATTTCCAGAAATAATGATTCAGTGCGGCTAAATGCTTCAATGAGAGTGTTTGCGCAAATGTACACTCGTGTAATGGAATCTTGGTAATAATGACAACCTGTGTTGATTGATTTTGCTTCGCTCGCTGCCATTTTGCTTTTTCGCCCTCATGAACAAGCAAGCTTGTCAATGGGCTTAAAGCTTATTGGATAGATG
>DALYHN010000046.1:12348-12569 GCA_031970875.1 Chitinophagaceae bacterium
TAGTAGCTTTTTTATTCGATTTAAGTACGTATCCAGTCCTCAATACTGTTTAATTTGTATTTTAAGGCTAACAATAGAGAAAGTACTCTTTGCATTTTTCCCTTCGGCAAGTTATCTTGAGACATTAGTTACATCATATATTCTTATGAAGAGAAGTATTCTGAACGCTATCCCTGTAACCTCATTACTCGTAGCTTATCTTTTTATTTGCGGAGGTTTAT
>DALYHN010000047.1:0-12484 GCA_031970875.1 Chitinophagaceae bacterium
GTTTGCGCAGCTGAAATAGTGCAATTTTGCAGCAATGCAGCCGATTATTATCACTTTGGATGGATATTCTTCTTGTGGCAAAAGCACATTAGCCCGTGCATTGGCGCAAGAATTGAATTATGTATTTATCGATAGCGGGGCCATGTATCGTGCCATTACCTTATACTTTCTGCGTAACCATATTGATTGGACCAATCAACAAGCTGTGGTAGATGCTTTACAAGAAATCAACCTGCAGTTTCATTACAATCCCAATACAGGCAGCAGCGATATGTACCTGAATGATGAGAATGTGGAAGCACTCATTCGGGATATGTTGGTAAGTGAGCGTGTGAGTGATATTGCTGCCATCAAAGAAGTGCGTGAGTTTGCTGTTGCACAGCAGCAAGCCATGGGTACCAAAAAAGGCATTGTGATGGATGGCCGCGATATTGGCACCACCGTATTCCCCAATGCGGAGTTGAAATTATTCATCACTGCTGATCCAGTAGTAAGGGTAGAACGTCGTTTTAAGGAGATGCTGGCCAAGAATCCGAATATCACCATTGAAGAGGTAAAGGATAACTTGGAAATGCGCGATTATATCGATAGCCATCGGGAAGTGAGTCCGCTCAGAAAAGCAGAGGATGCTATTGTGCTGGATAACAGCAATTTAACACGAGAAGAACAGTTGGCCGAAGCGCTAAAGCTGGCCAAAACCGCTATGCTACGGTAAAACTTTTTCATTCGGATTGCAGCCCCTATTTTTGCAGCCGGCAGGTCTTACACGACCAGCTCCTGCTGAACCTCCCCAGGGCGGGAACGCAGCAAGGATAAGCGGTTGTAGCGGTGCGATGTGAGTAGCCTGCCGATTTTTATTTTTTATTGAGTATTGGGTTATTGTCGATTTGTGTGTTTCCAGTTAGGATGTAACTAGTCTGTTTATGACTGCTGCTGAGTTACAACAAAGAATCAAGGAATTTGCTATCAACGTTGTCGCGCTCTGCGATTCACTTCCTCCCAAGAAAGTTGCTAAAATCATGAAGACCAGCTAAAAAGGTCTGCATTTTCCGCTGCGGCTAATTATCGCGCTGCCTGCACAGCCCAAAGCAAGAATGCATTTAGTGCAAAATTGAGCATTGCACTGGAAGAGGCAGACGAAGCATGGTTTTGGTTGGGTGTAATCAAGGATTTGCAATTAACCAATCATCCGGAACTCCCCATATTAATTGCAGAAGCGGAAGCTATCACCAAAATTTTGGGTGCATCTCGAAGAACTGCTAAAAAATCTGTGTAAAAACCTGACATTTGCACCGTTATTGGTAAATCAACAATTAACAATCATCAATCGACAATAGCATGAAATTTTTTATCGACACAGCAAATCTGGCGCAAATTCAGGAAGCCAACGACTTAGGTATTCTGGATGGTGTAACAACCAATCCCTCTTTAATGGCCAAGGAAGGTGTCAAGGGCAAAGAAGCTGTGATGAACCACTACAAGACCATTTGCGATTTGGTGGATGGTGATATTAGTGCAGAAGTAGTGTCAACGGATTTTCAGGGTATGATTGCCGAGGGACAAGAACTGGCAGCCTTGCACCCAAATATTGTGGTGAAAGTGCCGATGATCAAAGATGGTATCAAAGCCATTAAGTGGTTTACAGACAATGGTATCAAAACCAACTGTACTTTGGTGTTTTCTGCTGGTCAGGCTATTCTTGCTGCTAAAGCAGGAGCATCTTATGTTTCGCCTTTTATCGGTAGAATCGATGATGGTGGTTGGGATGGTATGGAACTGATTGGTCAGATTGCCAATATCTATACCATTCAGGGTTTCAAAACAGAAATCCTTGCTGCATCAATCCGCAACCCATTGCACATTATCAAAGCCGCAGAATCTGGTGCCGATGTATGTACCTGTCCGCTGGATTCTATTCTGGGCTTGCTGAAACATCCGCTTACAGACATAGGCTTAGCCAAGTTTCTAGAAGACGCGAAGAAATTCAGTTAATCATAGGCCCCGAAACTTCGGGGCTATTTTTTTGACCATTTATGCCGATTTTGTGCTATTAATAGCCTTTTCGTTGTAATTTATTGGTGGTATTCTTTTCTATTTTGCGGTACCCAATTTGGTAAGCTCCCATGATTACAGATCATATAGAGGACATGAATCGGATCAAACGCATTTATGCGGTTATCAATGGCATCAACAAAGCCATTATTCGCATTAATGAAAAAGATGCGCTCATGCAAGAGATTTGTAAAGTCATTACAAATGAAGGAGGCTATCTTTTGGCTTGGATTGGTGTTTTGGAGCCCCAAAGTGGACAAATAAAGCCATTATATTTTCATGGTAAAGAGGAGGGGTATTTAACCAGTATTAAAATCAGTAATACCAATTCACCGGAAGGTATGGGGCCAACCGGACGAGCGTTAAAGTCCGGTAAACATGTAATCTGCCATGACACAGCAACGGATCCATTATTTGCGCCATGGCGTGATGCTGCTTTGGCCCGTGGCTATCGATCCAGTATTTCATTTCCAATTTTTCAGGAAGAAGATAGAGTATATGCTGCAGCTATTTATGCTGGTCAGCCATATGTGTTTGAAGACAAAGAAGAAGTTGATCTTATTCTTAGTATATCAGAAAATATCAGTTATGCAATGGCAAAAATTGCCGTTGATGAAAAACTTCAAGAGACGACCAAGCGTTTGGTGATGCTGAATACTGCTGTTGAACATACGGCAGCCAGTGTGGTTATCACAAACTTGGAAGGGAATATCGAATATGTCAATCCTGCGTTTAGTCGCTTGACTGGATATTCTTACGAAGAAGCCATAGGTAAAAACCCACGAATACTGCAAACGGGCTTTACAACAAAGGAAGAGTATACGGCTATGTGGGCCAGGTTGAGTACGGGAAATGTTTGGAGTGGCATCTTCAGAAACAAAAAGAAGAATGGTGAGTTTTATTGGGAGCAAGCAACCATTTCACCTATCAAAAATGATAATGGTGTTGTCACAAATTATATCGCTGTTAAAGAGAATATTACAGATCGAAAAGTTGTTGAGGAAAAATTATTAGAAGAACATAATTTCTTTGAGCAGATTTTTGATCAGTCTATTTCTGCAAAAATTCTTTTCGATCAGGCGGGTCAGATTATTCGCATCAACCATAAGTTTAAGGAGATGTTTGAAGTAGATGGTGATACCATGCTAGAAACATCGTATAGCGTGTATGAAGATGAATATTGCCAGAACAATGGATTGTCAACTTTGATACAAAACATATTCGAGGAAAAGATTACTGTACAGCAGGAGATGTCTATTCGCTTTGAGATTCCCGGACAAAAAAGAAAAGATGCTATTTGGACGAAGTTGCTGGTTTATCCCATTGAAAACCAAGAAGGCGTCGTACAATCTGTGATGGTAGAGGTGGAAGATCTCAAAGCGTTGAAGGAAGCCCAAAGCAGGGTAGAAGCAGAACGCTTCTTTTTTGAGCAATTGTTTATGCAGTCGCATACCTCCATGCAAATTTTTGATCCTGAGGGCTGGACTGTAAAAATCAATGCGCAGCTGAGTAAACTTTTTGGTGTAGTACCTGAAAATATTGAGGGCAAAAAGCACAATATATTCTACGATCAAGAAGCAATTCATTCTGGTTTAGCGGCAGCATTGAGAAAAGTATTTGATGACAAAATAGGCTTTGAAGGTGAGTTTGAGGTAGATGCTGCACGTGCAACAGATTCAAGCGGTGCTGTGCTCACGAATAAGAGTAAGAAGATTTACATGTCTGTAAAAGCGTTCCCTGTTTTTGATGAGGAAGGGCAGCTTTTGAATGTAATCATGGAGCATGAGGATATTACACGTAGGAAAGAAGATGAAATGAAAATGTTGCAGTTGAATGCCGACTTGCGTGATTTGACCAATTATCTGCAGGATGTACGCGAAGAGGAAAGAAAAGAGATTGCTAAAGAAATTCATGATGAGTTGGGTCAGAACCTGACGGTGATGAAAATGGATGCTATCTGGATTGCACAAAGATTGGGTGAAGGACAGGAAGATATTGCCGATCGTGCAAAGAATCTCTTGAAAGTTACAGATGAAACTGTTTTGAAGAGTAGACATTTGTATAACTCTTTATATCCTCAGATGCTGAATGATAGTGGTTTGATGGATACCCTCCATTGGCATGCGGGTAATTACCATCAGATAACAGGTATCAGAATCATGGTTGATGGGGTTATCGAAGAATCTGTATTAGACGCGAAGACCAAACTAGCTTTATATAGAGCCGTGCAGGAGAGTTTAACCAATGTCTTGCGCTATGCCAAAGCTAGCCAGGTAGGTATTGAGTTGTATGAAGCTGATGGTTGTATCAATCTCCACATCAGGGACAATGGTATTGGTTTTGATCCTGATGCAGTAGATAAAACCATGCACCATGGCTTAACTGGTATGATGGAAAGATTTATTGCCCTTGGTGGTTCATGTGTGATCCATGCTGCCCCCGGTAAGGGCACGCATATTGCTATTTCCGTGCCTGCTTTGGTGAAAGCAGCAGATTAGTGCATAAATGCTTGTATCTTTAACCAACTCACTAATTATTTAACAGCATTGCGTTTTACAGAATTTGATTTTCACCCCGTTTTATTAGAAGGAATTGAAGCTTCCAGATATGAAAATGCCACACCTGTTCAAGAGCAGGTAATTCCGCCGATTTTGGCAGGCAAAGACATTATTGCCTCTGCGCAAACAGGTACAGGCAAAACAGCTGCATTCTTACTGCCTGTCATGAATAAGCTGATCACCAATAAGACGCATGATAAAGTAAATGCGGTGATCATTGTGCCTACTCGAGAGCTGGTCATCCAAATCTCACAACATATTGAAGGTCTGGCTTATTTCACCGATATCAGTGCTATTCCTATTTATGGCGGTAACGACGGACAAAACTTTGTTGCTGAAAGAAAAGCGCTGGAGTTGGGTGCAGATATTATTGTGTGCACGCCTGGTAGGATGATGGCCCATATCAAAATGGGTTATGTAGATTTTTCTTTTGTAGAATATTTGATTTTGGATGAAGCAGATCGTATGCTCGATATGGGTTTTCAGGATGATATCCGCTTTATCATCGGGCATATGCCGAAGAAAAGACAGAACCTCTTATTCTCTGCTACCATGCCTGAGAAAATCAGGAAACTGGCCAGAGAAATTTTGCATGAGCCTGTAGAAATCAATATTGCTATTTCCAGACCACCGGAGAAGATTGTACAGAAAGCTTTTGTGTTGTATGATAGGCAGAAACTACCCATGCTGCAAGATATTTTAACACATACACCATTTACCAGTTGTTTGATTTTCTGTAGCAGCAAACAGCAAGTTAAAGAGCTCACGAGAACTTTGAAGCATGCCGGATTAAAGCCGGAAGAAATTCACAGCGATCTGGAGCAAACACAACGTGAAACGGTATTGTTAGGTTTCAGCAGTGGCCGCATTCCTATTTTAGTGGCTACCGATATTCTCAGTCGCGGTATTGATATTGATACCATTGACTTAGTGATTAATTATGATGTTCCACATGATGGCGAAGACTATGTGCACCGCATTGGTAGAACGGCACGTGCAGAAGCAGATGGTATTGCATTTACTTTAGTAGGCGAAGAAGAGCAACACAAGTTTGCAGCCATTGAAAGACTCTTAGGCAAAGAAGTACCCAAAGCCAATATTCCCCCTGAGATTGGTGAAACACCTGCATACAACCCCCAAGCGAGAAGGGGTAGAGGGCAAGGAAATAGAAGACCTTATCCGAACAAGCAAAGCCGGCATAAGAAATCCTCATAGTAATTTGTTGATTGGTGTGACTCACCGACCGAAATGGAGAATTTCTACTTAGTAAATTCACTTGCAACCAATTTCTTCAATTTAGATGGTTGAGACATCGTCTAGTAGGCTTATCTTTTGTTTTTTCTACCAGTTGAAGCGGGAGCATCTTTTTTCATACAGTTGTATATATGGTTATACAAGAAATGATTTTATTAATTTTTTTAGGATTTTTATAAGGTAGTGATATTTAAGAGGATAAAAGAGTATGCAATGCGATTAATCCTAACCTATATTAGTATATTGGTTTATACGCTAACTGTAACTGGACAAAGTACCACGATTGGCTATGAAGCAAGCGCTCAGGATGAGCGTCAATTTTTGCAGTATTTGGTTTTTGACTACCTGCCATCAGTTAAGTTAATCTATAATAGAGGAAAAAAAGTACGCAGGGTTAATGATCAGGAAAGCTTGGAAATGGCTTTGGTTAGGTATATATATAAATCTGGTTCAAGCGATTTGGGTAAGTATCTGGCAACAAACGGAATTCGTGGTAAGGATTCAATCAATATCATGAATAGATATTTGAACCCGCCATACTGGCGTGCCAGAGATGTTTTACCGGATTCTGTATTGGTAAATATGGATACACTCAATTATTATGATAGTGTAAACCATTTTCACGATCAGATAATATATAAAATGAAGATGACGCCTGAAAATAGAAGAGCGTATAATATAAATGCTATTCACTTACTCCCAGATTCATTACAAAACTTTATTCGTTTTCATCGTGCGAAAGCAGGGCAGGCTTATACAGAGTACGCTAACCGTTGTATGGATGCAGCATATATTACCAAACCTTTTTTTCTGGATGATGGAAATACATGCTTTATGTCCATACGATTCTTTTTAATGGATTTGCACAATGAATTAACTATTGTTTTTAAAAAAGTTGCTGAACAGTGGTCGGTTGAAAGAATATTGTATGATAAGAAGATGATTTATGAGCATTGACGGGTCCAAAAAATACGATATCAGTAGGCGTCTTCACTAACTGAAATAGCAATAGTATTGGACTTTATGTTCTGTATTATTGAAAAGCAGTTTGGTTCTTCCTTCCAATAAAGTTTTTTTGCATATCTTATATTGAGTAATGCATTAAGCAATGGTTAAAATTCTGCTGATTAGTTTGCTCATTGGAAGTTCTGTTCAAGCGCAGCATCTTACAAAAGAGACTGATAGCGAATTTCTTCACTACCTTGTGTATACATTTTTACCCTCTATCCAACCAGTCTTACATGATAAGAACTATCGTGTTACTAGAATCAATGATAAACAGAACTGGCAGATTGGTATCATTCCTAGGTTTTCGGGTGATAAAAAGTATTTAAGCAATTACCTGCATCGTCATCTGGTCAATAGCAAAGATTCGGCTTCTTTTGTTGAAGAGTTTATACACGATCAATATTGGTCGGCTAGAGATTATCTGCCTGATTCAGTTTTGGCGAATACAGATAGTATAGCGTATTATGACAGTAGTGCTGCTTTTCATCGAAAAAAACTGGCTACATTGCCTGTGCCAGAAGCATATAGCAGACCTTATCAGTTAGGATTATACAAGATGTTGCCAGATTTATTGCGCGACTTGGCACTGTACCACCAGGCGCAAATAACGCTATGCGAAAGAAAATACCTAGCAGCTACTTCAGGAACGGTATACATTACAAAACCGCTTTTCTTATTTGGGGGAGACAAGTGTTTTGTGTCTATTATGTTTTATCGTTTTGGGCGCAGAATGATAGTGGTTTTTCAAAAAAGGAACAGCGTTGGCCTGTAGATCAGGTCTTATACGATAACAGTTCAATTGGTTCGGATGAATAAACGTTGGTCGTTTGCATTAACTGGCAGACATTTGAGTGGAGAAATAGGAAGAAAAAAATGCGAGTAGTCAGTAAGCTATTTTTTGTATCGATTTTTATCTTCAATTCAGTAGCTGCCCAAAAAAGTTTAGCAGCTACGGATAGTGCTTTCGTTAGATACTTGGTGTACGAGTTCCTGCCTTCACTAAAACTTTCCTATAATCCTAGTGGGTCCTTGCATAAAATTAACGATCGTGAAATTGTACAGCTGAATATTACTCGCTCCCTGCATGAGCTTGCTTACATACAACTACGTAAATATTTAACAGATAACGGTGTTCATGGTAAGGATTCCAGTGATATGATTAATAGGTATTGGAATACCCCAAGCTGGACAGCTAAAAACATTTTACCAGACTCCTTACTAGTTAATATGGACAGTGTGGTCCATTATGATTCAGTACATGCATACCATAGCCGCGCATTTGATGCGAGTATACCTGCGATCTACAGAAGTATTGCCAATTACACAAATATTCATTTGATGCCTGATTCTGTAAGACAGGTTATGCAGTATCATTATGATCAATTTCGGTTGAATTATAAGAAATATATTGATCTATGTATTGATGCAGCTTATATCACCGCGCCCTTTTTCTTTGATGAAAACAGAAGGTGTTATGTAGCTTTTCGTTTCTTCTTGATGGATTTATCCAATACAATTATTGTACTTTTTAAAAGAGAAAAAAATAATTGGGCTGTTGAAAAATTCCTCTATAATAGAAATGACGCGTACAAAGACTGATTCAATATGTATGAATTTATTTATTCATTCATTCATAGCGAGGATAGTATTGAGCTGTTTTAGTGATTGCTTTCTTAGAAAACTCATAGTTTATCGGTTGGTGTCTTCACCAACCGGAACAATCCATCTTCATTCAGCTGATTTGAGTAAATCCATTTCAATAATGTGGACGGTGGTGACACCGTCCACTAAAGTAAAAGCCCCGATTACGGGGCTTTTACTTTTCTTAGAAATTAAATTACCACGCAATACCATAGTCCTCACCATTATGGCTGCTGCCGCCCCAGAAACTATTGTGTTTCCAGTCGAATAAGATGGCGTTGATTGGTCCGCTGGTTCTATTACCCAACTGAATATTGTAACCCATTTTTTTCAATGCTTCACTCACATCATTAGGCGTACGATTGTCTAATAAAATACTACCGGGTCTTGGCTTGCGATCTTCCATTTTGCTGCCACCCAAAGACAACCACAATTGGTTGGTATTGATATTGGCTGCTTCTGCTGCTTGTTGTGGTGACATACCAAACTCTACCACGTTCAGAAAGAATTGCAATAAGTTTTGGTCTTGTGTATCACCACCCTGTACCGCAAAAGAAAGATAAGGCTTACCGTCTTTCATGGCTAAAGAAGGCGTTAATGTTACCCTTGGTCTTTTACCGGGTGCTACTACGTTAAATGGATTCAGTGTACTATCCAATACAAAGCTTTGCATACGCTGACTCATACCCACACCTGTGTTACCCGCAATGCATGCAGGTATCCAACCACCACTTGGTGTAATGGACACTACCCAACCATCTTTGTCTGCAGCTTCTACACTGGTGGTGCCTCGCGTTAATCTGTCTTTATAGGCTTCATCAATTACCAATGACATCGCCATTGTTGTGCTGTCGTGTGAGGGCACAAAATTTCGCTTGCCATCATTGCTTGGGGTAAAACCTCTTTGCTTTAATAAATCTGTGTAAGGATTGGTTCTTCCTTCATAAGGATAAGGATCGCCAGGGCCCATATTGGGATCATTCTTTTCTGCATTGATCAATGCAGCGCGTTGTTTTGCATAATCCTTATTCAGCAAACCTTTAATCGGCTCAACAGGCGGGAAGTAGGGATCGCCATAATAAAAATCGCGATCAGCAAAAGCCAAACTCATGCTCTGATATACCGTGTTGATATATTTCGGACTGTTATAGCCCATGCTCTTGAGATCAAAATTTTCTAAGATATTGAGTGATTGCAACAGCATCGGTCCTTGTGTCCACTGCTGTAATTTGTATACATCAATGCCTTTGTAGTTTGTTGCTAATGGTGCTTCTTCAATCGGCTTCCACTTGGCCAAATCTTCCATGGTAATCAAACCACCTTGTTCCTGACAACCGCGCACAAATTCTTTGGCGATATCGCCTTTATAAAATCTGTCGTATGCTGCATAGATCGCTTGCTTGCGTGTTTTCTTTTGCTTCAATGCTTGTTGTTCCGCTTCTACCATTTTGGTAAGTGTAGCCAGTAACTCTTTTTGTACAAAGATTTCACCTGCTTCTGGTGCTTCTCTTTTTTCACCCAAGTGTGGTAAGAAAACAGCTTTGCTATAAGGCCATTGTTTGATACGATCTTTTTGTCTTTCGATGCTATTCGCAGTTTGTGCATCAATAGGGTAGCCGGCTGCCATTTCCATGGCAGGTGCCAATACTTCTTTCAAACTCATCGTACCATATTCTGCAAGCATGTAGCAGATGCCACCAGGTGTGCCCGGCGTAGTAGCTGCCAGGGGACCATACTCAGGCGGAAATGCATAGCCCTTGCTTTTAAAGAATTCAGGAGTGGCACCTGTTGGTGCAACACCCATGGCATTAATCGCAATGACTTTTTTCAGCTTGGGATGATAGATCAGGGCTTGCGTTTCTCCGCCCCAACTGAGTACATCCCACATAGTGCAGGTTGCGGCCAGCATAGCACATGCGGCATCCACAGCATTACCGCCTTTGTTAAAAATCATGGCACCTGCGGTAGCGGCCAGTGGTTTTCCGGTAATGGCCATCCAATGCTTACCGTGCAAGGGTGGCTTCTGCGTAGCTTGTCCCTGTGCATTTGCACCTGATACAATGGCTAACGCCAATAGTGAAGTAAGGAGCTTTCTCATGAGCAGTTTTTTTAGCTGCTTAAAGTTAGGGCGCATTAGAATCGACTGTAGATTTTTGGATGAATGGATATAAAAAAGTCCCGCAATTGCGGGACTTGGCTATTTGACCAAAAGCTTGATTAATTACCGGCAACCTGCTCGCGTATGATGTTCAAGGCAGCACCTGCTTTGAACCACTCAATTTGCTGTTGGTTGTACGTATGGTTAGCAACAATGGTATCGCTGCTGCCATCCTTGTGATTGAGCACCAGTTGCAAAGGCTGACCAGGTGCGAAGCTGGTTAAACCAATCACATCGATGCTATCATCTTCCTGTATCTTATCGTAATCTTCTTTATTGGCAAAAGTGAGTGCCAGCATACCTTGCTTCTTCAGGTTGGTTTCGTGGATACGTGCAAAAGACTTTGTCAGTACCACACGCACACCCAAGTGGCGAGGTTCCATGGCCGCATGTTCACGAGAAGAACCTTCACCATAGTTTTCATCACCCACTACAATGCTACCGATACCAGCTGCTTTGTAAGCACGCTGTGTAGCAGGTACAGGACCGTATTCACCAGTGAGTTGGTTCTTCACGTTATCCGTCTTCTCGTTGAAGAAGTTCACCGCACCAATCAAGAGGTTATTAGAAATATTGTCTAAGTGGCCACGGAATTTCAACCATGGACCAGCCATAGAAATATGGTCTGTTGTACACTTGCCCTTTGCTTTGATCAGTAGTTTCAAACCTTTCAGATCTGTTCCTTCCCAAGCCGCAAATGGATCCAATAATTGCAAGCGCTTGCTCGCTGGGTCAACAGCTACTTGCACACCGCTACCATCAGCAGCTGGTGCTTGGTAACCTGCATCTTCCACAGCAAAACCTTTTACAGGCAATTCATCACCAGAAGGTGGATCTAATTTTACTTGCTCACCTTTTTCGTTAGTGAGGGTATCTGTGATGGGGTTGAAAGTCAAATCACCTGCAATCGCCAATGCTGTTACCAATTCTGGTGAAGCAACAAAGGCCAATGTGTTGGGGTTACCATCTGCACGCTTAGCAAAGTTTCTGTTGAAAGAGTGTACGATGGTGTTGCGCTCTTGCTTTTCAGCGCCCATGCGTTCCCACATACCAATGCAGGGGCCGCATGCATTAGCGAATACGGTAGCACCAATTTCAGCGAATGTATCCAGATAGCCATCGCGTTCGATGGTATAACGTACTTGTTCAGAACCTGGTGTAATAGTGAACTCAGCTTTGGTCTTGAGCCCTTTTTCTTTCACCTGCTTCGCCAAGCTCACCGCACGGCTGATATCTTCATAAGAAGAGTTGGTACAGCTACCAATCAAACCCACTTCTACTTTCACCGGCCAGTTGTTGGCTGCAGCCATTTCTTTCATCTTAGAAATTGGTGTAGCGAGGTCTGGTGTGAATGGTCCGTTCAAATGTGGTTCCAGTTCACTCAGGTTGATTTCAATTACCTGATCGAAATATTTTTCCGGGTTGGCATATACTTCTGCATCACCTGTGAGGTAGCTGCTGATTTGATCAGCCAGGTTGGCGATTTCTTCGCGGCCTGTTGCTTTCAGGTAACGGCTCATGCTGGCATCGTAACCGAAGGTAGAAGTGGTGGCACCAATCTCCGCACCCATGTTACAGATCGTGCCTTTACCTGTACAGCTCATGCTGGTAGCACCCTCGCCAAAATATTCAACGATCGCGCCGGTACCACCTTTTACTGTAAGGATACCAGCTACTTTTAAGATTACATCTTTTGGAGCAGTCCAGCCATTCAGTTTACCGGTGAGTTTCACACCAATCAACTTAGGCCATTTCAGTTCCCATGGAAGGCCGGCCATTACATCACAGGCATCAGCACCGCCCACGCCAATGG
>DALYHN010000048.1:0-12262 GCA_031970875.1 Chitinophagaceae bacterium
ATGTCTCTAATTGTGCGGGATGCCCTTTTTGTGCTAATAGCAAATGCAAACTCTCCGGCGTAATGATCAGCACTTCGGGCATATTGCGTTTCTGCTTTGCCCTTTCACTGGTGTCAGTATCACCATTGCGTATGCCAACACGCCATTGCATGCCCAACTCATTAATCACTTCTTCCATGGCCCTGCCAATATCCTTGGCTAATGCACGCAGTGGTGTTACCCACAATAATTGCAGGCCGTTGTTTTTACGCTTTGCGTAATCCAATGGATGTTCGTTAATAAACTGAATCAATGAACCAAGGAAAACGGAATAAGTTTTGCCACAGCCGGTTGGTGCATTTACCAAACCACTTTCACCATCAACAATACTTCTCCAAGCTGCTTCCTGAAAAGGAAAAGCCTGAAAGCCTTTGCCGGCAAGCCATTGGTTGATGATGGTAAAGCCTGGTTCTGTCATTGTCCGTATAAACGCAATAATTGTTTTAAATCATCCAGTGTATTGATCTCATCTACTTTCTTGTCTTTTCGCCAGCGATGCATGCGTGGAAAACGAAGTGCTACGCCGCATTTATGTCTCTTGCTAGCAGCAATGCCTTCGAATGCTATTTCAAATACCAACTCAGGTTTTACTGTACGCACCGGACCAAATTTTTCAACAGCATTTTGCTTCACAAATGCATCTACTTCGGTAAACTCTTTATCAGTTAAACCAGAGTAGGCTTTGGTGAATGTAACCAGTTTGTCGCCATCTTTCACAGCGAATGTATAGTCTGTGAAAAGATTGCTTCTTCTGCCATGACCTTTCTGTGCGTACAAGAGCACGGCATCGATCGTCATGGGATCTATTTTCCATTTCCACCAATCACCTGTCTTTCTCCCGGATTGATAGACTGATGATTTTCGTTTCAGCATGAGTCCCTCTGCCTGCATGCTTCTGGAAGATTGTCGGATAGTGATTAACTCCTCCCAATCATTGAAAGCAATGGTGGGTGATATTTTCAACAAAGGCGCTGCTGCTTGTGCTACAATATTTTCGAGTATTACTCTTCTTCTTTCCAGTGGCCATTCGCGACAATCCTTGCCTTCGTATTCTAATAAGTCATAAGCCAAAAAAGCAACGGGCGCTTCTTGTAATACTTTTTTGGTGACTTGCTTTCTGGAAATACGTGTTTGTAAAGTTGAAAAGGGTAGCAGTTTGTCATCCTTCATGGTCACAATTTCTCCATCTAGTACAATGCCTTCAGGTAAATGATCTTTCAGGCTTTGTAATTCCGGAAATCGTTCTGTCATCAATTCCTCTCCGCGCGACCATACAAAGATTTCATGGTTTCTGCTGATGATTTGTCCGCGAATACCATCCCATTTCCATTCTGCCTGCCATTCATTGGGCTGGCCTAATTCACCAGGTTCAGTATCCAATGCATAGGCCAGATAGAAAGGATAAGGCCTGGATTGATTATCCCGCGCAGCGGAAACATTCATTAGCTCTTGAAAACTTGTGCTTGCAGGATCCCAATTACCGCTGATGAGCAAGGCGATCTGCTCTGGAGCTAACTGCGTTGCTTTGGATAAGGCCTGCACCATCATCTGTTGCGATACACCAATACGAAAGCCTCCTGTAATGAGTTTATTGAATAAGAAGCGTTCGCTATTGTCCTGCTGCATCCATTGATTGATGATGTACTCTTTTCGTAAAGATTCATCAGCTTTCTCCAATGCGCGCATATCTTGTATGCAATCAGTTAGGCTTTTGTGTGGTGTATCATTATTTGCTTCTGGTAATAGGAGTGCAATGGTTTCTGCTAAATCACCTACAGTATGATAAGCTTCTTCAAATAACCATTCCGGTAAACCAATAATCTCCATACACCAGTTCTTCAACTCTCTTGAGTTGGCCATTCTTTTTGGTCTTCGGCCGCTGAAGATGGCAATCACCCATACTTTATCTGAGTCGCTTGCCTGCAGAAAGTATTGGGATAAAGCATCTAGCTTTTCATTTGTCTTGGATGAAGCGCCAAGCACTTGTATCAAATTGGCAAATGCTTTCATGCGGGCTCCTCCGTATTCTTTTCTTCTTCGCCGTATTGCGTAATCACTTCAGCTGCTTCAATACCAATTTCATTTAGATACCTGCTGAAAACAGATTGAAACCCGTGCGTTACAAATACTTTTGATGCACCTGTTGCTTTCACAGCACTGAGTAAACCATTCCAGTCTGCATGATCACTTAGTGCAAAGCCTATATCGCTGCTGCTTCTTCTGGTTTGTCCGCGCACTTGCATCCAACCGCTGCAAGTAGCAGTTCTGAAGCTCGGTAGTCTTTTCGTCCACGGACTATCTTCTGCACCAGGTGGTGCAATGATGACTGCGCTTTTTAAATCGGCTTTATTGGTTTCATTAGTGATGCGTTGCACAACTGGCAGTTGAATGCCGTTGTCTAATAAAACCTGATGGGTATTCCAGATGGCACCGTGTACATAAATCTTATTGGTAATGGGCGCGATAGCTTGTAGAATTCGCTGTGCTTTACCCAGTGAATAGGCAATCAACATGCTGGCACGGTCTTGTTGTTGATTTTTACCTATCCACGCACGCATTTGTTCGAAGATCACTTCCTGCCGCTGCCAGCGATAGACGGGCAATCCAAAAGTAGATTCGGTTATGAATGTATGGCAGGGCACAGGTTCAAATGCGCCACTAATACCATCGTTCTCAGTTTTATAATCGCCACTTACTACCCATACTTCGCCTTTATGCTCCACACGAATTTGTGCTGCACCAATGATATGTCCGGAGGGGTGCAGGCTAATACGAACCCCATTAATCCATACTGGCTCATTCCAATCTACGCTTTGATATGCGTGTTGCCCTAATCTTAGCTGTAGAATGGGTAAGGTTAAGTGATGGCAGAGATAATGCCTACTTCCAGCTCTGGCATGATCGCTGTGCGCGTGGGTAATGACCGCACGATCTACAGGACGCCAGGGGTCGATATAGAAATCACCCGCGGCACAGTAAAGGCCCTTGTCAGTAAAATCAATCAATGCCATCAGTTAGCAGATTTTGCTTTTTGGCTTCTGCATTTATCGCTGCAGTATTTTACCGATTCCCAATTTTTCGCCCAGCTTTTACGCCAAGTCATGGGTCTGCCACAAGTTACACAAAGCTTCTGTGGAAGTGATTGTTTATTGCCTTTGAAACCAGTTTGTTTCATGGCTCAATAACAGGTGGGAAGGGGAATTAGTTGACTGATTTAAAAGCTCCATTTAGCTTGCGAACAAAGTAGATTTTTTTGTTCTCGAAGTAGTCAACTGCATTGCTGCGCTGATTGGTAATGGGCTTGAAATCGTATTCGTGAAAAAAGCTGAATGATTTGTCTGATAGGTTCTGCTTCAGTTGATTGCCATGATAGAGTAGCAGCTTGGTAAAATGATAGGTATTCTCGAAACCACGGAAATACATATCGCTTGGACGACCGTTATAACGGCTTTTGTATTGCTCGCTTAGGTACTGATAGTATTTGCCCGTTCTTGGTAGGTTGAATGGAGTGGAATAAATCAGCTCCACATCTTTACAATCTTCTTTATTGAAATCGCGCAAAGTTTCCCAGGTGGGCATGCCGGCAATAGTGGTTTTGTATTGTTTATGCGGACTAACAGAGCGTACCAATTTCAAGCCAAAAGCCTCATTCAAGCTGCCGCAGATAACTAGGTTCTCTTTGGTGCTATCAAGCAGTGGTAAAATGTCTGGTGTTTGAAAGCTGTCAACCAATTCCACCATTTTCATCTTTAAAGGAGAAGCTGGTGTGTTTTTATTCAACTCTATGAAAGTCTGTTTAATCAAGTCTTCACTTCCGCCTTTTCGTGTAACATACACAGTATTGTGCAAAGGATAGAAGCGTTGCAAAAAGCGGTGCATGGCTTCTACATGGGTATTCAGGGTAGAATTGATCATGTAGAAATAGGGGTTATCAGATACGCCGCCATCATTGGGATAGGTAGCGGAGATTAAGGGAATATTCAGCTGCTTTGCATAATCAGCCAAGGGCTTAACCTCATTACGTGTATTGAATACGGCAATAATGAGCTGTACACCCTGCAGTTCATTTTTACTAATGATGGTATTGATAGACTTAGTAACACTTTTGGTATCATAAAACAATACCTCAACAGGCGCTTTCTCTTTGTTTAAGGAGTCTACAGCGGCAATCATGCCATTATAGAAATCAAGACCCGGCAGTATCTGCTTGGGTAGATAGTTGTTGCCTAGTTTATAATTCTCTCCACTAAAAGCAGAATCCAAATACACGGGTGCAAAGACAGCAATCTTAGGTAATTGTGCGAATACACTTTGCGCTATCAAGAGCACTAGTATGGTTAGAACCCGTTTCATTGAATCAAAGAAAATAAATTTAATTATTCCCACTCAATGGTGGCAGGTGGTTTACTACTGATATCGTATACCACACGATTGATGCCTTTCACATTGTTAATGATTTCATTTGACATGTGCGCCAAGAACTCATAAGGCAAATGTGCCCAGTCTGCTGTCATGCCATCAACAGAAGTAACAGCACGAAGCGCCACGGTAAACTCATAGGTTCTTTCATCGCCCATCACACCAACACTTTTTACAGGCAGTAGGATAGTGCCGGCCTGCCATACTTTATCATACAAGCCATGCTCTTTTAATCCCTTTGTATAGATATAATCAGCTTCCTGTAAAAGCGTTACTTTTTCTTCGGTGATTTCACCGAGAATACGAATGGCCAAGCCCGGACCAGGGAATGGATGGCGATACAGCAATTCATAAGGTATGCCCAGTTCCAAACCTACTTTGCGTACTTCATCTTTAAACAAGTAACGGAGTGGTTCTACCAAGCCTAATTTCATCGTGTCTGGCAGGCCACCCACATTGTGGTGCGACTTGATGGTCTGAGAAGGGCCATGTACACTCACGCTTTCAATCACATCTGGATAGATCGTACCCTGTCCCAGCATTTCAATGCCTTCCAGTTTGTGTGCTTCTTGGTCAAATATTTCGATGAAAGTGCGACCAATAATCTTGCGCTTTTCTTCTGGATCAGTTTTGCCTGCGAGTTTAGTGTAGAAATGTTCGCGGGCATCTACGCCTTTCACATTCAGATCAAGCTGACGATAAGTGTCCAACACTTCCTGAAATTCATTCTTGCGCAACACGCCGTTGTCAACAAAAATGCCAAACAGATTTTTGCCGATGGCTTTGCTGATGAGGGTAGCAGCAACAGTACTGTCCACACCACCACTTAAAGCCATGATCACTTTTCTGTTGCCGATGGTTTCTTTTAATTGTGCAACTGTTTCAGTTACAAAATGCGCCGGTGTCCAATCGCAGCTACAACCGCAAACATGTATTAAAAAGTTCTTCAGTATTTGCTTGCCTTCTGTTGAGTGATATACTTCCGGATGGAATTGCAAGCCATATAAAGGCTGACTATCTGTTGTTGTCTTTCTAAAAGCGGCTACAGGAATCGAATCCGTTGTTGCGGTTACTTCAAATCCTGATGGCAGTTCTACAATGGAGTCGCTATGGCTCATCCATACCTGTGTTTTTTCTGCTACATCGCGCAGCAAAACATCTTGCTTTTGCTGTTGCAAAATGGCTCTGCCGTATTCTCGTTTGTTAGATTTGTCAACACGTCCGCCAAAAGTCTTAGCGGTTAGCTGCGCACCATAGCAAATACCCAAAACAGGGCGTTGCTGAATAAACGCGGGAATATCTACAACGGGGGCTTTTTCTTCGTTCACACTGAAGGGGGAACCACTCAGGATAATACCTTTCAGGGAGCTATCTACCTGAAATGACTGGTGGTAGGGGATGATCTCGCAATACACATTTGCTTCGCGAACTGCACGGGCGATCAGCTGTGTGTACTGACTGCCAAAATCGAGAATCAGGATCTTTTCTGTCATGGGCGCGAAGTTAACAGAAATCAGGCAGAGAAGCTAACGCATTAGTTTTCACCACGATACAATTTGTCAACCTTTTCTTTCATTGCCTGGGCGGCTTTCTGGTTAATTTCAGCCCGATCTCCTGCATCCTTAGATCTATCGACCAGCTCTTTGAATTCTTTCGCAAAACCAGCAAGTTTTTGTTCTCTTGGAGTCAAGGTTTTGATAAAGTCGTCATCAGCGATTTTGTCTATATAGTCGCCGCTCCACATCGTAAACAAATCGAAAAAAGCATTTCCGTAATCGCCTGTTGCAAAGTTGCACACGATTTTAGAAACACTTACGAATCTATCAGCCATATTCCCATAGACAGGTATCAGCTTAATAAGGCTTAATGCGGCGTCTTGCTTATAATTGGTATTATTATAAGCGCATATCAAATCTTCAAATACTTGCCACCAAGAGTCACTGTATTGAGTAGAAAGGGCTGCTATGCTACTTTGTTGTCCGTAATTTTCACCTGGAATTGGGATAGCATTTTTAAGACTTGCTGCGCCAAACTCGGCAGGTATTATTGCAGGCTTACAAGTGATCTCGTACATGTGCTGACCTTCTGATCTTAATATGATGGCTGGATACTTTTTTTTATCGATTTCATAGGCGGGAAAATCTTCTGGAAAGACTAGATTCACATTATTGATTGTATAGGTAAATCTACCAATGCCATTATAGCCACTGTCTGGCTTTTGTTCTTTTGATTGATTCAACCAGGTAGACTGAATAGTGGCACCAATGGTTCTATTATTCCATCCAGGTAATTTGGCTGCTTCGCTCAGGTAAACACCGATATTCATGTTTGGATAAAATGTAGATTTCCAAATGATCGCCAATGGATAGGGTGTCTCTTTGCTGTATTCACTTTTTGATCCAAGTATATTTTTGATTTTTTCTACCCTTAAACCAAGTCCAACTTTTATCAATCCTCTTTCAACATGTTCTCCTTGTCTACAAATCACATCAATAGGCAATGGCGATACCAGTTTATCTTTTCCAGTATAATAAAATTGACATTCTGCCTTGCCGTTAGCATCTGTTCTTACTTGAATGGCACTTCCGCTTTTTTCAGCTGCTACCAATTTGCCTTTTTGGTTGTTATTGATATTGATCTCAACGATTTCTCCGGGGGTGCCTGTGAAATATATTTCTGCAGGTAGTTCATGGGTAGCAGGTAGTACTGCTGTTTTATCATCGATGGTAGCAACGATGCCGGGTTTTATTCGCAGACTAAATATGACAGCTTTTGGTGTTTCCAGATTAGGCAAACGATCCAGCCATTGATAAAAACCGTTTATAAGCCAATCTTTCGTTATCGGGAATTCTTTATCTGCACTTGCAATGAAATAGATGCCATAACCTTTCGCATAACCAGCAAAGCCCATTGCATCCATACTGCCTTGTCTGCCAGTTACAAAATAGAGTAGCGGGTAATCTGATTTTCCGCAAGGTTCCGGTTCATTGAATTTCACTTTTCCCGGAGGTGCAAATTTTTTCATGGACACATAGTCCATCACAACACCCTTTGCGAACTGGTCTCTTTCTTTTGCTTGCATCACTGCTTCGCCTGCTACAGCTTGCACTTGCATAAATCTTCCTTCAAGTGCACTAGCATGAATCTCTGTGAAAATATTGAATGTTTTTCCCTCAAATTGTTTTACTATCCATGGCACTACGGTCATGTTCATTTCATCTTTCCATCCCGTATTGAATTTGAAAATATTGCTTGAAACTTGGTTGAACTTTTCCTTATTCAGATCCTGTGCATGCAATTGGGTACATGCTAGAAGGATGACCAGCAGGTATTTCATATAGCCGCATTTTTTTGCAAGTTCGAGCGCATCGTGCGTTTGGTTTATGAGCAAAATCATTCACAGAATGACTATTTTGCTGTAAATACCTGGTATGCGTTTGTTTTTCTTTTTTTTGCTTGCTCCATGCCTGATTCGAGCACAGAAAATTCAATGGCAGAATGTGGATAGTTTGTTTGGCCCCTTGCCAGCATCTGTACATGTGTTTCAAACAAGTACGCCATTGGAAAAGGGCAAAGCCAATCTGGCTTATTATGTTATTGCAGATCTGAAAGATCCTGCCTTAGGTTTTGCAACAGATACCACAGAAGGGCGCAGGTTAACACCTGCTGGTTTCTATGCCAAGAACCAGCAGCCTATTGTTGTTGTTAACGGTACTTTTTTCTCTTTTGAAACAAACCGAAACCTGAATTTGGTGATCAAGGATGGGAAAGTGGTGACACATAATATTGGTTCTGTGTACGACAAGCGTGATGAAGTGTATTACTATGTGACCAGATCAGCGATAGGTATTGATAAAGCAGGCAACGCTGATGTGGCTTGGATTTATTCCGACAGTGCGAAGGCACAGGCTTATGCGGTGCAATTTCCCGCCAATCGTTGGGGTAAAACACCGGCTCAATCTGTAAAAGATATTGCAGCTAAAAATGATATCCAGAAATGGTCGATGCAAACAGCTATTGCAGGCGGACCTTCATTAATTCGTGATGGGCATATATGCATTAGCAACGAACAAGAACGCATGTTCCGAGGTAAGCAAATTGACGATAAGCATCCACGTACAGCTATGGGTTATACTGCGGATGGTAAAATAATTATCCTGGCAGTACAAGGTAGAATGCCTGGAATTGCTGATGGTGCAAGTCTTGCCGAAGAAGCGAGGATATTGAAAGAGCTGGGTTGCTACGAAGCACTCAATATGGATGGAGGCGGAAGCAGTTGTCTACTAGTGAATGGAAAAGAAACCATCAAGCCTTCAGACAAAGAAGGGCAGCGTCCTGTTCCAGCAGTGTTTATGATCCAACGCAAGCAATAAGCTTAACGCATTTTGGCCCATTTCAAGCAAACGGGACTAGTTACAGGAATACGTTGATCGGTATCAGTCAGCATCCCTGTTTTTTGATCTCGTCTGAAAATGACAATCTCATCAGATTCTTGATTGGCCACAAGCAAAAATTTCCCGCTTGGATCAATGGTGAAATTTCTAGGCTTAATACCCTTGGTATCTTGATGGCTGAGTAATGTTAGCATGCCATTTTTTTCATCGATGCGAAAAATAGCAATGGTATTAGATTGCCCTCTGTTAGAGGCGTATAGAAATTTTCCATCATTGCTGATATGTACATCAGCACCACCAATACTTCCTTTGTAAGCTGGGGGCAGGGCTGAAATTCTTTGAACTGACTTCAGTCCACCATCCTGTGTCCTTCTAAATCCATGAATATGCCCGCTTAACTCTTCTACTGCATATACAAATGGTGCAGTAGGATGAATATCGATATGTCTTGGTCCTGCACCTCCTGGAGAAATACCCGGTTGATACATCACCCATGGTTTACCTGTTTTCTCATCAAAACGATATACCATAATCTTATCAATGCCCAAATCTGGTACCAATAAAAAATCATTGTCTGGTGTAAAGAAGGTGGCGTGAACGTGGGGTGATCTTTGTCTGGTTGTATCAGGCCCACTGCCTTTATGATGTACAGTGTATGCTGCTGTGTCAATGCTGCCATTAGGTAGCACTTTGAAAATGCTAAAGCTACCTCCGCTATAATTTCCTACTGCCACCCATTGACCTGTTTTGTCTGTTGCAACATAGCAGGGGTGATCGCCTTTACTGCTTTGCTTATTTAGGAATTGTAGCTTGCCAGATGCTTTGTCAAAACCATAAGCACTTACACTACCTTGGCCATTGCCATCTTCATTAACTGCATATACAAACTTTTCATTAGGCGATACAGCTAAAAAAGATGGATTAGCACTTTTGATATTGCTGCGTTCCTGAAAGCTCCCATCTGTGCTATTAAACTCGTACACATAAATGCCATTGCTGGTTTTGTTTGTATACGTCCCTATGAGTAGGTGGTGTTTGTTTTGTGCTGAAACTTGTAAGCAAATAATGGATAAGGTTAGTGCAAGCAATCGCATAAGCGTGATTTGTGCCTTGAAATTACAGAAAGCTGTAGACAAAAAGTGCGACCGAGGTCGCACCACTGAAAGTCCTTAAACGACCCTTAAGGAGGTTCTCAGCACTGCAAAACTGCAAAATATGGTGGATTTTTTCTGTCATTTTTTTGTCATCAGTAGGCTGTACATGAATAGAATTAACATTTGAAGCCTAAATAAAATAGGCAGTACCGACTTTATAGCCTAGCTTTGCATCGTCAATTTGAGTTAATCAGTATTTGGTCAGTACAATTATATATCTGCTAAGTTATTTTTCCGCCGATAGTTAGTTCAGTCCCTGCCTCTGTATTCTCTCAAGTATTTTTCAAATTTTAAATGTTTCAAAATGAACATTTACGTTTCTAATTTAAGTTATGCCGTTCAGGACGAAGACCTGAGAGGATTTTTCGCAGAGTATGGTGAAGTAAGTTCTGCAAAAGTGATCATGGACAAATTCACTAACCGTAGCCGTGGTTTCGGTTTTGTTGAAATGTCTGATGACGAAGCTGCAAAGAAAGCTATCGCTGAATTGAATGGCGCTACAGTTGATGGTCGTAGCATTTCTGTAAACGAAGCTCGTCCTAAAGAAGACAGACCCCGTACAGGTGGTGGCAATGGCGGTAACCGTCCTCGCCCTTCTTACAACAACAGTCGCTGGTAATATTCACTAGTGTACATTTTTGATCCCTCCACAGTAATGTGGGGGGATTTTTTATTGTATTTTCCCTGTATGGATGCGCTGCAGCAATTAAAGCAGATGATGGATGCGCGGTTTCGCCTTCCGGATGCCGCATGGCAGGATTTTTCAGCTGCCTGGCAGCCTGTTGGTTTCAAGCGAAAAGCAGTGATTACAGCAGCAGGAGAGGTAGAGCGCTATCTCTATTTTGTTGTAGAAGGCATTCAAAGGGCCTATTATTTAGCTGAAGATGGTACTGATGTAACAGTTGTTTTTACCTATCCGCCATCCTTTTGCGGTGTGCCCGATTCTTTACAGTTACAAACGCCTGCGCATTATACAGTTGAAGCATTGACTGCTAGTTCCATGCTGCGCATGGGTTATCAGCAATTGCAGGATTTAATGGATAAACATCGCTCGCTTGAGCGAATGGTTCGCTTGGCTACAGCTGCGGCATTGTACGGAGTAATGCATCGGCAAGCGGAAATAATGGCTTTTAGTGCAGAGCAGAAGTTTACCACCTTTCTGCAACGTAGTCCGCACCTCCTCAATATGGTACCCCATAAATATCTGGCTTCTTATCTGGCCATCGATGCCAGTACTTTCAGCAAATTATTAAGCAGTGTGCGCATATAAATCTTGGTGCAGATCAAGATTTATGGATTTCCGGACAGTGAATTTTGTCTAAAATTGATCACATGCCGCAATACAGCATACCCGCAGAACAAAAGCGATTGATACAAGTAGTACAAGATGTGCAGCATTTTTTGACAAGGGTAGATGCCCTTAGTGAATGGCAGCTACTGCAGCAACCAGTTTCCGGCGGTTGGAGTCTTGCGCAAGTAATGGAGCACTTGAATGTGTATTGCAGGCATTACCTGCCCCTGATTGAACAAGCCATACAGAAAGAACAGGGTAACCAAGGAACATATCAGTCTGGTTGGCTCGGTGAATATTTTACGAAGCTGATGCAGCCCCTACCTGATGGAAAACTATCCAAAAAAATGAAAGCGCCTGCCAAAGCACAACCTGTGCAGGCGTTGAATGCAGTTGCGGTGAAAATTGAATTTCGCATACATCAGGAAAAACTGATTCAGTTGTTACAAAATGCACATTTCGCCAATTGGCAAAAGCAAAGAATTCCTACCTCACTTAGTAAATGGATCAGCTTAAGACTGGGTGATACACTTCGCTTTTTTGTGGCGCATGAATACCGACATCTATTACAAATGCAAAGAATACTGCAATAGTATTAAAGTGTATTCTTCAGGATGATTCTTGGATCGTTGATACCAGCTTTGATTCTATTGGCAATTAGCAAAGCCCTTTCTATTTGTTTGTCTGTTGATTTTACTTGTTGCACCAGATAGATCAGGCTGCGTCTTTTACCTGGGGTAAAGGCTTCGAAGATGGCTTTGGCTTTTGGATCTGTCTGTAACACTTCATCCAATACCTCGGGCATTGCGAATTGGTGTTCTGTGTTGTCCTCCTGAAATTGAATAGCTACCTGATCACCCGCTTTAAGATGTAGTTTTTTCAATAAGGGTTTACTCAGGTGTACATAAAAATCTCCCGACTGAGTTGGCTGCACAGCAGCATGAATGGTTTCTGTACCAATAATG
>DALYHN010000049.1:0-12184 GCA_031970875.1 Chitinophagaceae bacterium
ACGAAATAGCTGCATTCAACCCAACACTCGAAAGCGCATATCGTCATTTTGAACAGAGTGGTCGCTCTTTATTGCAGGCCATTGCTTTGTACTTGGAGTTAGATGAGCATTATTTTGATGAACATATTGAAGATGGTAATTCCATCCTGCGTTGTATCCATTATCCGCCTATCACGAAAGAGCCTAAGAGTGCTATTCGTGCTGAACAGCATGAAGATATCAACCTGATTACTTTATTGGTAGGTGCATCTGCAGATGGTTTGGAAATTCTCACCAAACAAGGGGAGTGGGTACCAGTTACTTCTTTGCCAGAGCAGATTGTGGTAAATGTGGGCGATATGCTGCAGCGCTTAACCAATAATAAATTACGTAGCACCACTCACCGTGTGGTGAATCCAAAAAGAGAGTTGTGGCATACCAGTCGCTTCTCCATGCCTTTCTTCCTGCATCCTAAGAGTGCCATGAGTCTGGCTTGTTTGGAAAGCTGTATTGATGCGGAACATCCTAAAGCCTATCCGGATGCTACGGCAGGTGAATATTTGGATGAGCGTTTAAGAGAGATTGGATTGAAGAAATAAATCAGTAGTGCGACTGTTACTGCATTTCTAAGATCTTGATCTCCATCACAGTCGCAATATTTCTGGCTTTCTGTTTGGCGAGATTGGCTACCTCGCCTTCAAATAAATCATCTATAGTTGCTTCGAATAGCTGAAGCCATGTATCAAAATGTGTGCTATCTAACTTTTTGATATGATGGATGTGGCGATGTATTTCCATAGGATTACCCTGATAGTTGCCTGTAAAGAACAAGGCATTCTCCCAAAATCGTACCATGGTTTGCATATGTGCATCCCAAGATGTTTCGGTAAAAAAGTGATTGATAGCCGGCGCTTTGGCTACGCGGGTGTAAAAGCTTGTAACTAATAATTCAATATCTCTGCTTCCTGTAATATCATGTTTGGCCATAGAGTAGTATTGTGGTAGTTACAAATCTTTTTTACTGAATTTATGGAGGGATATGCCAACGGGAATGAGTATCCATAATATCAAAGCAATAAAGGAGAGCGTTATGCCTGTTGCCGTTCCAAAAAAGTCTTGAAAGATGGCACCTGTATAACCCATGAGTGCAGAAATGTCCAGTTTCAACAGAATGAGAATGCGCGACAAGTCAATGGGATTTAAGCTGCTCACAACAATCATGGCTTTCTCAATAGGATAATCTGATAATTGGAAAAGACCAAATAAGACCAATCCATCAAATAGGATAGTGAAGTATAACCACATCAGCACGGCAGTGCCAATGCCCTTTGCCTTATCTCTAGTGAATACAACGGCCAGCATTGCAATCGCTGCAAAAATTACAGACAATAAAGCGCCGCAGGCAACGAGTAGTAATCCGGTTAGGCTTCTTTCAAATAATAATACAGGAATACCGATGCCAACTAAGAAAGCAAGGCCAAGTGATAGTGATAGTCCGTAAAATATGCTTAGCCATATTTTCTTTCTTTGGATGGGCTGACTTAACAAAAGTTCAATAAACTCATTGCTATTATATACATAGATGGTGGCAAATACAATGCTAACAAGTGGTACGATGAGTAAGACAATATTCAACACGCTTAAGATAGCTTTAGCGCTTGTGTCTTCTAAGCTGAAAATACTGCCGGATGCTAATAATAGCAGAGCGGTATAGGCCAGCATGATTCTGTTACGCAGAATATCCCGAATCACATATTTGAAAATCTTGTACATGGTTAGCGTTTTAGCATGATCTGTGCAATGGCTTTTGATAATCTCTGTTCACCTGTTTCTTGTTGCAGGTCAATCATGTTCTTGTGGAAGACCAATTGCCCTTCTTGCATAAAGATGACTTGTGTAATCATCTCATCCAGTTCGCTCAGAATATGCGAGGTAATTAGAATGACCTTGCCTTTCTCTTTCTCTGCAATAATTTTTTCTTTCAGCACTTCTGTGGCTACGGGGTCCAGTCCTGCAGTAGGTTCATCTAATATCAGCACATCTGGGTTGAATAAGAAAGCCAGACAAGCACTTACTTTCTGACGTGTTCCGCCGGATAGGGTACGCATTTTTTTATCGTACAATTTTTCTAAGTCGAAAGCTTGAATCAACTCTTCATCGAGACTCCCTTCGTGATTGCGGATATCTTTCATCATATTGATCACTTGCCCGATACTCATATTATCTGGATAACGACCAATCTGGGGCATATAGCCGATGTATGAACGATAGTTCCAGTCGTGCAGAATGTTTTTGCCATTGAAAGTAATAAAGCCGCTATCTGGTATCACCATACCAAGGATGCTTTTAATCAGCGTGGTTTTACCGCTTCCGTTTGGTCCAATCAAGGCAATGCATTCTCCTTTATTGCAGGTAACGCTGATGTTCTTCAACACCTGTAGTTTGCCAAACTGCTTATGTACATTGGTGGCGATAATCATGATACAACAGGTTTAATGTGCGGGTGATCGTCTTTTAACTGCTCAGGAGTGATGCTGGGAATCAGCTTTTCTGATTTGTCCATCAGCGTAGTGATTAAGCTTCTGAATAAGATCATCGCAACAGGAATTTTTTCTATGATGCCTGCATACATACTTACTGGGCGATAAGGCACATCGCCTTGACGATCCTTGTTCAAGTCGTAGCCTTCGTATTTATCCCAATAATTATTATTGAAATTGTTGAGTACAAGTGAGCCATTGGTGCCAACATCAAAGGTATTGCCGATAAAGTCATTGTTGTGTAGCTGGATCTCCATGCAGCTGGCTTGAATCTTCAGTGCCCAGCCATTTCCCTTGAACAAGTTTCTGTTCATCTGGATTCTACTGGCACCCTCTATATAAATGCCGCTTGTATTTTGTTCAAATCTGTTGCCTTCTATTTCGCTATCAGAGATTTCCTTTAATAGAATACCATAAGAAGCATCGCCCCAATTCTCCCGGAAATAGTTGTTGTACATGTGTACGTGATTGGAGAACATAACAGCCACACCGGCGCCATTATTTTCAAATACATTGGTTACATAGGTATCATGATTAGAGAACATGAAGTGCAGTCCATATCGGAGATTCTTGGAAGAGATATTGCGCCAGATGATAGAGTTGGTAACAAACTCAAAGTATATGCCATCTCTGTGACCTTGAATCTGATTTCCGGTTATTTGTAAACTATCGCTTTTCCAGCAGTGTATGCCATTGCCACTTTCTTGTTCAGTTTTTTTATGTGCACGCAAATGATTGTTGCGAATAATACATTTTGTGCCATACTGCACATAAATACCAAAGAAAGCATCTTCGATAATATTTTTTTCTATCCGCACATTATTGCACTCATATATCTTGATACCTGCATAATCAATAATACTGGATACGCCTGAGTGTTGAATGGTTAGGCCTTCTACTGTAACGTAATTGGCTTTGATAGAGATTATTTCGTATTTATATTGACCATCGAGTATAGGGTTGTCAATGCCGATTAATGATATTGACTTATCAATGATAAGATTACCCTCTTGGTAAAGTCCGGCATGAATTAGGATGCTATCGCCATCAGCTACTACTTGTAGCGCTTGGTGAATAGTTTTGTAAGCTTCTTGCTTACCAACGCGCAGGCTTTTGGCTTGTAGTTGTATTGCTGAAAGAATGATCCATATTATCAAGAGATAACGCATGCTTATTCTTTTGGTAGACTAGTTGCAGCGGCTGATTTTTCTGCTTCGGTTGCAAATGCGGCGGTATTACCACCCATGGGACTTCTAAGCGCCGCATTCATTAATAATTGAGCAGTATTTTCAGGTATGTATTGATCAGGCTTATTGAAATTGCTGTAATACACTTGTTTGATTTCGTTTTGATCGAGAAAGCCAGACTTTCTAAAATCATCGAGACACTGTTTGTCGTCAAACTTCAGTGTGCGTCCCTTGTTGGTAAGAATCACTGCAGCAAACTTGGGATCGCTAAGTTGCATTTTGCAAAAGTGGCATTGGTCTTTACCTGCCTGAATGGGATCAGGTTTTTGTGTGCAGGAGCTAAGACTAAATAAAAAAGGTAGTATCAATACAGAAATAGGTGCTGTCATTTTCTTAACGGCTTTCCACTCAAACCATTGTGCAACCAGTAAGAGTATGCCTGCACCGATAAAAATCCATCCACCAAGATCAGGAATGGAATATGCACCAAAGTTCAATAACTGTTTAAAGCCAATTAGCGGAGGCTGATATGCCATACCCGGCACTTTAATGGCAGCGTTGGGATCTAGGTTATGGCCGTAATCGTATTCCCATCTCCAAAAATCGATCATGGCGAGAACACCAAAAGCAATAAAGAGGAGGGTGCTTGTATGTAGCACCTTCCTCTTGTTGAGTATTGCAGTTAACAGAAATAAGGCTGCAAAAAAAATAATACAGTAAGGCAATACAGTAAACTCAATGAAGTCTTCCTTGTGCAGTGTGCGCATACCGATGTAGTGATTTAAACCATTGATGATGTCTACATCACCTTTGATATCGCTGGCATGAATCTGCAAAGCCAATCCTTCAGGATATTGCGGCGCATCTAGTTCAATACGCCAGATAGGAAGTATCAATACAAGCGGTAAGGCCAGTGCTGCAATCATCACAAGAATTCTAGAGCCTTTCTGTAGAGCCTTGGTTTTCATAAATAATGATTTTGTTAGATTATTTCTTAGCCGGGGGTAGTAATACCCCATCTATCACATGTACAATACCATTAGCTGCAGGAACAGAAGCCACAATCATAGCGCTATTGTTGAGCCAAACCTTACCGTCTTTGATGCTTACTGTAATATTATCACCGTTGACCATGCCGAGTGTTTGGCCGTCTTGCAGGCTCTCTGCTTTAATAGCAGATACAGTAACATGGTATTGAAGAATGTTTTGTAGGTCGGCTTTCTTCTCGTCAGTCATTAAAGCGTCTAACGTGGCTTTATCTACTTTGCCGAAAGCTGCATCAGTGGGTGCGAATACTGTAAAAGGACCGGCGTTAGAGAGTGATGTTACCAAGTCGGCTTGCTTTAATGCAGCAACCAATGTGGTATGATCTTTAGAGCCTACGGCAACTTTCACTACATCTTTTTGTGAATCGTTGTCTTGAACATTTTCTTGTCCGCCCGCTACTGCAGTAGTAGTACTGCTTGTGTCAGCAGGAGTTTCAGTGTTGTTACAGGCTATTGTAAGCATACATGCAATAGCCAGGATGCCATACTTTTTCATATCTGTTGTTTTTGAGGTTAACAGGTGAGTAACCGTTGTGCTGAATCACTTACAATGAGTTGCTACAACGGTTACTCCATGAGCCTGTTATTTTTTTGGGGCTGATTCTTTTGGTTGAGTTTTTCCTGTGCTGAAGGTGAGTGGCACATTACTGCCAGCAGGAGAAACGCGTACATATCCTTGCATTTCTTGGTGTAGTGCACTACAGAAATCAGTACAATAGATAGGATACATGCCAGACTTCTCAGGAACCCACTTCAATGTTTGTGTTTCGCCAGGCATAATCAATAGTTCTGCGTTTGAAGCGCCTTTCACAGCGAATCCATGCGGCACATCCCAGTCTTGTTCCAGATTGGTTACATGGAAGTATACTTCATCACCTACCCGAACACCTTCAATATTGTCTGGAGAGAAGTGCGAGCGTACTGAAGTCATGTACACATGAACTTTATTGCCTTCACGAACCACTTTGCTGTTGGCCTCACCTTTTGCTACATAAGGGTGAGCGTTTTCTTCAATCTTGAAGAATTTCACAGAACGATTCTTAATTACATCTGCTGCAACCGCTTGTGCATAGTGTGGTTCACCAATAGTTGGGAAATCAAGAATTAATTGCATTTTATCACCACTGATATCATAGAGCTGTGCACTTTGTGCTAGTTCTGGTCCGGTTGGTAAGTAACGATCTTTGGTAATTTTATTATAGGCAATGACATACTTGGCATTGGGCTTCTTGCTGTCGCCACCAGGAATACACAGGTGACCAACAGAATAGAAAGTAGGTGCGCGGTCTACTACTTTCAGGTCTTTGATATTCCACTTCACTACTTCACTTGATACGAAAAAAGTGGTATAGGCATTACCCTTGCCATCAAACTCTGTATGCAATGGTCCAAGGCCAGGCTTCTGTACTTCGCCATGCAATGCGGCATCATATTTCACAACAGGAATGCCTTCATAATCACCTTCAAATTGTTTGTTGGCAATAGCTTTCTGCAATTTGTCAAAACTGAATACAGGAATCAAGGCTGCCAGCTTACCACTACCTACAATGTATTCGCCTGTAGGATCAACATCACAACCATGTGGTGATTTAGGACATGGAATAAAGTAGCAGATATCTTTCAGTTCTTTTGCATCCAGCACCAATACTTCTGTTTTGATTTCAGACTTGGCAGTATGTGTTTTTTCATCGTAAACGTTATGGGCATACTTGGTTGCTACTTTTTTGCCCTTGCCCGCTTTCAGGTATTCTTCGGCCTTCTTCCAGTTTACAGCCAAAATAAAATCCTTATCACGCTGCGAAGCGTTTACTTCTAATAATGTATTGGCTTGTTCAGTATTGTAGCAGCTAAAGAAGAACCAACCATGTGATTTGCCTTTACCGGCATGGCTTAAGTCAAAGTTTACACCGGGTAATTGCAGCTGAAAAGCAATATCCATTTTGCCATCTTCCTTACCTACACTGATAAAGCTGATATAGCCTTTAAAGTTTTGTTTGTAACTGCTGATGGGAATATCACCATTTACATTGTCTGGAGGAACACTAAAGCGTGTGCCAGCTACCACATATTCTGTGTTTTCAGTAATGAAAGGCGATGAGTGGTTACCGGCACTGTTTGGTAATTCGATGATTTCATTTGTTCTGAAAGTACCTAAATCAATACGTGCCACACGTGGTGTATTATTGGCATTACCAAATACCCAACGGCCATCTATTTCGCCGTTGGTTTGAGAAAGTTCTGTATGGTGCAAATCATCCCAGGGTACAAAACCATGAGAAGTATTCAGCATGGGCTTGGTTTCTTCACTATAGCCCCAGCCTTTTTCGGGATCAACAGAGAATACAGGAATGACGCGTAGCAAACGGCCGCTAGGTAAGCCGTATACACTCATTTGTCCGCTGAAACCACCGGAAACAAAATTGTAAAACTCGTCGTATTTACCTGGAGCCACATAGGCTTTAGCAGCAGCATCAGCCGTAACCGCATTGTTTGCGTTTTTAGGTTTACAGCCGGTCTGCATGAAAAATGCGGCCGATAGTAAACCTAGTCCGGCCAGATGTAATTTTTTCATGTTATGTTGTTTTGAGTTGAAGAATGGTTGATTATTTCACGCCGTCGTTTTTGCGCATGAACTCATATAGTGAGCGCGCATCTTCGTCGCTAAGATTCTGATTAGGCATTCTCACCAAACAGATTTCCAGCTGGGCTTGTGCTTTAGGATCCTTATTCAGCATTTCATCTGTATTGGTCATAAAATTCATGATCCAGTCTGCTGTATTTCTCTTTGTTACTTCTTTCCAGCCCGGACCAACCAATCTCTCATCGGTAAGCTTATGGCAACTACTACACTTTACACCATATACTTTTTCGCCCTTGGCAGCCATAGCACCATCAAGTGTGGCAGGTATTTCTACGTTTTTAAACTTGCCTTCACCTCGGTTAGGATCATAAGAAGGATTGCCATTGGCACTGGCTTCCGTAACTGCGGGAGCCGCAACAGCGCTATTGTCTTTGGTTTGTTGATTACCACCACCGCAGGCAGCCAGTAATCCGATAATTGATGCTGTGATCAGATATTTTTTCATGTTGTAAAATTTACTCCACAAGATTACTCTGCCCTTTTCCGGGCCTTTATGCGTAGAATCATAAATGCAGTTCAGCTGGTAAGAGTAGCATAATAACATTTGGAGTAGAGAGCTGATTATCATCTATTTAGATACGAAAAAAGTAAAACATGATTTTAATCATGTACCATAGTGACAAGCGTCAGGCTGCAAGATTAGGCTTTCGACTATTTTACTCTCAATTCGTTCTGTTATGATGATAGACATCGACTTACTGTTGGCCTATGGTGCCGCCTATAAAAGATTAGTACCTGGAGAAATTATCTTTAAAGAAGGTACTGCTTGTAGCTTCTATCATCAAGTAGTTAGTGGTCAAGTGCGTTGGGTAAATATCAATGATGAAGGAAAAGAATACTTGCAAACTTTAGTTGAAGTAGGGGAGAGCTTTGGTGAATTGCCACTGTTCGATGGAGAGCCTTATGCAGCAACAGCTATAGCGAATAAAGATGCTGTAGTGATTCGATTGCATCAATCTACATTTCACCAATTATTGAAAGATCATCCGGAAATACATTTTGAATTTTCAAGATTATTGACCAGCAGATTGCGGTTTAAATTTATGCTGGTGAAGGAAGTGGCTATTCATGAACCAGAGAAGCGTATCATGTCTTTACTAAATTACATGAAAGCCAAGTGTGATCATATTTGTCCGCATTGTGCGCAGATCAAACTAACCCGCCAGCAAATTGCTGATATGACTGGTTTGCGTGTTGAAACTGTGATTCGTGTCATGCGTCAATTGCACGAAAAAGGAATAATTCAAATCCAAAAGGGAAAAGTTTACTTCAGTAATATGACTGAGGTCATATCCAAACGCTGTACAGCGTAGTTGTTTTGTACATGGTTTTTTCTAAAGAAGTACAGTATTGGTTTCGTATTGCATTGATTAATCTTGCAGTAGTAGCTGCAGCAGGTATTCTGTTGCGACTAAAAATCGCGTTTAGTATTCCCTGGCTATCACAAAAACATCTGTTGCACGCTCATTCACACTTTGCTTTTTCGGGCTGGCTAAGTTTTGTATCGATGTTACTCATTGCCGCTATCGTGCTTGGTCAACAAGGCTTGGGAAAGCTTACTCAACTACTCAAGTGGCAATTGATAGCAGCTTATGGTATGCTTATTGGTTTCATGTATCAGGGGTATGGGCTCGTATCTATTACTTTCTCAACGGCCTCGATTGTGATAGCTGTTATCTATACAATACAGATGTGGCGTTATTTGAAAAGCATTGATGTAGTGCATCAATTCTTCAAGATGGCCTTGGTTTTGCAATTGCTTTCTGCTTTGGGTACTTTCTTTCTAGCCTACTTGATGATCAACCATATTGTACATCAAAACTGGTATCTGGCAGCAGTCTATTTTTTTCTACACTTTCAATACAATGGTTGGTTTCTGTTTACTGTACTAGGGCTGGGTATTTGGTTATTGCGTTATTATGGAATTGAGTTAGCCAACGCTAGGCGTTGTTTTCAACTCTTTGCTATCGCTGTGTTGCCGGCTTATTTTTTATCAGCTTTGTGGTTACCTATGCCTCAATGGTTGTATGCGTTAGTGGTACTGGCGGCTGCAGTACAATGTGTAGGGTGGATGCTCTTAATAAAAGACTTGGCTCCGGCTTTATCGTTGCTAAAAAAACTACTGCCGCTGATTGTACAGTTTTTGTTAGGTATGTCGGCATTAGCCTTTTCCGTTAAATTGATCTTGCAATTAGTATCTACAGTACCCACACTCAGTGAGTATGCATTTGGCTTCAGGCCGGTAGTAATTGGTTACTTACACTTGGTTTTACTAGGCGTACTCACGCTCTTTATTGTAGGCCTTGGTTATGCCACTGGCTTAATACAGCCAAAGCGGTTGAGTCATGTAGGTACAATCACATTCTTTATAGGCGTTTTACTCAACGAATTCCTCTTGATGGTGCAAGGTTTGTCTTATATGAACTATATATTACTGCCTTATGCCAACTTGTGGTTACTATTTGCAGCAATAGTGATGTTTGCTGGATTACTGCTACAAGCAGCTGCGCAATATCGTGGCCGTATCTCTGCTTGAAGCATTTTCAGTAATTTTCCGCATTATCCCCATGTTCCGGCTGCTGAGACATATTCCGTTTCTGCAGGCTGTTTTATTGCACAGCCTTACTGCTTTTGGCGGGCCCCAAGGTCATTTCGGTATGATGCTGAAAACCTTTGTGCACAAACGCAGGGATGTTACAGAAGATGAGCTCTTAGACCTAAATGCCTTCTGTCAGTTATTGCCCGGCGCTTCTTCTACGCAAACTTTAACATTGATCGGATACAAGCGTGGTGGTATTCCCTTGGCCATACTTACCCTGCTTATCTGGATTACACCAGCATCTGTATTAATGGGCGGACTTTCTTTCTTGCTCAACTTTTATTACGATCAATCTATTTATCAGGGACTCTTTCGTTTTGTGCAGCCGATGGCGATTGGCTTTATTGCTTTTGCTACCTATCGTATGTTTGGATTAGCCATACACAATACCATTACGCGTGTCATCTTTGTGATTGCTGCATTTGCTATTGTGTTGGGATTTAAATCGCCCTGGACTTTCCCTGCTCTGATACTTGCTGCAGGTATTGCTACCAATTTCAGTGATAAACGCATCCCGCAAAAAGGTACGCCACCCAAGCAAGTAAAATGGGGTAATCTCTTAATCTTTCTCGTCATTTTTGGCTTGGCCGGTTATCTATCTGAAACAGCTACCAAGCAAAACTGGGAGAACAGAAAAATCTATAACCTCTTTGAGAACAATTATCGTTTCGGTAGTCTGGTATTTGGTGGTGGCGATGTGTTGATGCCGATGATGTATGATCAGTATGTATTGCGCCCAGAATCAAAAGTGATTCAACGTAACGGCCGTGATGTATTGAAAATGACGAATGAGGATTTTTTAACAGGCTATGGTTTGGTGCGCGCTATACCCGGTCCTGTTTTTTCAATTGGCGCTTATACCGGCGGTATGGTGATGCGCAAAGAAGGGGTGACTATGCACTTGGCTGGTTGCATCATCGGTTCCTTTGCCATTTTTTTACCCAGCTTATTGTTGGTCTTGTTTTTCTTTCCTGTTTGGCAGAATCTCAAGAAGTACGCTGTTATTTATCGTTCACTAGAAGGTATTCACGCTGCCGTTGTAGGTATTATGGGAGGTGCTACGCTCTATTTGTTACAATCAGTAAACTTGAATAAAGTAACAACAGGAGAAATGGGTGCGCTAATGGACTTAGGTGTTGTACTGCTCACATTTCTCCTGTTGCGATATTCTAAATTACCCTCGCCGGTGATAGTGGTGCTCTGTTTATTACCGGGCTTGTTTCTGCTGGGTTGATTGTTAAAAATCTTCTTCCTCGTCTTCTATTTCAATCTCCTTTCTTATTTCAATGATAATGGAGAAGCCATTACCATCCTTTGATTTTTCTTTCAGCAAACTCAGGTAAGGAGCACTGTATTTTTTTGCATGCTCGTATGTATAGTTGTCACTCTTCTGACTGTAGTGGTATTCGTTACCCAATACCTGTATTAGTTTTTGATGCCATGCAGCCATTTTTGTTTTGATGCTTTGCTCAGGTATGTTTTTCTCCATCACCGCGTAAAACCCAGATCCAAGCATGTCTTCAATGTAATTATCCAACGCGCCGCTTACTTTAATGGTAGTACCATAGCGCGTTGCCATAAAACCGGCACCATCGATTTTCGCACCCTTTTTACCATCAAATCTGTTTTCAGCAAATCCAACAGCTTGCATCAAGGACTTTGCAAAATCAGTTGATCTAATTGGTGCATTGGTAATAAAGCGCTTCTCTTTACCGTATTCTGATGGAGCATATATTTTCAATGCAATCATATAAGCGCCAGATGTAAATGGATCTTCTGCAATAGAGAGGCCATCTCCATTAGTTTTAAAACCGCCATTTGTTTTCTCGCCAATCGAAGCTCTGTTAACCTTGCCATTTTCATTCAGATAGGTATTGAAGTGGTAGTCTTTCAGACAATCAGACAACTTTTTTTGAATCTGTGGAAACTGCTCTTGTGCTGCCTGATAAGTGAGTCCACTGGCAAATACAGCTTCCAGATCATGCTTATCCGTTTTTTCAGGGACCCTGATTTTACTGTCTGTACTTACTAATACGTACGTTTTCTTAGCACCAGGAAAACTTTGTTTACTAGGAAAACGAAAGTGATAGCCAATAAATCCATCATCTTCAATTGTGTATGAAATACCGCGAATGCTGCCAAAGCCCTTACTAGCGTTTAACTTTTTTAATGCAGTGAACGCTTCACAATCG
>DALYHN010000050.1:0-6807 GCA_031970875.1 Chitinophagaceae bacterium
TGGAAAAAGGCTTTGGAGAAAGTAAAAAATACTTACGTGCCGGAAGGCTATCAGCCGGAACTGATTCTGCGTTTGTACAATGAGTCGGTTGATTTCATCAAGAAAAGAGATTTGGTCACCATACCACCTATTGCAGAAGAAACCTGGCGCATGAGTATGATGAGCCCGAGACAACAATTGGTAAGTCCGTTTTTCTTAGGAGGCGAATTGATTCAGATTTCTTATCCCACTAACACGATGGATCAAGAAGCCAAGTTGATGAGTATGCGTGGTAATAATCCGCATTTCTCTCGTTCAACTGTACACCATGAATTGATTGCTGGTCATCACTTGCAAGGCTTTATGAATGATCGCTACAAAGCATACCGTAATTTCTGGACACCTTTCTGGACAGAAGGCTGGGCTTTGTACTGGGAGTTTATTTTGTGGGATATGGGCTTTCCCCAATCGCCCGAAGATAAAGTAGGTATGTTGTTCTGGCGCATGCATCGTTGTGCCAGAATTATTTTCTCACTGAATTATCATCTGGGCAAGTGGACGCCACAGCAGTGTATCGATTTTCTGGTCGACAGGGTAGGCCATGAGCGTGCAAATGCTGAAGGAGAAGTGCGTCGATCATTTACCGGTGGGTATGGTCCGCTTTATCAGTTGGCTTATATGACCGGTGCTTTTCAGTTTTATGCATTGAAGAAAGAGTTGGTTGATAGCGGTAAAATGAGTTATAAGCAGTTCCATGATGCAGTGCTGCAAGAAAACAATATGCCGGTGGAGATGGTAAGAGTGATTCTCACCAAACAAAACTTAAAAAGAGATTTTACTACCAACTGGCGTTTTTATCAACCTTAACTGCATCTTTGATCTATGAAACAAATGAGTGCTTTACTCTTATTGATATTGATTATAGCTGCATGTAGTCGCTCACCGTATCATGCCACCAATAAAGTGCATAAGCAACAAGCCAAGGCTTTTGCCAAACAGTTATTACAGTTTCCGCCAATAGATTCCACACCTATGGCACCTGAATGGGTGGGTACTACCAATTTCAGCATGCGTAAGCCCAGCTATGTGATCATTCACCATACTGCTCAAAATAGTTGCGATGAAACCCTGCGCACGTTTACGCTCAAGCGTACTGCTGTAAGTGCGCATTATGTGATTTGCCGCGATGGCACTATCCACCATATGCTGAACGATTACTTGCGTGCACATCATGCAGGTGTGAGCAAATGGGGTAATGCAGCGGATATCAATAGCAATAGTATTGGTATTGAGCTGGACAATAATGGTTTTGAATATTTTGATGAAAGACAGATCGCAAGTCTGTTGGCTTTGCTCGACAGGCTCAAGCGTGCATACAGTATTCCTACAACCAATTTTATTGGGCATGGCGATATTGCACCTACGAGAAAGAATGATCCCAACTGGCGTTTTCCTTGGAAACAGTTGGCAGATAAGGGTTTTGGCCTGTGGTATGATGCACCTGTAATGACTGATACCTTGCCTGCGGGTTTCAACCATATCACTGCGTTGCGCATCATTGGGTATGATATGAAAGATACTGTTGCAGCGAGGCAAGCATTCAAAAGACATTTTCTGCAGGATAGCACTCGCGGTCCACTCAGCGATAGTGCAAAGCTGATTTTACATCAATTAAGTAAGAAGTATTTCTGATCTCTTAACGAATAATCCTACCGGCCTCAGAAAAATGTCGCGCCACATCAAGGCGAATGAAGGAAAAGCAGAAAGGCTGTTTGAGTGCGATAGCACGAGTTTCCTTTCTGCTCCGTAATGAGCCGTAGATGTTCGACATTTTTCTGCAGCCTTGACCTTTTTGGTACTTTTTGGGTTAAGCCAAAAAGTACAGATAAAAATATTAGCGTAATAGCTAGGCAACTAATATCATAGTTAGTGATCGTCGCTGACTACTGCTTATACACTTTCCCATCCTTCATCACAAATTGCACTTGCTCCAGTAATTGAATTTGCTGTAGAGGATCTCCTTTTACGGCAATCAGGTCAGCGAAAGCACCCTTGGCGCATTCGCCTACTTTGCCTTCCATATCGAGCAGCTTAGCTGCGTGAATGGTTGCTGATTGAATGGCTTGTGCAGCTGTCATGCCCCATTGTACCATGTATTGCAGGTCGCGTGCCTGCGGATAATGCCACTCGTATCCACCGATATCTGTACCGTAAGCAATGGGTACACCAGCTTTCAATGCTTTTTGAAAAGTCGCAGCCAGTGTTTTGGAGAATTGTGCATTCATGGGGCTACCTGCTGCAGCTCTTGCAGGTCCAACTAGTTCGTTCACATAGATAGTAGGGCACCAATACACTTTTTTCTCAGCCATCACGCGAATACATTCATCATCCATACCAAATCCATGTTCTATAGAAGTAGCTCCTGCTTGTATGGCAGCGAGAATACCATCTCTGCAAACAGCATGTGCCGCCATTTTCTTTCTATGCTTGGCAGTTTCATCGCCAATAGCTATAATTTCTTCTGTGGTGAAATTGGGTAGACTGCGATAGTTTTTATTTGCATCCATGTAGTAAGCGCGGTCAGCATAAATCTTGATCCAATCAGCACCATGGGCAATTTGTGAACGTACGGCACGTCGGCCTTCATCGGCGCCGGTAATTTCTTCCACGCCCTTGGGCAGGTGTAATTGCACCCAATCAAAATCTTTTTCGCTGGGCAGGTAATGACCTGTAGTAGCAATAGCGAGGCTTGCTATCAAGTAACGCGGACCGGGAATGATGTTTTGCTGAATCGCTTTTTTCAAATCATAATCTGCATAACCTGCTCCTTCTGTACCTAGATCGCGCACCGTAGTAAAGCCATTCAGCAAAGATGTTTGCAGGCTTTTGGCAGCACGTAGTGTTCTGAATGGAACACTTTCGCGAAGCAATTGTGTGTAGTAGGGTTCTGCGGTGGTATCGCCTTGTAGTAGTGCGTGTACGTGGCAGTCGATGAGTCCGGGTAGAACAGTATAGCCACTTAGATCAATCAGTGAATCAGCTTTCACGTCTTTGATGCTTGCATTCCCAATTACTTGTTCTATCTGATTGCCTTTTACCAGAATGATTTGATCACTCAGCATAACGCCGTTTTTGCTGTCGAATAGTTTACCACATTTAACGGCGATGGTCTTTTGGGCGAATAGCTGTGTCAGCAAGAGTATGCTGCAGGCTAGCAGTACAATCTTTTTCATGTGCGTTGGTTGTGGTTTAAATGTACTTGGATTTTTTGGCTATGCAACAATCTGTTAGATGATTGGTTAAGTTTACAGAACAAAGCTTCGTATGGAATTTGGAAGAGTTACACCAGCAATATTGGATCGTATTGATTTAGCACTGCCTGCTGAACCAGCTAATAATGCATTGATATTATCGGGTAAACCTGCTGCATCACCTAAAATATATGTGGGCTGTGCTAAGTGGGGCAGGCCTGATTGGGTTGGTAAGATTTATCCAAAGGGCACTAAGGCGGGTGATTTTTTGCAGCACTATGCAAAGCTTTTCAACAGTATTGAATTGAATGCGACCTTCTATCGTATGCCTACGGAAGCGCAGATTCTAGGCTGGAAATCCAAAGTGGGCAGCGATTTCAAGTTTTGTCCCAAGTTTACGGATAGCATTACACATATCAAGCGATTAAAAGATTGCACGGCATTGGTAGATGCATTTCTACGTGCGATCACTTGTTTCGATAATAATCTCGGACCTATTTTTCTGATGCCACATCCACAGATGTCGCCCAAACAATGGATGGTGATTGCTGCATTCATCGATGCTTTACCGAAGGATTTGTCTGTTTTTCTTGAATTGCGTCATCCGCAGTTTTTTCAGCAGGGATTAGATCCGCAGGTGCTTGATTTTACACAATCGCGTGGTATCGGGTTGGTGATTACGGATGCAGCCGGAAGAAGAGATTGTGTGCATATGCATTTAAGCAATCCTAAATCATTTATTCGTTTTGTGGGAAATAGTTTACATGCTTCTGATTATACAAGAGTAGATGCCTGGGTGCAGCGTATGAAGCAATGGTTGGATAATGGGATGGATGAACTCTATTTTTTTATGCACCAACATGAGGAATTATATTCTCCTGAACTGGCAGCTTATCTTGTTAAACAAATGAATGCTGTTTGCGGATTACAATTACAAGTGCCACAATTTGTACAAGAACAGCCCATGCAAAAGGGATTGTTTGATTAGCGGGTATTGCTCATTCACTCATCTTATCATTCACTCATTCATTCTATCATCCAATCATTCAATCATTCAATCATTGTCTATCCTATCTCATACAACTCATCCCACCTCGTGGTATATCGTTTGCTGCGCATTTCTTGGCGCATTTTCCAGTTGCGTGTAGTACCGCTGGTCGCATATTTCAGCACATCATCGCGCATGCTGAAATTGATATTATCAATGGCACTCATGAGCAATCTTTGTTTGTTGGACTGCGGCGGCACAAATAAATTGCCTTGTAAGGAACTGTCCGGCACAATCCCGCCCAGCATTACACCAGCTTTCAAATATTTTGGTCCTTTTCTATAGAGTTGTTCTACCAATGGAACAGCATATTTGATGAGTTCTCCGGTAATAGAAGTAGGGTTGGGCAGAGATACATAGCGGTGATTCGATTGCGGGTTGTACGTGTATGCTTGTTCTTTTCTTTCATTGGTAACAACGAATACATCGATATAAGAAGCAGCGCTGTATTGTCTGCGTAGTTTCTCTGCAGCGCGTGCAGTATACGTAGCTACGGCTTCTTTGAGTGGTTGCAGATCAAACACCGGAATGCCAAACATGCGTGTGGTAGCAATCATTTTTTTCTTCTCCAGCGGATCTTTCATTTCAATGCAGGGTTCTCCGTTGAGTTCTTTGATCAGTCGCAACCCTACAACACCGCCGAGATGTTGTTTGGCCCAGGCTTCCGGCATTTGCTGTAATTGCCAGGCATTGCTGATGCCATGATGGTTTAATAGTTTATATGCGTAGCGGCCGCCTACGCCCCATACATCACCGATGGGTGTTTGCTCCAGTGCTTTCTTGAGTTTGTTGGGTGTATCCAATACGAGTACACAGTTGGTTGCTTCTTTATATTTTTTGGCAAGACGGTTTGCTACTTTGCTCAGCACCTTGGTAGGCGCTACGCCGATGGAGACTTTGATGCCCGTCCACATTTCTACAGTGTTCTTAATCTCTAACGCTTTTTGTTGCAGTTGTGCAGCTGGTATGTGCGACATATCCAGAAATGCTTCATCAACAGAATACACTTCTACTGCACCGGGTGGCATCAGCATACGTAGGGTTTCCATCACGCGCCAGCTCATATCGCCGTAGAGATGGTAGTTGGAAGAGAAGACGGCAATATCATGTTGTTCGATGATGTCTTTGTTCTGGTAGAAAGGTGCGGCCATCCCAACACCGATGGCTTTGGCCTCATCTGTTCTGGAAACAATACAGCCATCGTTATTGCTAAGCACCACAACGGGCTTGTTCCACAGATCAGGTCTGAAGAGGCGTTCACAGGAACAATAAAAACTGTTACAATCGACGATGGCTTTCAAAGTGAGGTATGTTGGTGTTTGGAATTTTTTTTCAACGTTTTCTCTATTCCGTAGACTGAAGTCTACGGTAATGTGTTTGTTTTATTTCCGCTGACTTTAGTCAGCGGAAGAGATTGGATTTATTATTTTGACTTCCCGTTTTCTTCCGTAGACTAAAGTCTACGGTAATATGTTTGTTTTATTTCCACGGACTTCAGTACGCGGGTAGTGTATGATATGTTTGATTGTTTAGCTCTCTTTTTTCTTCCGCAGACTAAAGTCTACGGTAATGTGTTTGTTTTGTTTCCGCGGACTTCAGTCCGCGGTGTTGTTTGATGTTGTTCTTGAGCTTTTGACTTTTTTTCTGCCGCAGACTTTAGTCTGCGGTAATATTCTACGATGGTTCTATTCTCTTCTTCTTCACTATGTCTTCTGCGTATGCGTACGCTATTCCGAGTTCTTTAAGTGTATGCTGTAGCTCCTGATTCCTAATATATCGCTTAATTCGTTTTAGTTCGACCTCCCCGACGGACAAAGCATAGTAAGATCGCTGCCATTCAAATAGGATACCATTGAATAGTTGATTATTGGCGGCTGCTTGATTATTTAACCATCTTGCGCTCTCTCCTTTTAATAACTGCGCTGTTTGGGCAATCGTTTGTGTACTGTTTAATCTGACTAATACATGCATATGGTCTGTATATCCATTGATTGATTCGATATAGATGGACTTATTCTTTGCATAGCGATACATATGCTGAATCAAAGGTTGGAGTAATACTGGCTTGATAAGCGGCTCCTTATATTTCGTTGTCCATATGTAATGGATCCATACTTTCAAGTAAGCCATGTGCTAGTTATTTATTGTGATTGATAAGCTTCTTTATTCATTTCCGCGGACTTTAGTCCGCAGGAGGCTCTGGTGATTTTGTTATTTTAGTCTTTTTCGTTTCTCCGCAGACTAAAGTCTACGGTAATGATGATTGTTTTGTTTCCGCGGACTTCAGTCCGCGGGAGGGCCTGGTGATTTTATTGTTTTAGTCTTTTCTGTTTTCTTCCGTAGACTGAAGTCTACGGTAATGATGATTGTTTTGTTTCCGCGGACTTCAGTCCGCGGGAGGCTCTGGTGATTTTGTTATTTTAGTCTTTTTAGTTTCTCCGCAGACTAAAGTCTACAGTAATGCGTTTGCTTTATTTCCGCGGACTTCAGTCCGCGGGAGGGCCTGGTGATTTTATTGTTTTAGTCTTT
>DALYHN010000050.1:6907-12171 GCA_031970875.1 Chitinophagaceae bacterium
TTTCCGCGGACTTCAGTCCGCGGGAGGGCCTGGTGATTTTATTGTTTTAGTCTTTTCTGTTTTCTTCCGTAGACTGAAGTCTACGGTAATATGTTTGTTTTATTTCCGCGGACTTCAGTCCGCGGGGAAGGCTCATGGTTTGATGTTTTCAATGCGGATGAATATGATGCGTCACCACACCCCACACACTAAAGGCGGCAAAAGGGTCTACATCAATCGTGGCCATCTTGCCGTTTTCCGGAACCAGTCGTACACGATTGAAGTCTTTGAATAATCTGCGAATCAGCATTTCGCCGTTCAGTGTGGCCACAACAATTTTTCCGGAGAAGGCTTTGATGCTTCTGTCCACAATGAGTATGTCTCCGCTGCAAATACCCGCACCCAGCATGGCATCGTTGTTCATGCGGAAAAAGAAAGTAGCTGGTTTGTTGCGAATCAACATTTCGTTCAGGTCAATGCCTCTTTCCATATAATCATCGGCGGCAGCCCCAAAACCAGTGGCATTGGCATTGGGTATGTCTTGCTGAATAAATTTTTTATCGCCTGTATAGGCTGCCCGGTAAATACGCTTCCCTTCCATAAAATTAATTTTGTTATGCTAAATTATTTAGTATTTTCATGCTAACAAATTTTGTTTATGGAGGGTTTGTACCAATCAACGCATGCGCTGAATAAGCAATCGTATGGCCATAGTAGTGAGTACCTGCTGGCATTCAGAACAGATGCCGCCCTGCAGGAGCAGGTGCATGCAGCAGGTCGTGAATTATTGCAGCGTTTTCCATCGGGTGCCAGTTTACCACAGCAGGCCCAGCTTACACTGGCTGCTTTTCAGGCTAGGCCGGAAATGGAGCCGACTTTATTGCGCTGGCTGCACCGTATTGTAGCATCGCAGAAAGCGTTTACTGCAGAATTGAATAACTACAGTGGTTTTCCGCCGCACATGATTTACCTGCGTGTGCAGGATCATACACCTTTTCAGCAGTTCATCCGGCAATTGCAGGTGATTGATCAGTATATCCGCAGCGATGATGCGCCACCCATGCAGTTTGTACAGCGGCCGCACTTGCCCGTAGCAGAACATATTGTGCCGGAATCGTATCAGCAAATGCTGTCCTTATACGCGCAACAGGATTTTCACGCCAGCTGCCCAATCAGGGAATTGGTGGTATTGCGCAGACAGCATGCGTTTGATGCGTATCAATGTATTCAATTGTTTCACCTCGCTGCTTAGCCGTATGGAAACAGAAGCCATATTAGCATTACCCGGTTCTGCTGTAGCGGAATATTTACTGGTAGTACAACCGCATGAAGATTTATTCAATCGCATCATGCAGGAGAAGCAGGCTTTTGCGGCAGCATATGATTGTCCGGCAGCAAGTTTTGGTCAGCCACAGATTGTTCTAGCAAAAATTGTACAGCGTATTTGGTCGGAGCCGAATTGGCTCAAGCGCATTGCCCGAACAGTTTCCGAACACAAACCTTTTACAGTAACACTGGAAAATTATGGCAGTTTTCCTACCCATAGTATCTACCTGCAGGTGAAAACAAAAACAGCCATCGTGTCTTTGGTAAAAGCATTACGCCAGCATGGAAAATACTTGTATTACGATGCTGCATACAAACCGCATTTTATCACCGAGCCACACCTCACCATCGCCAGAAAATTATTGCCCTGGCAATATGAACAAGCATGGCAGGCTTACCGCCATCAGTTCTTCAGCGGTATGTTTCTGGCCAAGGAAGTATTACTGCTACGCAGGCGATTGAGCGAAAAGCATTACCACATCCTAGAACGCTTTGCACTGGAAGGGAAGCAACAACAAGTGGTGCAGGGCGGACTCTTCGAAATATTCTAACTGCTATGAAGCCCCCACTGAAAAAAGATGCTGTGCCGGTGAAAGCACAGCAGCCGGATGATGCCATGCCTTACCGTAATGGCAGAGGCGCTCAGCTCAATACGCGTAACCGTTTTTTAGAAACGGAATTATCCAAAGAACATATTGAAGCTATTGATGAGTGGACGGAAGACAATCTCCGCACACAGTACATCCATGTACAGGCTAAGTCTATTGTCAATAAAGTGGAGAGTCCCGATGTAGGTATGAGCTATAGCATGAACCCCTATGCCGGGTGTGAGCATGGCTGTATTTATTGCTATGCGCGGAATGTGCATGAATACTGGGGCTATAGTGCGGGACTCGATTTTGAACAAAAGATACTGGTGAAGCAGAATGCGCCACAGTTGCTGCGTAAATTTTTGATGCATCCCAAATGGCAATGCACACCCATCATGTTGAGTGGCAATACGGATTGTTATCAGCCCGCTGAACAAACCTATCGCTTAACGCGTGGTATGTTAGAAGTCTGCAATGAATTCAATCAGCCGGTAGGTATCCTCACCAAAAATGCCTGGATACTGCGCGATAAAGATGTGTTGCAGGAAATGGCGAAGAAGCGGATTGTATCTGCAATGGTATCCATCACATCCTTCAACGAAGAACTGAGGCGTATGATGGAACCCAGAACCACCACTGCTGTACAAAAACTAAGAGTCATTGAAGAACTCAGTAAAGCAGGCGTGCGCATGGGCGTGATGATGGGCCCGATGATACCCGGTTTGAATGAGCACGAGATGCAGCGTATTATGAAAGCTGCAGCAGATCATGGTGCTACATTCACAGCGTATACATTTATTCGTCTGAATGGTGCCATCAAGTTGTTATTCCATGATTGGCTGTATAAAAACTTCCCCGATAGGGCAGATAAGGTTTGGTACCTGATAGAACAAAGCCATGATGGCAAAGTGAATGATTCCCGCTGGGGTGTACGTATGCGTGGTGAGGGACATATCGCCACGATGGTGGCGCAGCAATACAAGAAATATGGAAAATTATATGGTATGAATGCTGAGGAGTGGCATTTGAATACGGCTGATTTTAGAAGGCCTGGCGAGCAGGGAAAATTGTTTTAGGTAATTAGTATATTTGATGTGATGGCAGAACAGTCATACGATAAAAACGCATTATTAGCACTACCCATTAAAGAGAAGTTAGAGTTGGCGGAAGCTTTATGGAATAGTATCGAGCAGGATATGCCTGAAATAAGCAAAGACGAGATTGCCTTTGCGCATGAAAGATTGTTGATGCATGAGGCCAAGCCTGATGAAGGATTGACTTTATATCAGTTGAAGCAGTATTTCAGAGATAAGTATGGCTTTTAAGATCATCCTTAAGCCAATTGTTTTTCTTGATATAGATGAAGCGGTTAATTTCTACGCGCAACAGTCCGTCCCACTCGCTGAAAGATTTTACAATACTGTTATCTCAAAGATTGAGCATATTCAACATAACCCTCTAAGCTATGGTTTTGTACACGCAACTGTAAGATGCGCAAGAGTGCCACATTTTCCTTTCAGAATCTTTTTTCTTGTTTCCGGCGAACAGATTATTATCTTAGGTATTGCCCATTTTAAAAGAAGTAATCGGTTTATCAGAAAACGCCTGTCCTGAGCATGTCCCAACTCCAACGCACATTGTCTTTCAAAGCTACTTATGCCATTGTAGTGGGCAGTGTTATTGGTTCTGGCGTATTCATGAAACCTGCGGTGATGGCCGGTCAGTTGGGCTCAGCATGGTTGTTGATATTGGTTTGGATAGTCGCTGGCTTGATTACCTTATTCGGCGCATTGAGTAATGCAGAAGCAGCGGCCATGTTTCCGGAAACAGGCGGACAATACGTCTTCTTTCAAAAAATGTATGGAGAAGGTTTTGCCTTTGTCTATGGTTGGTCGGCTTTTGCAGTGTTCAATACGGCAGGCAATGCCTCTATTGCTTATGTATGCGCACAGTATACAGAGTATTTTGTGCAACTGCCTAGATTCAGTCAAGCAATAGAGCAGTCATTGCATATCCCCATTCCGTTGATTGGTGCTATCTACCCATTGGAAAATATTGGCGTAAAATCACTCACTATTTTTTTGGTTGTATTGTTTACTGCCATCAATTATTTCAGTGTGCGATATGGCAGTGGTTTACAAAGAATCCTCACAGCACTCAAGGTATTGGCCATTGTGTTGGTGGTATTGGGTATTCTGTTTTCGGGTAAGGGTGATTGGGCGAACCTACAATCCACCACTGTAACAGAGCTCAATTGGCTAACAGCTTTTATGGCCGCAATGGCCGGAGCATTCTGGGCTTATGATGGTTGGAACAATATTACGTTTATTGCTGGAGAAGTGCGTGAGCCGCAACGACGCATTCCTAAAAGTCTGTTGTTTGGTTTACTGACTTGTATCAGCATCTATGTATTAATCAATCTCGCATTTATCTATGTGCTGCCCCTGAGTGCCATGACGCAGTCTTCTTTTGTTGCTTCAGATGCTGGCAAGATTGCGTTGGGTACTATTGGTGGCGGCTTGATTGCATTATTGGTGATTCTTTCTACCCTGGGTACCACCAATGCCAATATTCTATCTACAGCACGCGTCACGTTTGCATTGGGTAAAGCTAGTGATCGATTGGGTTGGATAGGTAAAGTACAGCCGCGGTATCAAACTCCGGGTAATGCATTGTGGTTAAATGCGGGTTGGTCTATCTTACTCATATTCAGTGGCTCTTTCGATATGCTTACCGATATGCTCATTTTTGTGAGCTGGTTTTTCTATGGCATGAGTGCTTTGGGTATCATCCGCTTGCGCAGAATCATGCCTGATGTTGCAAGGCCCTATCGTGTGTGGGCTTATCCGTGGCCAACCATTCTCTTTGTGGTGTTTACAGCGGTGTTCTTAGTGGCTACTTTGTACACAGATATTCGTTTGTATCAGGAAGGCAAGAGTCACCTCATCAATGCAGCATTCGGTATGCTCATTGCCGGTCTGGGTATTCCCTTGTATTTTATCAGTCGCAAGCAGCACTAATGCGCTATTTTCGCCCGAAACAAGTGATTTATGGAAGCGGTGATCAACGGTATTGATCAGTTATTTCAGTCCTACGCACAAAAAAAAGCAGACCGTATTGAGAAGCTACCACAAAGTGGTAGCGATAGAGTGTATTTCCGCATTTATGTTGGCAAAGAGACCTTTATTGCCACTTGGAACCTCAATGTAAAAGAGAACAATACATTCATCAAGTTCAGCAATCATTTCAATGTATTGGGCTTGCCTGTACCGCAGGTCTTTTGCATGAATGAAGAACATACAATCTATATCCAGCAGGATCTTGGTCAGGAAAGTCTGCTCGATAAATTAGAACAACAGGGAAAGAATG
>DALYHN010000051.1:0-11873 GCA_031970875.1 Chitinophagaceae bacterium
GTATTCACCTTAGCCTTTCATGAACACCTTTTTGAAGTTGTTTTCATTGATACACCTACAAGTGAGAACCTCGCGCATTCCTGTGAGATGATAGCCCAACAGGGGAAAGATATTGCTGCTTTTATCTATGAACCATTGGTGCAAGGTGCAGGTGGTATGTGTATGTATGCAGCAGAACATTTGGATACATTATTGCCTGCAGCAAGAGAGCAGGGCATTATCTGCATTGCAGATGAGGTGATGACAGGTTTTGGGAGAACAGGTAAACTATTTGCTAGCGAGTACATGCACAATACACCAGATATCATCTGTTTGAGTAAGGGCATTACCGGTGGCTTTATGCCCTTGGGCGTTACCGCTTGCGCCGCCTTTATTTATGAGGCTTTCGTGCAAGACGATCAATTGAAGACATTTTTCCATGGTCATTCTTTCACTGCCAACCCACTGGCCTGTGCTGCGGCCAATGCCAGTCTGGACCTGTTGTCAACTGAACAGTGCACACAACAAAGAATATGGTTAGCACAAAAAACCAATGAACTGGCTGTAAAAATGGAGAGACTGGCACAGGAAACGCAAAAGATTGCAAGTGTCAGACGATTGGGCACCATACTGGCTTTTGATATCAATCAGGGGCAAACTGGCTATTTAAATGCTGTAAGTCAGGTAGTTACCAAAGAAGCCCTTCAAGCCGGGCTCTATATAAGGCCTTTGGGCAATACCGTCTATATCATGCCCCCTTATTGTCTAAAAGATGCGGAATTTTGCAGGATTTCACAGTTTTTAGAGAATAATGTTAACAAATAATTGCGAAATCCATCAACATAAACCAGCTTTTTTGCGTTTTTTGTTGTCTATTCAGCATTAAAACCAAAAACTGCTTGCTTATGAAGTATGCGACTCTACCGCAGAAGAGGCACATTTTGCAATTTTTTGCAGCCGCCTCCCTGCTCTTGATCAGCTTTGCGTTACCAGCGCAGGTTATGATCAAAGGAAAAGTAACCGACGCCGGAGGCAATGCCTTACCAGGAGCTTCTGTTACCATTAAAAACACAACAATTGGTACTGCTGCCGGACCTAACGGTAGTTATGAACTGACTGCCAATCTTAAACCAGGCCAGTACACAGCTCAATTTTCTTCCGTTGGATTCAAGTCAATGGATAAAAGTTTCACTGTTTCATCATCGGCAAGTGAAATTGAATTAAATGCTAGTCTGAAAGATGATGCAGCTGGCTTAGACGAAGTAGTGGTTACAGGTACTTCTGCCGGTACTACTAAAAAGCAATTAGGTAACTATATCGCCACGGTAAAAGGCGATGTTTTAACCAAAGCAGCTCCATCTAACGTATTGTCTGCACTGCAGGGTAAAACACCTGGTGCACAAATCATTCAAAATAGTGGTGATCCTGGTGGTAGCATGAGTGTACGCCTTCGCGGTGTGAGCACAGTTAACTCCAGCAGTGAACCATTATATATTGTGGATGGTGTTATTGTCAGCAATAGTGCAAGAAGGGTAACAAATACACAGGACACTTATGATGGTTTGATTTCTCCTCAACCAAATCGTATGGTAGACATCAACCCGGCCGACATCGAACGTATTGAAGTATTGAATGGCGCAGCTGCTGCGGCCATCTATGGATCTCGTGCTAATGCAGGTGTGGTACAAATCTTTACTAAACGCGGTAGCAGTGGTGCTCCCGTAGTTAGTTTCAGCACCAGCGTAGTGAGTAGCAGTTTGAGAAAGTCTGTAGGCTACAATGAAGCACCCACCAAATTTGGCGGACCAACAGACGGACCAACCGCACAAACGCAAGACATTCTTACACCTGCTTTAACCAATACAACCAATGTAACCCGCTACAATTACTGGGACTATATTTTCCAAAACGGTTTAGGCACAGATAACAACGTTTCTATTCGCGGTGGTAAGGATAAGACCAAATACTTCGCGTCAGCTTCATATTTCTTCAATCAAGGTATTATTAAAAACACTGATTTCAGAAGATTCAGCTTCCGTGTAAATGTTGATCAAGAATTATCTAAATGGGCATCCTTGAGTGTTGGCTTGAACTACATCAACAGCAACGCCAATGAAAAGCCTGATGGTAACAGCTTCTTCTCACCTATTAACAGCGTAACTATCATTGGCAACTTCCACAACATTTGGCAGCGTGATGGTAACGGCAACTTATTGGCTGTTGGCGAAAGAGGTCGTGTAAACCCTGTGAGTGTTATTGAAGACATCAAACAGAAAAATGAAACCAACCGCATCATTTCTTCTCTTGGTCTGAAGTTGAAGCCTTTTAAAGACTTCACACTCGACTACACAATGGGTATTGACAATATTGCTCAAAATGGTACAACGTATATTCCTCCATATACATACAATGTCAGCCCAGCTTTTTGGGGAGGAGGTCTTAGTCTTGATCCAGCTCAAAACGGCTATGCCAGTGCAGGCAATAACAGTCAATTCCTAATCAATCACGAATTAAACGCTACCCTAAACAAGAATATCACCAATGACCTGCAGAGTACCACACAATTAGGTTACTCTTTACAGTATGAAAAGGGCGTTTTGTCTATCTTACAGGGACGTGGAATGGCGCCACTCGTGCAAACTGTTCAAGGAGCGACTGTGCTAATTCCAGGCCCAGATCAAAGAAGCGAAATCTCCATATCAGGGGGCTATTTGCAGCAGAACTTCAAATATAAGAACCGCTTGTTCTTGACAGGTGCTGCTCGTGTTGATGGTTCTTCTGTATTCGGTGAAAACCAGCGCAACCAGCTTTACCTGAAACTTAGCTCCAGCTATGTGATCAGCGATGAAAACTTCTGGCAGAACTCATCCATCAGTAAGTGGTGGGACTATCTGAAGATTCGTGCTGCTTATGGTGAAAGTGGTAACCTCACAGGTATTGGTGCTTACTCTCGTTTCAATATCTACAATGCTTCCCCGTTGGTTGGTAGAACTGCATTGATGAGTCCTGGCCAGCTTGCTAACGAAAACGTGAAGCCTGAGACCCAGAAAGAAACTGAGATTGGTGCAGACATGTCATTCCTGAAAGGTCGTATCAATGTTACTTTCAACTATTACAACAAGAAAGTAGAAGACCTACTGATCAGCCGCTTTATCGCGCCTAGCCAGGGTTATACTTCTCTGTTGGGTAACGTAGGTTCTTTGTCAAACAAGGGTATTGAATTGGCTATCGGCGGTTCACTTATCCGTAAGAAAGACTTTAGCTGGAATGTAGACGTGATTTACAACCGCAACAGAAACCGTGTTGAAAATATTCCACAAGGTTTAATCCAGTTCAACCTGCCTGCAGGTGCTACCTATTTACTTCCGGGTCAACCAGTAGGTGTATTCTATGGTTTCTTCTTTGCACGCGATGCAGCAGGCAATATGCTGAAAAATGCGTCAGGTATTCCTATACAGGAAAGAGGTACTCAGTTAACACCAAATACCTACACAACCCAGCGTGATGCAGGTGGTTTACCAACTGGAACCCCACTGAGACGTGTGATTGGTAATCCTAACCCAGATTGGACTGGTACTTTGGTGAATACTTTCAACTACAAGAAATTCAGTCTGCGCATTCAATTAGATGCTGTTCAGGGTGTAGATGTATTCAATGCTGATTTCCGTACACGCCAGGGTGTAGGCAATGGTAAAGAATTTGCTGAGAAAGAGCACAGAGGTGAATTGCCAAGAGGCTATATCAGCAGTATTTATGCCATTGAAGAATGGAGAATTGACAATGGTAGCTTTGTAAAGCTGCGTGAATTGGCACTGAGCTATTCATTTGGCAAGGTAAACAAGGCATTCAGCGATCTGAGTGTTACTTTCTCCGGACGTAACCTGATCAGTTGGGATAATTATCAAGGCTTTGATCCTGAAACCAACGCAGGTGGTGGTTCAACTATAGCACGAGGTATCGACTTCGGTAACGTACCCATCCCACGTACATTCAACTTCACCGTTAATGCTAAATTCTGATTCACCAAGACTAAATGAATTCATATGAAACCAATTGTGAAATATATCTTCCTCCTTGCAGCCGGCTCATCGATGATGGTAGGCTGTAAGAAGAATTTCGAAAACCCCAACGATGCAACGCAGGCTCAGACACTGTCTTCTGCAGTAGGCCTTACCGGTGTTGCCGTTGGTGTACAGAAAGCTTACAGTACTTCCAGAGCAGGTTCTTTGTACAACCTGGTTTGTGCCAATGGCTTTTCTACATTTGAACTGAGCAACAGAAATACGGGTAACGTTGATGAAACCAACCTTTTCAATGGTGGTATCTCTGTTGATGGGAACAACGCTGTACTTGGTAACCTTTGGGCTAGCAATCTGAAAGTGATCTATGACGCAGACAATGTGATTAACAATGCCGCCAAACTAGGCGATAGAGGCTATGCATCAGGACTAATTGGTTACGCTAGTATCTTCAAAGCATTGGCATTGGGTAGTCTTGCAGAGTTTTGGGAGAAAGTACCTGATACCGTTGCAGTTGGCAATACTGCAAACTACATTGATAGAAATGTTGCTTACGGTAAAGCAGTAGCAGTACTCGACAGAGCACTTGCTACAATTGCTGCAAACCCTGTCAGTACAAGTTTTATCTCGAACATTCCTGCTGGTATTGAAATTCCAAACACACTGCAGGCATTGAAAGCACGCTATTCATTATTTGCAGGCAATTACACTGCAGCACTTACTGCAGCGAATGCTGTGAACCTGACTGTAAAAAGTGAAATGCGTTTTGATGCAGTTAGCCCAAATCCGATTTTCAACGTATCTACCGCTACCAACAACGTGTTTCAGGTACGTGACAGCACTTTTGGTTTACCAGTTGCACTTCGCCCTGTAATGAGTGATAAGCGTGTTAATTTCTATATGTCAATTAACACAGCTGCTGCACCTAGATGGAGAATCAACGGTTTTGGTGCTGCTTTATCTACAGCATGGCCTATTTACCTGCCAAGTGAAATGACATTGATCAAAGCAGAATGCTATGCTCGTGCAAGCACGCCAGATCTGACTAATGCTGTTACTGAGTTGAACAAAATCCTTACTAAAACACCTGCCGGCGATCCGTTTGGCATTGGTGCTGATCAACCAGCATACAGCGGTGCTAATACGCAAGCAGATATCCTTACAGAAATCTACCGCAATCGTTGTATTGAACTGTATATGCAGGGTTGGAAAATGGAAGACTTGCGTCGCTTCAGCAGAAGCAATACGCCTGGCGTAGAAAAGAACAGAAACTTCTACCCTTATCCTTTCCGCCAAAGAGATAATAACCCCAATACACCTGCCGACCCAACCTTCTAACTTTCGTTAGTTATTTGGGATGGTAAAGAGGCGCTCGTTTGAGCGCCTCTTGTTTTATTGTTCAGTGACTGATTTTAGTGTACTAAGATTCTGTTCCATCATAACACCTAGAATCTTATCGTTCATCATAGAACCTAATCTTTCCCAAGGCATCCAGCCAATATGCTGTTCAAACTGCCATTGCACAGTTGTAATACTACCCAAGGGAATGATTCGCATCGTACTTGTCTGCGGCGAACCACTTCTACCCGTCCAAAGCGTAACATAGGTAGAATCATTCTGCAACTGCATCGTTACACGATTGTTACCAATCTGCGCATCTGCTGCATTAAAGACATGCACACTGGTATCACCCATACCGGCTACCCAAGTTTTCCAACGATCGATACCATGGGTAAACTGTCTTACTTTTTCCGGCGCTGCAGCTATATCTACTGCACGAGAAACAATTACACGAGAAGGCAATAACAAACCAATAGCTGTTGCCAACGCAAAAAGTATCACAGCACTAATCAAAGCAAATCTGATCAAACGCATCTTATTCCCATTTAAAGGTTTTCACTGCAACCGCATATACCACTACAATCCAAGCACCCAATATGGCTAACTCTTGCCAACAGCTCAGCAAGCTTGCACCTTCGAAAGCGATATTGCGCATGGCATTATTGAAATGCGTTAACGGTAATACTTTACAGATGGGTTGTAACCAAGAAGGAAAACTCTCAATAGAAAAGAAAGTACCTGCCAACAAAAACTGAGGCAAGGTAATGAGGTTAGCAAAAGGTGGGATAGTGCTTTCATTCTTAGCCAATCCGCTTACGATAAAACCAAACCCCATGAATAGAATGAGCGCGTAAAAGCTCAGGAACATAATCTCTAGAAAAGTGATCCATCCATGCACCAGTGTAAACTTGAACGCGAAATGTCCAACACCGATGATGATGATGGAAGTGATCATTTGGAAAGTAACACGGCTTAAAGCTTCCCCTAAAACGATATATGCACGTCTGATAGGTGTAGCGTAAAAACGCTTTAGCACCAATTGCTGACGCAGATTAAAGAATAGAAATGCTACCCCAAAGACACCTGCACTTAGTAAAGAAAAACCCAACTGTCCCGGCAATATAAAGTCAATGGTACGATATACTCGTCCGGGTATCTTAACAATATCCTTATTGATTGTTGCAATAGTTGGTGCAGGATCAAACATGGATTTGTCCACCCCAGAAATAATTGCACCCAAAATAGATTGTAACACCTGCAAGTTCTGCGGGTTTACGGCTTCAGAACTTTTCAGGTCGATGATGTATGCAGGATTGCGCTGACCAGTACGGCGAATATTGATCACAGCCGTAATACGCCCCTTCTCCAAATCTTCTTGTAAAGCCTGAGGCGCTTTGTTGCGTATGTTCAATCCGGGCACCTGCTTCATCGCTGCATACACAGGATTGATGGTATCCGATTGCGCATCAAATGCCACACTTAATGATACTTTACCTCCACCACCAATAAAACCGAAAACAAGAATGAAGATGAGTGGAAAACCGATGCTAAATACCACAGAAGACGGACTTCTGAAAACAGCACGTAAGCTGGCTTTGGAAATGGCCAGCATGGCTTTTAACTGACTGTATTGCGGTTGCATGAAGCAAATCTACTGTTTATGCCATGCCCAGCAAAAGGATCAGAAGCGCAGCTGAATATTATAAGGCAAACGGGCTTGTGTTACGCCCACCATTTCCTGTACTTTTTTCCATTCCTTCAGCAATTTGTATTGGTCTTCGCCAATTTCCTCGCGAATGGCTTTGGCCTTGGTGTTTTGCTGGAATGATTTAAAGATTTGATCAAACACATTGATCTTATCAGGATAGGTTCTGATTTGATAAGAGCTCGTCTTAGCCATTTTTGCAGCAGATGCAATAGCATCTTGCAACGTACCATTTCTATCCACCAAGCCAATCTTTGTAGCAGCTGCACCTGTCCAAACCCTGCCCTGTGCAATGCTATCCACATACTCGATAGATAATTTTCTACCATTTGCCACACGGGTTTTGAAAGTATGATAAATAGAATCAATACTATTCTGTACAAAACGCTTTTCCATTTCTGTGAGCGGACGATCAATACTACCCATATCTGCATAAGGCGCAGTCTTAACGCCATCACCAGTAATACCTAGTTTATTCTTTAGGAAAGCCTGCATATTGGGAATGATACCAAACACACCAATAGAGCCAGTCAATGTACTTGGATTGGCAAATACAGAATCTGCAGCACAGGCAATATAATAACCGCCGGAAGCTGCATAATCACCCATACTCACGATAACAGGCTTCTTCTTCTTGATTAAAGTAATCTCACGCCAAATCACATCACTCGCCAAAGCACTGCCACCAGGAGAATTCACACGGAAGACTACCGCTTTGATGCCATCGTCTAGTCGAATCTTTCTCAACAATGTGCGGAAACGATCACTCGCAATCACACGGTCGTCTTCCGACTTACCATCAACAATATCACCATCAGCATACACCAGTGCAATTTTATCAGTGCCGCTATAAGGATTATAGCTCACCGCTTTGGCATAATCTGCAAAAGACACAAAATTGATGCGCTCATTGTCCAGCTTCAACTTATTGCTCAACGCAGTCTTTACTTCATCATCATACTTCACGCCATCTATCAACTGATACTTTACTGCATCATGCGCCGATTGTACCACACCTGTTACAGCTAGCTTACGCAAAATTGCCGTATCCATTTTTCTGCCATCAGCAGCAGCTTGCAGAAAACGACCATACATATCATTCAGAAAAGCCAAAGTCTGTACCTTATTGGCATCGGTCATTTTGTATTCGCGGAAAGGCTCAGTAGCACTCTTGAATTTACCTGCATAGAATATTTGTGGTTCTATCTCCAGCTTTTCCAATGTGCCTTTGAAGAAAAGTAAATTAGCAGAGAAACCAGACCACTCTAATCCACCTTGTGGGTGACAATAAATTTTATCTGCTACTGCAGCCACATAGTATGCGCTTTGTGCAATGGTCTCTGAATAGGCATAAATGAATTTCTTACTCTTTTTAAAATTCAGCAGTGCCTGACGCAGTTCCTCAGATGCAGCCATTGAATTGCCATTAGACCCACATTTGATATAGATACCTTTTACCTGATCATCCTTTGCCGCATAATTCACCATTTGTACCATATCTAACAATGCAGGCGTATGCTCAACATCTGAATCTGCAAACTCCTCAAAAGGATCTTCCATATCCTGTTCACGGAATTCTTTTGACAGATCTAAAACCAATACCGCATTACTACCAATAGTGGTTGTTTTCTCCGTAGATGAAGCCAGACTTCCAAACAGGAAGAAAAAGAAACCGAAAATCAGTGTGGTGAACACGATCATCGCCAGCAAGGCGGCAAAAAAAGATTTGAAAAAACTCTTCATAGTTGCTTTATACAGGATGAAAGTAAAGATATTTGGCCCCTTTAGCACACCCAAACGTATGAACAGGGCATATCTACTGACAGGCGGCAATTTAGGTAAGAGATGGGATAACCTGCTAACCGCGTTTAAACATATCGGCGATAGATGCGGGAAAATTGTGTCACAATCGGCCATTTACGAGACTGCCGCCTGGGGTAAGCAGGATCAACAGGCATTTCTTAATCAGGTACTGATTGTTGAAACCAGCTTGTCGCCCGAAACACTGATGCAAACCCTATTGGACATTGAACAAACCATGGGCCGAGTGAGGGAGGAGAAATTCGGCCCGCGCATCATCGATATTGACATATTGTTTATTGATGATATGATACTGGACGCACCCATTTTGCAGCTGCCTCATCCTGCCATTGCGGAAAGACGCTTTGTATTAGTGCCTTTACAGGAATTAGCACCTAATTTCATTCACCCCGTTTATCAACAAACGATCAGTGATTTACTGGCGGCTTGTCCCGACCGCTTAGATGTGAAAAAGTTTTCTCCGCCTACGCAGATTTGACGGCTATTTTTGAGCCCGAAGCAGCAAGATGAAACATCACTTTATTACTGTAGAAGGGAATATTGGCGCCGGTAAGACTACACTCACACATCTGCTGGCCAAACATTTTAATGCCAGAATCATACTGGAAGAATTTGCAGACAATCCTTTTCTGCCCAAGTTTTACGAAAATCCCCAACAATACGCTTTCCCATTAGAATTATTCTTCATGGCAGAGCGCTATAAACAGCTGAAAGACATGATCCATACTAAGGACATGTTTCAAAGCATTACCATTTCTGATTATCTGTTTACCAAATGTTTGCTTTTTGCAAAAGTGAACCTGCCGGAAGAAGAGTTCAGGCTCTATCAGAAACTGTTTGATATCATACACCAACAGTTGGTTTTTCCGGATATCCTGATCTACCTGCATGCACCAGTGCACAAATTGCAGCAGAATATCAGAAAGCGCAACAGAGAGTATGAACAATCCATTCCTGATGAGTATCTCTACAATATTCAGGAAACTTATACCAGCTATATTAAGCAACACAATATCAAAACCATTTTCATTGATGCCAGCAATGCTGATTTTCTGGGCAATGAAAAACATTTACAAGTAGTACTGGATGCTTTGGACAAGGATTATGATGAAGGCCAGCATTACTTTACCCTACCCTAATGAGTCAAAGCCCCAACAAGTATGATGCTTTTGCCGCCATGCGGATTGCGGAATACCGCAACCTGATGATTGGCCGTTTTCTCTTCATCATGGGTTTGCGTATGATGGGCACGTTGGTGGGCTGGTGGATCTATGAGTTAACAAACGAACCCTTTGCTATTGGATTGATTGGTTTGGCTGAAGTAATTCCTGCTGTATCACTTTCCCTCTATGCAGGACATGTAATCGATATTAGTGAGAAACGAAAATTACTGCTACGCGGCGTAGCTGCTTACCTAGCTTGTACTTTGGTTTTGTTAGCACTCTCTTTTTCTGTTAGTGAGGAATGGGTATATGCGAAAACAGCGGCTATTGTGATTTACTGTGTGATATTCTTTACAGGCGTTTTCCGTTCTTTTACCGGACCAACATTTGGCACCATGGTGGCCTATATTGTTCCGCGCGACTTACTACAAAACGCGACTACCTGGAACCAAGGCACATGGTTGACCGCATCTGTAACCGGACATGCAGTTGCAGGATTCTTAATCGCGGGCCTAGGCAATACAGGTACACTAACTGTAATTGCTACACTAGTTGCCATTGGCTTTGTCTTTATGACCAGACTAAAACCCAAACCAGCTTTGAATGAACCGGGCGAGCAAAAGACTTGGGAAAGCGTGAAAGAAGGTTTGCGTTTTGTATTCAATACCAAAGAAGTGCTAGGCGCACTTTCACTCGACTTATTCGCTGTGCTTTTTGGTGGCGCTGTGGCCATGATTCCGGTGTTTGCCAAAGACATACTCAAAGTTGGCCCAGTTGGGTTTGGTTGGCTGAATGCCGCATCCGACCTAGGCGCTATCATGATCATTATCTATCTCACATTCTTCCCGCTGCGTAAACAACAAGGCAAAAAATTATTCTTTGCCGTAGCTGGATTCGGTACATGCATCATTGTCTTTGCGCTATCGCGTGAGTTCTGGTTATCCTTTGCCGTATTGGTCTTGAGCGGCATCCTCGATGGCATTAGCGTAGTGGTGCGCGGCACTATTCTGCAATTGCGTACACCCGATCAGGTACGCGGACGTGTAATGAGTGTAAACTCCATGTTCATCAACTCCAGCAATGAATTAGGACAATTTGAAAGCGGCGTTGCCGCGAAGTTATTAGGCGTAGTGCCATCGGTGATTTTTGGTGGTAGCATGACTTTACTGGTAGTCATCATCACTTGGTTTAAAGCACCCAAGTTGCGTAAAATGGAATATTGATTATCGTTCCATTTTCTCCATCATCTTTTCCAGCACATAATAAGTAATCGCACAGAAGCTACTATTCTTCAAGGTAATCTGCGGACGCTTCAATAACACATCTTCATCTGTATAAGGAAAGCGACTGCAATCTGAAGGACGAATATCATAGATGCTGCAGGTATTATCGGCATTCAAGAAATGACATGGCGTTGATTGCAACACATAATCTCCTTCGTTATCCAACTTCAGATAAGTTTCAATAAAATCGCCCTCACGCATTTTCAAATATTTACTAATGCGTTTGATATCCGGTGTTTTAAAGCGCGGCGAATAATTTTTACAACAAGCAGCACAACCCAAACAATCCACTTGCTCATAAGCAGCATCATTCAGCTCAGGCAATGCACGCAGAAATTTGTTCTTGTCAGCACGTTGCAACATCTGCTTATACTGCTTCTGCCTTTCTGCCGAACGCTTCTGCCAATTGCCTTCTAAAATTCTATCTGCCATACTGCTTTGTGTGTTTGCGAAACTACAACTATCCGCATTATCCTGTATTTTGCCGCCGCTTGGTCAATTATCGCTCATATCAACCCGTTATCACCATCAGTCGGAAGGGCTGGTTATTGGTAAAAACCAT
>DALYHN010000052.1:0-11764 GCA_031970875.1 Chitinophagaceae bacterium
GATTTGGTATTATCGGTTGATAAAGAATCAACGATGATGATTTCATCTGCAATGGATTGTACCGACTGCAAGCACCGTGCAATATTTTTTTCTTCGTTAAAGGTGATGATGACAACCGATAGTGCAGACATGAACCAAATTTCCTGTCGAAGATAACAAGGCTATTGCACAAATCAGGTCAAAGACTACATTTGTTGCATGATGAATTTTGTTCCCATTTTTCCATTGGGCATCGTGGTATATCCCGGTGAAACATTGAATCTGCACATCTTTGAACCGCGCTATAAACAACTCATTCAAGAATCATATGCAGAAGCCAAACCCTTTGGTATGCCTGTTGTATTGGCCAATGGTATTGCTGAACTGGGTACCTTGGTTGAGGTTGCAGAAATCGTAGAAGTATATGAAGATGGGAAGATGGATATCCGTTGTAAAGGTTTGCGCATCTTCCGGGCACTGGAATTCGTTAAGCAGGTTCCGGATAAATTGTACAGTGGTGCTATTGTAGATTATATACCTAATCAAACTGCACAGTTTGCTGTGATGATGCAACAGGTGCTCAATCAAGTCCGTGAATTGCATCGCCTGTTGAAAGTGCAGAAAGATTTCAAGAAGCCTGATGCAGAACTGATTAGTTATGATGTGGCCCATCATACTGGTCTTACGCTCGATGAAGAATACGAATTGCTGGGGTTAATGCGTGAAGAGCAAAGACTCGAATACTTGAAACGTCACTTACAAAAAACCATTCAGGTGGTAGCAGGAACAGAGAGCCTGAAAGAGAAAATTCAGTTAAACGGCCACTTCAGAGAGCTGAAAGGTTTCAACTTTGACCTATAATTGTGCTATGGAAGTAACACTCTGCTTTGATTTCGGGAATTCCAGAAAGAAATGTGCCGTTTTTAATGGCCGTGATGTGCAGGAAGTGGTCGTGCTGGCTGATGATACGTTGGAGACTATCCAAGACTTGATCAACCGTTTTCAGCCTAAAAAGTCAATCCTCTCTTCCGTTATTGCCCATAATCCTGAAATGGAAACCTTGCTGGCAAAAACAACGCGCTTTCATCGGCTGAGTGCATCCAGTAAGCTCCCCATCACCACGCCTGTGGGTAAGCCTGAAACCATCGGTGCCGACAGGTTGGCGATTTGTTCCGCAGCGGTAGATCAATTTCCGGGTACACATACCCTGGCTATCGGGTTGGGCACCTGTATCACCTATAATTACACCAATAATCGCCACGAATTCCTCGGCGGCAGCATTTCTCCTGGCATGCAAATGCGTTTTCGTGCCATGCACGAACAAACCGCTTTACTGCCTTTGGTAGAAGCTGCCAGCGATTTCCCACTGGTGGGATATGATACCCGTACCAATCTTTTGAGCGGGGTAATCCTAGGAATGGCCAAAGAAATTGATGGTATTATTGATGCTTACGCATTGAAATACAGCAACTTTAACGTGCTGTTAACCGGGGGGGATATGCCTTTTTTTGTGCCTCACCTGAAAAACAAGATATTTGCCGACCCTTATTTAATCTTCAAGGGTTTGTATGCGATCAGTGAGCAAAACAACCATTAGAACAACTGCACTTTTCCTGTCATTATTGGCTGTTGCCTCTCTGACTGCCCAGGAGAATTCACCTTATTCCCGTTATGGTATTGGCGACTACTTTTATGGTCAGCACTTTATCCATAAAGCCATGGGCGGCATGTCTGCTGCTTATGCTGATGGCTTAACGAATAATAACGGTCAGACCATCAACTTCAATAACCCGGCATCTTATAGTAATTTCTTTGTTACTTCCTATGATCTGGGTTTGTCTATCGATAGCAGAACATTGCGTAGTCGTGGTGCTGCTAGTTCTTTCAACTCAGTCAATTTTACACCTGCTTATGTAGCGCTTGGTGTTCCTTTGAGCAAAAAGCGCAAGATTGGCTTTGCTTTTGGCATGCGTCAATTGAGTCGTATTAATTACGATATTCAAAACGGTGAGCGTGTAGGTGGTGTTGATAGTTTGCTAACTACTTACAAAGGAAGCGGTGGCTTGAACCAGGCTTTCATCGGTATTGGTAAGCGTTGGGGTAAATTTAGCCTCGGTGTAAACACCGGCTACAATTTCGGCCGCAAGGAAACCAATACGCGTAAAGATTTTGTGAACGACTCTGTGTTCTATTATTCTTCCAACTCACAGTCACTGATTTCTTTCTCAGCACCCTTTATCAATACAGGTGCTCAGTACGAAACAACCATCAGTACCAAGGATGATACAAAAGCTGCACTTACACAAACAGTTTCTTTGAGACTGGGTGCCACTTTTTCTTTAGGCCAGTCGCTCTCGGGAACTCAGGATATTCATAAGGAAACAATTATATACAATAACAGCGGTTCATTCAACAGATTGGATAGTGTGCTAGGCATCACGGGTGTAAGGGGAAAAATTGATCTGCCTGTTAGTTATTCTGCAGGATTTATGTTGCTTGGTAGATCAGCGAATTCTCGTGGTCTTTTTGAGCGCTGGAGTTTTGGTGCAGAGTATAGCACTACACAGTGGAATACCTACCGTTCTGATTTTGAACCGAATGATCGTCCTTTCAATAGCTGGATGGCTCGTGTGGGCGGTCAGTTCTCTCCTGATCCTATCTCTGGACGTTCTTACTGGAGTTCAGTGAACTATCGTTTGGGCTTTAATTATGGTAAGGATTATATCAATGCCAATGGTAATCAGCTAAATATCTGGTCTGTAAGCATGGGTGCTGGTATGCCTATCAGGAAATGGCGTTCTTATGATTATCAGTTCACTATTTTGAACGCGACTTTGGAATATGGCAGACGTGGTGGAAACACCAGTGTTGTAACTGAGAATTTCTTCCGTATTGCAATGGGCGTTAGCTTAAGTGATATCTGGTTTCAGAAGCGTAAATATGATTAACGTCTACTTATATAGTAAGAAATTTCTGGCAGCTCTAATCATGGGCTGCTTTTTTCTTTACAGTTGTGAGAACGACATCAATGAAGTAAAAGGCTTGAGCACCGTTAAGTTGGGTGTAGAAGAAGGCAAACAGATTGAGAGTTTCATGAGTCAGGGTGGTAGGATCAAAGCAAGGCTCACAGCGCCTAAAATGTTGCGCTATCAGTTGGACTCTTCCATGGTTGAGTTTCCTAATACGCTGCATGTAGATTTCTATGATAGCCTTAAGCAGATCGAGAGTCAGCTCAATGCCCGCTATGGTCGTTATGTAGAGAATCAAAGCAAGGTTTTTCTTCGCGATAGCGTAGTAGTCTTTAACCGCATGGGAGATACGCTCTGGTGTAAGGAATTGTGGTGGGATCAGAATCGTCAGTTATTCTACACAGATAAGCCGGTCAAAATCAAATACGCCAATCCTTGGCAGTTGAAATTCGGTACCAATGGTATGCAGGCTGATCAGTCTTTCAGCAATATCACCATCTTTCAGTCAAGCGGTACCATGATTCTTCCCGACAGCACTTACTATTAGTGAACAAGCGGGCTTTTTGTTGGTAATATTGCAGTACTAAATCATGCAACATGGAATATAGAAGAATGGGCAGAACCGGCCTGCAATTGAGTGTACTTAGCTATGGTAGCTGGGTTACTTTTCACAAACAAATTGATGACAGTATTGCTGATGAGTTGATGGGTGTTGCTTATGACATTGGCATCAATTTCTTCGACAATGCTGAAGTATATGCTTTGGGCGAGAGCGAGAAAATGATGGGTCGCGTATTGAAGAAGAAAGGCTGGGATCGTACGTCTTACACAGTTTCTTCCAAAGCTTTCTTTGGCTGGCGCGGAAAGAATAATAAACCTAATCAGACAGGGTTAAGTCGTAAACACTTAACAGAAGCTTGTCATGAAGCTTTACAGCGTTTGCAAACAGATTACTTGGATTTGTACTTCTGTCATAGACCTGATAAAAACACGCCTATTGAGGAAGTGGTGTTAACCATGAACACCTTGATTCAGCAGGGTAAGATTTTGTATTGGGGTACGAGTGAGTGGAGTGGTGTAGAGATCATGGAAGCGCATCGCGTTGCGGCTGATTACAGATTGATTGGTCCGTCTGTTGAGCAACCTGAATACAATCTCTTTAACAGACATAAGCTGGAGAATGATTATCTGGAGGTATTTAAAAATGTAGGATTAGGTACGACTATTTGGAGCCCCTTGGCGAGTGGTTTACTCACCGGTAAATACAATAGCGGTATTCCTGAAGATGCACGTTTGTCAATTCCTGGTTTTGAATGGCTGAAAGACAGAACTTTTGTAGAAGAGAAACTGAATAAAGTGCGCGCTTATCAGGAGCTAGCGAATGAGTTAGGCTGCAGTATGGCTTCACTGAGTATTGCTTGGTGTGTGAAGAACCCGAATGTTACAACAGCAATCTTGGGTGCCACCAAGCGTCATCAGCTGGAAGAAAACCTGAAAGCATTAGATGTACTGCCTTTGTTAACCAGCGAAGTGATGGCAAAGATTGATGCCATTTTCGGCACCAAACCAGTATTACCAGAGTATTAACCAAGGGTTAAGCCATAAAAGCAAAAAAGTCCCGTACAATACTGTACGGGACTTTCTATTGCTAGAAAGATCTTTCATTAAGCAGCTTTTTCTGCTTTCTTGGTTGCTTTTTTGGTTTTAGCAGGTCTGCTTTTACCGAAAGAACCTTTGAATCTTTTTCCTTTTGCAGTCTTTTTATCGCCTCTGCCCATGGTTGTAGATTTATTTGTGAGGGGCAAAAATAAAAAAATCCCGCTCAACATTAGCTGAGACGGGACTTTTTAATTCTTTAAAAGCCTTAGAGCTTGGCGCTTAATTCTTTACCAGCCTTGAAGCGAGCAACCTTCTTAGCCTTGATCTTGATAGTTTCACCAGTCTGAGGATTGCGGCCTGTACGGGCAGCACGCTTAGAAACTGAGAAAGTACCGAAACCAACCAGGGTTACTTTGTCACCTTTCTTCAGGGTCTTAGTTACTGCATCAACAAAAGAATCCAGAGCGGCGTTAGCCTGTGTCTTGGTGATGCCTGCATCGTCAGCGATCTGGGCGATCAATTCAGCTTTGTTCATAGATGATTTTTTAATTGTTTGAATTAACGTTAACAAATTTATTCGCTTTCAGGTACCAGCAAAATATTTTTTGTCATATTTCTGTTTAGGGCGATTGGCTGAAAACCTTGTACAGAAAGGGTTTTGCAAGAAATTATGTCAAATGAAAAATGAAACATTTTCTGCACAATTCGCTGAAATGCTTGCTGGCAAAGGGTTTCAGGGGATGTCCGCTGAAATGCAGGCAGGATAAGCGTTTGAAAGGAATATAGGGAAGTTTTTGATAGGGTTGCGTGAAGTTTCAAAACTATCCACAATCAATTCACAACCTGCATTAAAGAGCGAAATCCAACGAATTGATCGCCCCATTTGTCAGTACCATCTTTGCGTAGCCGTTGTGCATGATGCTCTATGTATCGGTTGTAGTCGGCTTTTGATTCAGCATAATATTGCGTAGCATAAGTAGGCCCTTCGGTTTCATCTGTTTCCAATAAACGTACAAATTGAAATTGTTGAAAGCAACCGGTAGCCATCACATCGGGAATATGCTGTTCTTGCATCCATTTTACCCAAGCTTCATGGATACTCCATTTCACCATAATGGTTACATTATAAATAAACATGATTAATTTTTTAATTCGCAATAAATAGGGCAGTGATCGCTATGTTTCACATCAGGATAGATGCTTGCTGCCACCAGTTTTTTCGCTAAACTATCTGTAACACTGATGTAATCAATACGCCAGCCCTTGTTTTGCAGGCGTACACTGGGAAAGCGTTGACTCCACCAACTGTAAGCACCTGTGGCATCAGGGTTAAGGTGGCGGAAACTATCTACCCAGCCATTGGTAACCCATTTATCCATCCACGCTCTTTCTTCAGGTAAGAAGCCTGATGATTTTTTATTGCCTTTTGGATCATGAATATCCACTTCTTTGTGTGCTATGTTATAATCGCCCGTTACAATGATTTGTGGTCTTGTCTTACGCAGTTCCTGTACAAAATCGAAGAACTCATCCAGCCATTGGTATTTATACGTTTGTCTTTCATCCCCACTTGTGCCGGAAGGAAAATAAGCGTTGATGAGGGTGATTTTTCCAAAGTCAAGTCGGATAACTCTTCCTTCCTGATCGCTCATTGTATGGCCAGTACCTGTAATTACCTGATCAGGTTTGATTTTGGTTAGCACACCCACACCGCTATAGCCTTTCTTCTCTGCCGAAAACCAGTAAGCATGAAAGCCCAGTGCTTCAAAAGCTGCTGTATCAATATCTTTTACGTGTGCTTTGGTTTCTTGTATGCAAATGATATCAGCAGGATCTGTTTTCAGCCAATCGAGTAAACCTTTGTTAATAGCTGCACGAATACCATTGGTATTATAGGAGATGATACGCATCTTATAAATTTTTAAAACCCATCATGGGTTCAGTTTCAATAAAGGCCAAAATAAGTAAAGCTTCTATCTCTGCGGCAGAAAGTTTTGTATCAAATAGAATGATGTATTCAGGATAGCTGAAGCCTTTTGCCAGCATCACTAAATGGTTATTGAAATAAATTTCGCGGTAAGTAAATGCAGGTGCAGCAATTACCTTGAACGGTTTTTCGAAAATGACACCTTCAAATTCCTGTGGTGTTTGATATTCCGTGGTACGTAATTTAGGCATCTCTACTTCTAACATTAAATTGGTATCTACACCGTTGTACAATTTATTGTAGTAGAACTTCCTTTCCGGATAGGCCTTCCAGACAGTGATTTTAAAGCGTGCTATCGTATCATTATTACGCAGCAACACATGCTGATTGTCTGGTAAATATTTCAGGTAGCTGCTATAGCCATCCAGATAAGCAGGATCTGCCATTTCGATGATGGAGCTGAAATAATTATTGTCGGACAATACACTCCTGAATTCCTGCTGTCGCGCAGCAAACTGATAACTCCTATTTTTTCTACCCATCTCTATGGCCTTCCTGATTTGCTCGGGAAAATGATCAATCTTCTTAGCTTCTATATTCAGGCCAAAAAAACGGCTACTATCAAAACGTAATAAAAGCGTGTTATCAGTAGCGAGCTTTAGCTGTAGATATGCATTGTTCTTTGTTGTTTGAATGGCTGTTTTACCTGCATAATAAGACATCATGAAATTATCCGCATAAACAGCAGGTTGAGCGCCTACAACTTGTATAGTGCTGCTTGCGGTAGTTGTATCTAGTAGTATTTCAACAGCCTTTTGTAGCAAACTTTGAAAACCTGAGGGAGAAGTATCGTATTCAGGGCTGTATAAGCCAAAGCCAATGCCAGGTCTACGTTGTACAAGAAAATAACCACTTTTTTGCATTGGGCTTCCTTCCAGCGGAGTGTATTGAATACTTATCTGGTAGGTTGCAGTAGTACTGCGCAAGAAGGCATTAATTTTTTGTACATCTTCCACGTCTTTGGCAACAGCATCCAATAACTCGGCAGCTGCAATTTCCATGAGCTCAATGCTAAATGCAGAATGGTTTTTCGTTTTTTGGATATTGGGTACACTGCCTCTTTTTAGTACTTGAAATTGTGTGGTAAAGCTGGTGTCGGGTAGCAGATTCCATTTTTTACTGCAAACTGTATACAACTCTTTCAGCAGCTTTTGCTGAACCGGCGTGTACTTTAAGTACTCCAATGTTTTATTAATGGTTCCTATATAGTTTTCATTCCGGAAGCTGATTCCGGTAATATCTGAAATGACGAATGACTGAGCATTGCTGGAGGTGCAGAAAAAAATGATAAAAGCAATCAATCGGAATAGCCGCATTGTATAAACTTATCTTATTAACAAGATACAATCAAATTTTGTACTACTTTTTCGGCATGAGTAAAAAGCATAAGATTAAGCGCATCATTCCAGCCAGTACATCTGTGTATTTAGATGGTCCAAAACCAAGAATCAATGAGTTGGCTTTTGCCTGGGAAATCTTTTGGCAGTTTATCAAGGGATTCAGACACTTACATTTTATAGGACCTTGTATCACCGTTTTTGGTTCAGCACGCTTTAAGGAAGACCATAAATATTACCAAGCAGCCATGCACTTCGGTAAGCATATTGCTGATCTGGGCTTTACAACAATGACAGGTGGAGGTCCCGGCATCATGGAAGCTGCCAATAGAGGGGCATTTGAGCATGGGGGGCAATCAGTAGGTGTCAATATTCAATTGCCATTTGAGCAGCATGCCAATCCTTGGGTACATAAATCCTTCACCCTTAATTATTTCTTCATTAGGAAAGTGTTGTTGGTTAAATATTCTTACGCTTTCATCATCATGCCAGGCGGTTGGGGAACCATGGATGAGTTGTTTGAAACCCTGACCCTTATTCAAACTAAGGTGATCAATGATTTCCCTGTGGTGATTTACGGGAAAGAATACCACAAACCTTTATTGGATTATATTCATTTGATGGAAAAAGAAGGCACCATCTCGCCTGAAGACATGAATTTGATTCTGGTAACAGACAATATTGACGAAGCCATGCTGCATATTCAGAAGTATGTACGCAAAAACTACCAGGTGAAGCCCAGAACAAAGTTGTGGTGGTTGTTTGAAAAGAGATAATGATATAGTCTGCATAAAAAAATCCCCACAATGCTGTGGGGATTGAATTTATTCGATGTTTGAACTTAGCCATCTTTCTACTAACTCAAGTGGCATACCTTTTCGCTTAGCATAATCTTCCAACTGGTCGCGCTGAATTTTACCAACACCAAAATACTGGCTTTGTGGATGTGCAAAATACCAACCGCACACCGAAGAGGCAGGGAACATGGCCAACGATTCCGTTAATGAAATACCTGTTTGGTTTGTAGCATCCAGTAAAGCAAAGAGTTTGTATTTCTCTGTATGATCAGGACAGGCAGGATAACCTGGTGCGGGACGAATACCCTGATACGCTTCTTTGATCAAAGCTTCATTGCTCAGTGCTTCATCAGGTACATAACCCCAGTATTGCTTACGTACTGCTTCGTGCAGGTATTCTGCAAAAGCTTCTGCCAAACGATCTGCCAATGCCTGCAACATGATCTTGTTGTAATCATCATGCTGTGCTTCAAAAGCTTTTACATGTGGCTCAATGCCATGAATGGTTACAGCAAATGCGCCGATATAGTCTTGTTTGTTTGCAGCTACAGGTGCAATGAAATCTGCTAATGATAAATTGGGTTGATCTGCCGCTTTCTGAATCTGCTGGCGCAAGAACTGCAGGGTGGTGGTTTCAGAGCCAGTTTTCACTTGTACAGAATCGCCATCGCTGGCAGCTTGCCAGAAACCAATCACACCTTTGGGTGTTAACCAGTTTTCTTTGCTGATTCTATCCAATAAAGCATTGGCATCATTGTACAATTTGGTTGCTTCTGCGCCAACAACTGCATCATTCAGGATATCAGGGAAATTACCATGCATTTCCCAAGCGATAAAGAATGGCTTCCAATCGATGTATGGGCGCAGTGTTTCTACAGTAACACCTTCCATTAATTTGGTGCCGGTAAACTGCGGCTGTACCGGTTGAAAGTTCGCCCAATCAATCGCAACTTTCTTTTGTAAAGCATCTGCGTAGGGCAGATAGTTCTTCACTGATTTCTTATTGTCGAAACTCTCTTTGAGCTTGGTGTATTCTGTTTTCAGTTCAGTTAGAAATCCACCTTTCTGTTCCTTATTCAGCAATGAACCAGCAACGGTTACGCTTCGGCTGGCATCCAATACATGTATCACGCCATTGGCGTATTCAGGTGCAATTTTCACTGCAGTGTGCATGCGTGAAGTAGTAGCGCCACCAATCAACAAAGGCTGCTTCATGTTGCGGCGCTTCATCTCCTTGGCAATATGGACCATTTCATCCAGCGAAGGTGTAATCAAACCACTCAGGCCAATGATGTCTACATTTTCTTTTTCTGCTGTATCCAGAATCTTATCGGCAGGCACCATCACACCCATATCGATGATATCGTAGCCATTACAGCCCAATACTACACCTACGATGTTCTTGCCAATATCGTGTACATCACCTTTAACGGTGGCGAGCAGAATCTTAGCTGCACCTGCACTTTCTGTATTGGTGGTTCCTGCAGCTTCGTGTGCAGCGCGACGTTCTTCTTTTTCAGCCTCGATAAAAGGTGTTAAGACAGCAACAGCTTTCTTCATCACACGTGCACTCTTTACTACCTGCGGCAGAAACATTTTACCACTGCCGAAGAGATCACCCACGATATTCATACCATCCATGAGCGGACCTTCAATCACGTCCAAAGGTCTGGGATATTTGAGTCGGGCTTCTTCTGTATCAGCATCAATATGTTCTGTAATACCATTGATGAGTGCGTGTGCTAATCGCTTCTCTACTGGCTCACTGCGCCAAGCTTCATCTTTCTTTTCTTCCTTGCCTTTTGCTTTTACTGTTTCTGCAAAAGTGATTAGCTTTTCTGTGGCTTCGTTGTTGTCGTTATTGCGGTTGAGAATCACATCTTCGCAGAGATTGCGCAGTTGTGGTTCAATTTCATCATAGACCTGTAGCTGACCCGCATTCACAATACCCATATCCATACCGGCTTTAATGGCATGGAAGAGAAATACAGCGTGCATGGCTTCGCGTACATGATCGTTACCACGGAAGGAGAAAGAAAGATTGCTGACACCACCACTCACTTTGGTCAGCGGCATCAATTGTTTTATCTCGCGGGTAGCTTCGATGAAGTCAACACCGTAATTGTTGTGCTCTTCCAAGCCAGTGGCAACTGCGAAAATATTGGGGTCGAAAATGATGTCTTGGGGATCGTAGCCAACTTGTTCTGTGAGAATTTTATACGCTCTGTGGCAGATTTCTACTTTTCTTTCTTTGGTATCTGCCTGGCCTTTTTCATCAAAAGCCATCACGATCACCGATGCACCAAATGCTTTGCAGATAAATGCCTGTTCAATGAATTTGGCTTCACCTTCCTTCATGGAGATGGAGTTCACGATACATTTACCCTGCACACATTTCAATCCTGCTTCAATGATCTCAAACTTTGAGCTGTCGATCATGATGGGAATACGGGCAATATCCGGTTCGCTCTGTAAGAGGTTGAGGAAGGTGGTCATGGCTTGCACACCATCGAGCAGTGCATCATCCATGTTCACATCTAATACCTGTGCACCGTTCTCTACTTGCTGGCGGGCAACAGATAAAGCTTCTTCGTATTTGTTCTCTTTAATGAGGCGTGCAAATTTCTTGGAACCGGTTACATTGGTTCTTTCACCTACGTTCACAAAATTGGTCTCCGGGCGAACAATCAGTGGTTCAAGTCCGGAAAGGCGCAGGTATGGTTTGATTGTTGTTGGCATACTAATAAGCAGTTTCTACAACAGGTAATGGTCTTGGTGTAATGGTGCGCACATGCTGTGCGATGTGGCGAATATGGTCGGGCGTAGTACCGCAGCAACCACCTACAATATTCACAAAACCTTCTTTGGCCCATTCTTCTAAGAAATGACCAGTTTGATGCGGTTCTTCATCATACTCGCCCATGGCGTTAGGTAAACCTGCGTTTGGATAAGCAGATACATAGCATGATGCGATTTGCGATAGCTCCTCAATATGGCTGCGCATTTCCTTGGCACCGAGTGCACAGTTGAGACCAACACTCAATGGTTTGGCGTGCATCACAGATACATAGAAAGCTTCAAGTGTTTGTCCGCTCA
>DALYHN010000053.1:0-11530 GCA_031970875.1 Chitinophagaceae bacterium
GCGATCACCTTATCAATACCATCAAAAGCGCCACCGCAGATAAAGAGAATATTGCGGGTATCTACTTTCACCATTTTCTGCTCTGGGTGTTTTCTGCCGCCCTGTGGAGGAACCAATACTTCTGTTCCTTCCAGCATTTTCAGCAGTCCCTGCTGTACGCCTTCGCCGCTAACATCGCGTGTGATAGAAGGGTTATCGCCCTTACGTGCGATCTTATCGATCTCATCTACATACACGATACCACGCTCAGCCGCTTGCACATCGTAGTTACAGTTCTGTAACAAACGTGTCAGCATACTTTCTACATCTTCACCTACATAACCTGCTTCTGTGAATACGGTAGCATCCACAATGGCAAATGGAACATTCAACAAACGAGCAATGGTTTTGGCCAGTAAAGTTTTACCTGTACCAGTTTCACCCACCATGATGATATTGCTCTTATCGATCTCAACATCATCAGCTTGTTGTTTATAGTTGATACGCTTATAGTGATTGTATACGGCTACTGACAATACTTTTTTAGCATCGTCCTGACCAATCACGTATTCGTCTAAAAATTTCTTGATCTCAGCAGGCTTGCGTACGGCTAATTTAAAATTAGCACCACCTGCAGCTCCATCAGGCCTTAGGTTTAATTCTTGCTCAATAATCTCCTGCGCGTGCTCTACGCAGTTCTCGCAAATATGTCCTTCCTGTCCGGCAATGAGGATTTTTACCTCATCGCGACTCCTGCCGCAGAAAGAACAATGTAAATGGTTTTGCTTGGCCATAGGTACAAAAGTACAGTTTCGGTTTACAAAGCTTTGCTTAAAAAGGCTGAATGGCCTGTGGTAATGATACTACAGGGGCAAAAAATGCCGGCCTTTGTACAAAAGCCGGCATCATTATCAATGAGTTAGCGATTAGATCTTGTCCATTATGCCATCTACGATACCGTATTCAACGGCTTCTTTGGCATCCATCCAATAGTCGCGATCAAAATCTTTCATGATTTGGTCTACGGTCTTGCCGCAATTTTCAGCCAGAATCTTGGCGCCCAACTCCTTTGTTTTGCGGATTTGGTTGGCCTGAATTTCGATATCTGCTGAAGTAGCCTGATAATATCCGCCGAGACTTGGTTGGTGAATCATTACTTCGCCATGTGGGAAGATGAATCTCCTGCCTTTGGTACCACAGCTCAGCAAGATAGAACCCATGCTTGCTGCTAAGCCCATACAGATGGTGCTAACAGGGCTGCTGATGAGTTTAATCGTATCAAACATAACCATGCCGCTTGTTACCACACCGCCGGGACTATTGATGTATAATTTGATTTCTTCACCTGGCTTATCTGCTTCTAGTAAGAGTAATTTAGATACCACATCTTTCGCACTCTTATCATCTACCACACCCCAGAGATAAACAGCGCGGCGATCGAAGAAGAGTTTTTCCATCTTCTTCATCATCATACCACCCATTGGTTCTTGCTTCTCTTCTTTGTTATTGTTTTCTTCTTCGTCGTCCATTCTAAAAGGATCAACAAAATATTTCGATGTCATCATGGTTCAATGCTTTTGATTATTTCTTTTCTGGGATTGGTCAGTAATACTTCATCCACCAGTCCGTATGCTTTTGCTTCTGCAGCAGTCATCCAGAAATCGCGGTCGCAATCTGCAGCAACAGTTTCAATGTCTTTGCCAGAATGGTTAGAGATTACTTCATACAATTCCTGCTTGATCTTTTTGATTTCGCGTGCAGTGATTTCGATATCAGTAGCTTGTCCGCCAATAGCACCACTCGGTTGATGCAACATGATGCGGCTATGCTTCAGTGCAGTACGCTTACCACTAACACCAGCGCAAAGTAATACGGCGCCCATACTTGCAGCGATGCCTGTACAAATAGTACTTACATCAGGGCTTATGAATTGCATGGTATCGTAAATGCCCATGCCTGCATACACACTACCGCCGGGGCTGTTGATATACATTTGGATATCGCGTGTTCTGTCTGTGCTTTCCAAGAAAAGCAACTGTGCAGTAACGATATTGGCTACATAGTCGTTGATGCCTTCACCCAGAAAAATAATGCGGTCCATCATCAATCGGCTGAATACATCCATGCTGGCTACATTCAGTGGTCTTTCCTCAATAATATAGGGTGTAAGATTGGTGATATGATTACCGTAATTGTGCAGTGTTGCAGAGCTGATATTGCGGTGTTTTATTGCAAACCGTTCAAATTCTTTTCCAAGACTCATGAAATATTGTTTATGCGATGAAGATAAGTGTTTTACCTGTTTAGGTAGTATGGGTGCAAATACTGTGCAAAGAATGAAATGCGCCAAAAGGGCAGGCTAGGCCTTTAGTAAAAGGCGCGCCAGGCGTTCCAGCTCAGTTTGTTCGGGTGGCGTTAGCGAATGATGCTTGTGCAGTTTTTGTTGCAGTAAAAGCACAGCCTTGTGCTGCGGATACTTAGCCAATAATTGATCAATCAGTTGGGCTTCTTTGAAGGGTTCTTCTTGCTTGGTATTGGCTGGTGTTGCCGCTGCTTTCTCTCTTATAGGCATTTTGAGGATGGTGGCTTCTAAAGTAGCCAGCCAATTGGACGGCATGTCTTTTACCTTTTGTGCTTTCAGGAACAACCCTTCCAATTGTTTTCTACTCAGGCTGCCTCTTTCCTCGTATTGATGCATCAGGCTCATGATGAACAAAGCATCTGGGTTGTGCTGATAGCAGGCGTTCAGCACTTTATCAATCACATCGATGCGTTTTTTCATGGTGTAAAGAAACGAAAAGGCATAAAAAAGCCCCATCAAATTTGATGGGGCTATGTTGGTTGTGTTCGATTAATGATGGTGGTGGTGCAGTTTTTCTGCGAAAGCTTCAGCACTGATCTTTTCAGGTGTAGCATTCACCAATGTTTCCAGTGTGCTGAAGAGTTTGTCAGTGCTTACACGGTGGTAAGTGTCTTCAACAAACTTGCGATCCTGCATCATGCGGTTTACATAGTCTTCAACCCATGGCTGGTTCTCATCTAGAATTTGTCCACCCATATAGCTGAACAATTGCTGTCTGGCGAAAGCCTTGATATCATCAGGATTTACTTCAATATTATTGTCTGCAATCAATTGGCTGCTGATCAAAGTCCACTTTAATTGACTAGCAAAAGAGGGGAATTCCTGCTCAGCTTCTTCAGCTGTTTTAGGCTTCTCACCGCCGGTTTGTAACCAACGCTTCAAGAAAGCTTCAGGTAATTCAATGCTTGTATGATCAATCAGGTGGTGATAAATCTGATCGTGGATTTGATTGCGGCTTTGTGACTCATAATAACGAGCAATCTCAGCCTTCACTTCGTTGCGGAATTCTTCTGCAGTCTTGATTTCCTTATTTGGATAAGTAGCCAAGAAGAGTGCTTCTTCTAAAGGTGCTTTTTCTACCAAGCCAACTTTGGTGATTTGGAGGTTAAAATGCTTGTCAGCATCTTCTTTGGTTAAACCTAAATCGCTCAGAATAACTTCCAGTTCCTTATCATCAAAAGCCTTGCTCAATTGCAGGGTAACAACATCATCTTTTTTCTTGCCGATCAGGTTCTTGCGGAATCCTTCAGCAAAATATTTTACCAGCAAAGAATTGTCTTTGTTGATGCCACCTTCAACCGCATTACCTTTTGCATCAGCTTCAACAAACTTCACGTTCAGCACATGCTCTTCTGTTTCTAAGCTTTCAGGCTCTGTCATTTTGCCATTGCGTACCTGCAAACGGCTTACTTCTTCATCAATCATGGCTTCAGTAACCTCGATTTCATACTTGGTTACTTTAATACCATTGGTGTTGATGCTGATAGCAGGCTTCAAGCCAATTTCAAAAGCAAAAATGTAATCGCTGGGATTGTTCAGGTCCAAAGCACGGGCATCATTATCCAGTGGCAGTGGCTGCGCAAAGATTTCCAGCTTTTCGTTATTCAGGTAGGTGTTCAGTTCTGTTTCAACAGTGCGCAGTACTTCATCAGTAAATACGCTCTGGCCATACATTTTCTTCACCAGTCCAGCAGGAACCATGCCCTTACGGAAGCCTGGGATATTGGCTGTTTTGGCGTATTTCTTCAGGCTTTGTTCAAAGCGGGCGAAATAATCGTTCTTGCCCACAGTTACGGTCAGTTTGTCTGTTAACAGACCGATGTTCTCTCTAGTAATCGTTGCCATAATAATTTGCTTGGCCTCGCGGCTATAAAATTGTGCGGATGATAGGAATCGAACCTACATGCCTTGCGGCGCTAGATCCTAAGTCTAGTGCGTCTGCCAGTTTCGCCACATCCGCTTCCCGATTGGGGGTGCAAAAGTAGGGTTTTTTGTACACGAAATACCCCTGAAACAGCCTTGTTTCTATGAAAAGCTAGCTACTTACTTCATCCAGCAGATAAACCAAGTGGGTATAAGGCCTTCCGCTGTGGTGTCTTAGTGCCATTTCGCAGGTACGGGCTGTGCTGTAATACCCCTCAGAATCAATGAGATGCGTAATTTCTTTGGCGCTGGCCGACTGGGTGAGCTGTGGAAAAATAAAGCCCCGGTCGCCCGCCATACCACAACAACCCGCATAAGCCGGTGTATGCACTTGCTCGCTACAGAGGGCAGCCGTAGCCTCCATGGATTTGCTCAGATTCAATTTGATAGCAGCGCATGAGGGGTGTAGGCTAACCTGTTGTTTTTTCTTATTAATAGGAAGCTTGGGCGCAACACTTGTCTGCAAGTACTCAATGCAGTCGAGTAATTGTATCCGACTGAACTTTTCCTGATAAGCAGGCGATAAATGCTGTTGATTTTTCAGGAATGTATAAGTACAGGAAGTGAAATCGCACACTACGGGTATAGCGCCATTATTTGTCCAGCGTAACAAAGCGTCAATGGTTTTTTCTTCCATCAGGTTGGCGGCCGACTGATAACCTTTACTACTAAATGCTTGTCCGCAACAATGGCCGGGCAAATCTTCCGGTAGATATACTTGTATGCCTGCTCTGTTGCAGACGTCTATAAATGTTTGCTGGATGGATTTGCGTTCTGTTCCACCCATCATTCTATGTAAACAAGAAGAGAAATAGACCACACCTGGGTTATTTGCTTTTGTCTTTGGTAATCTTGGCGCTGGATGCAGTTCATTCCACCAGCGCGGAAAGCTTGGACTGATTTTTTGTAGCAAACCTGTGAAGCGATACATGAAGGAGGCGCCAAATAGTTTATTGGCCAAAGAGCCCGACTGTAATGCAACACGAATCATTTTCTCTGCAAAGCCAAAATTTCGGGCTACCCATGCGGCAGTTCGGTTAGCTGTTTTGCTGTGGTTCTCGCGGCGTAACCTTTTGACCAGATCACCTGTGTTGATGTACACAGGACATTCCACTTGGCAAAGTCCGTCCGTAGCACAAGTATCTAAACCGGCATATTGGTATTCTTTTAAAAGCGTATTGTACGATGATTGATCGCCGGCAGTTTCCAGTTGTTTCAAAGCCCTTCTTACCTGAATGCGTTGTCTGGGCGAAAGCGTGACATCTCTGCTGGGGCATAGAGGTTCGCAATAACCGCACTCAATACACTTGTCAACCTCCGCTTCAACAACGGGCATTTGTTTTAAGTGACGGATATGTGCATCCTTATCTGCATTGATGATGACGCCTGGGTTAAGGATATTGTTGGGGTCAACTGTTGATTTAATAGATTGCATGATGGCATACAAATCGCCACCCCATTCTGCTTCTACAAATGGTGCCATATTTCTGCCGGTACCATGTTCTGCTTTTAATGTGCCCTTGTATTCATGCAAGACTAAATCCACCATCTCTTTTAAAAATCTGTCATAACGATCAATTTCTTCAGGTGTATCCAAAAGCTGCGTAATCACAAAATGGATATTGCCATCTTTTGCATGACCGAAAATGATGGCATTGTTGTATGCATATTTCTTGAACAGCTCTTGTAATGCAGTAACGGCATCTGCCAGTAGTTCAACAGGGAATGCTACATCTTCTAAGATAACGGTAGTGCCTCGCGCGCGAACAGCACCCACACTGGGAAACATGCCTTTGCGAATCTTCCAGTAGAAATCGCGCAGTTGATGGTCTCTAGTGAATTCGGCAGGATGTAATAGTGCTAATCCATTAAGAATGGAAGCGGCTTTTTGTAGTTGAATATCTAATGATGCCAAATCTTCTGCTTGGTATTCACATAGTAAGCATGCAGCTGTTTCTGGAAGTGTGGTGAAAAAATCAGGTAAGCCCTTCATGGTTTCTACACTTCGTAGAGAAGCCCTGTCCATTAATTCCAACACAGCTGCACCAGTCGCATTCAATGGTGCAATGGCTGCACAAGCGGAGGAAATAGTGGGGAAGTAGAGCATTGCTGTAGAAGTAGCTGGTTGCACAGGGATGGTTTGCATCACTGCTTCTGATATATAAGCCAATGTGCCTTCAGCACCAATGAGTAAGTGTGCAAATATGTCGAGTGGATGCTCGTAATCAATTAATGCATTTAAGCTATAGCCAACAGTATTCTTGGTTTTGTATTTGTGGCGCACTTTGTCCAGTAAGGCTGGATGGCTGAGTATTTGCTTACGCTGCTCAGTTAGTAATGATGTAAGTGCAGATTCTTCTTCAATAAACTTTGTAAAGTCTGATTGATTTGCGGTATCGTAAGTGTTGCCATTTGGAAGAATGAACCTGATGGTTTTAAGTGTGTGGTAGGAGTTATAGGCAACACCACAACACATACCAGATGAATTGTTAGAAAGAATACCCCCCATCATAGCCGCATTGATAGAAGAAGGGTCTGGTCCGATCTTGGTTTTATATGGTAAAAGAAAGTAGTTCACCATGCTGCCAATAATACCTGGCTGCACTTTTACCAATTTGCCATTCTCTAATGGTGTAATGCCTCGCCAATGTTTACCAATATCTACCAGTATGCCATCTGTAATGCTTTGTCCCGATAAAGAAGTGCCCGCCGCTCTGAAGCATAGTGGTATTTTATAGCTGTTTGCAATTTCAAATAATATATTGATTTCATTTTCATTGATAGGCTGAACCACTGCTTTGGGCAATAAATGGTAGAAGCCTGCATCACCCGCATAGGCTGTTCTATCTACCAAACTGGTTTTGATGCGTTTGGGAGAAATTTCTTTAGTTAAAGTATGTAACAGTATACTATCCTTGTCTCTAAACATGGTATGAAAATACTTATTTCATTATAGATCTTATAGTTAGGGGTTATCATCATTTCTTGAACATGATTTAAATCAGGTTTTTTACTGATATGTATCATTTACCACATTTCAAATGCGTCCTAATCTTGTATTGTCAAATTAAAACCTACAACAATGAAATACACTAAAAAAATATTACTAGCCTTGGCCACATCATTTTTTGTTTTTTTTGCTGCAGCTCAAGCTAAGTATAGCGCTAAAGACAATATGAGTCTCATTGTCAGCGGAACCTCCACTTTGCACGACTGGGATATGAAATCTTCTAAAGGTGATTGTGCAGCAGCATTTGCAACAAACGCGTCCGGAGCATTAACTAGTTTGACATCCCTTCAGTTTTCAACAAGAACAGAGTTTTTAAAGAGTGATAAATCTGCAATGGATAAAAATGCTTACAAGGCATTGAAAGCTGAAGCAAATCCAGTAATCACATTTACAGCCAACAGTGGTTCTGTTACTGGTTCTGAGGCAGCAGGCTATCAGATCAAGTCAACAGGTAAATTAACCATTGCCGGAGCAACAAGAGATGAAGAAGTTGTTGCCTTCTGTAAAGTGAATCCTGATAAAAGCATCACAGTAACCGGTAGTACTAAAATCAGTATGAAAGATTTTGGTATGACTCCTCCCTCATTTATGATGGGTACCATCAAAACCGGTAATGATGTTGTCTTGAAGTTTAACCTAACCCTGAAAAAATAAATTCTAATCTCTAATCCTTAACATTTAAAAACACACAGTATATGAAACAGTTATCAACAGTAAGAACACTAGCCTTTATTATGCTGGGCAGTTTGCCAATCGCGCTTTTTGCTCAGCAACCAAGAATAGCCAACTGGCGTCCTTACGATAAAAGAGGTATCAATGTTTTTGAAACATCTAAAACAGATACAGTAGCATTTGATGGTTTAAAAGTTCGTTTTGGTGCAGGCTTTACCCAGCAGTTCCAAAATTTGAAAGCCAGCAATACCGCATTGAATAATACCGGTACAGGTGCAAACCGTCTGGTTCCCTTGAAGCCAGGTTTTATGACTGCTCAAGCCAACTTTAATATTGATGCTCAATTAGGCGATGGTATCACTTTGAATGTGACTAACTACATGTCATCTAGACACCACAACGAATGGTGGGTAAAAGGTGGTTATATCCAGTTCGATAAACTGCCTTTCAAAGGACAATTCTGGAGTGATCTGATGAAGATTGCTACCATTAAAATCGGTCACTTCGAAGTGAACTATGGTGATGCACACTTCCGCAGAAGTGATGGTGGTCAGACATTGTGGAACCCATTCATGGAGGGTAATATCATGGATGCTTTCACAACTGAAATTGGTGGTGAAATCTACCTACAGAAGAATGGCTTTATTGGTATGATTGGCTTAACCAACGGTATGATTAAAGGTCACGTTGACTCAGTTATCGCAACTGTACAAGATGCTGATACAAGAAGAAACCCATCAATCTATTTCAAAGGTGGATTTGATAAGAAAGTAACTGAAAAAGTACGTGTTCGTGTAACTGGTAGCTATTATACCAACTCTAGTCAGGCTGGTAGTGGTTTAACACTCTATAGTGGCGACCGTACAGGTTCTAACTATCAGAACGTAATGGAGAAAACAACTGCTGGTGCTATCCCTGCATCTACTGCAATGTTTACTTCAGGTCGTTTCAACCCAGGTTTCAGCAAAAAAGTTAGTGCCTTTATGCTGAACGGTTTCTTGAAAGCTGGTGGTTTCGAAGTGTTTGGTACTTATGAGTCTGCAAAAGGCCGTACTAAAACAGAAACAGATGATAGAAAAGCTACACAGTTTGCTATCGATGGTTTGTATCGTTTCGGTAAGAATGAAGATTTGTTCATCGGTGCCCGTTATAACACTGTAACAGCTCGTCTGCAAGGTTATACTGCTGATGTTAGTGTGAATCGTACAGCTTTTGCTGCTGGTTGGTTCCTGACAAACAGCGTGTTGCTGAAAGCTGAAATTGTAAATCAACAATACAAAGACTTCCCCAATACTGATTTCAGAAACGGTGGTAAGTTCAATGGATATGTAATTGAAGCTGTTGTAGGTTTCTAAAGGTTAAGGACAAACCTGATACATGTGCAAAGTAAGCCGGGATGATTTTTCATCCTGGCTTTTTTACTATCTTTTCAGCGCTCATGGTTATTAGACAATTTTCAATATGGGTACTCTTGTTTGCAGGTATTCACTGTGCATTTAGTCCTGCTGCACCCACGTACCGCTGGTCGGTGCTCAAGAGCAGTAATCTCCGTGTTTTCGGTACTACAAATGTCAATAAGTTTAACTGCGATATATCTGAATATGCAGCATTGGATACTATTTCTTGCAATAGAGTAAAACAGAAAGAAGGCTATACCATGGCTGGAGGTTTGCAGTTGGATGTGAAAAGTTTCAACTGCCATAATCCTATTATGACAAGTGATCTTAGGAAAACGTTGAAGTCAAAAGATTATCCTTATCTCTATGTACGCTTTATCAATATTGCTAAGCTGCCAGATTTAAAGCCAAGTGCTGAAACCATTGGCGGCTGGGTGGAAATTGAGATTGCAGGTGTGGTGCGCAGATTTGATATGCAGTATACGATATCATCTGCTAGCGCAGACCAAGTAGTATTATCTGGCAAAAGACAGTTATTATTTTCTGACTTTAATATAACTCCGCCCTCTCGCCTAGGCGGTATGATCAAAGTGAACAATGAATTGGAAGTATCTTTTACACTGCAAATGCGTCCTGTATAATCAAGGATTGAGTTTGGCGAAAACGATACCCGCAACACAAGCTTGAAACAGCCCATATAGCCACCAAGTGCTAATCATCAGAAAACTTACATCCCAGGCGCCATAAGTGATCCATAGCAGCGGTAACAGTGCAACAACTGCATAGATCAATCCAAACTCCAATCCTCTTAAGACAAAAACGCCTTCAAACAAAGTTTTAAATCTCTCCCAGAACCAGGATAAGGCTAAGGCTAGCACAAATGGATGTGCGTAGAAGAAAAAGTATCTGTCGCCACCGCCAGAGTTGAAAACCGGACTTAAGTAGTCAACAAAGAATTGCGGAAAGAAACGGATAGCCAGAAATAAACCGCCATAGGAAGCAATAAACAAAATGATTCCGGCAATTAGCCCTGAACGAATAACGCTTCGCATAGAACAAGTTTATGCACTAAAGGTAACTCAATTTACCTGCTTAGAGACTGAAACTCCAGCCATCGCGGTATTCTCTGCGGACAAACTGATTGGCTTCATCGAAGTTGGTGATCTTCATATTGGCTGCATCCCACAAAAGCTTCTTACGACCAAGATACTTATCGTCCCAACCTTTGAGTTTGGGATTCTTCATCTGCCAGCTTCTGATCGCCAAGTTGCCCATCAAAATACTTTCTGTAAACGGACCAGCATAGTCAAAGCTAGAGCTGGTTTCTGCTTTTCCATATCCAGCCATACAAGCGTTTACCCATTGCAGGTAATGGCCTTCAGTTACGCGCTTCAATGTTGGCTTGGGCAGATTTACTTCTTTCATGCGCTTGGTTGGTAACAATGTTGGGTTTTCACCATAACAACCACACATCATCTTTCCCTTGGTGCCTTCGAAAATCACACCACCATCCCAGTTACCCATGGGTTCATCCGGCAACAATTCATCAGGGCGCTTAGGTTGTAAACCACCATCCATCCAACTTACTTTGATGGTACCTTTTTTATCTTTTCTTGGATAGGTAAGGTGGATGATGGATGCTGGCGGACAACCATCTACATAGTTGCCTTCGTTCCACATTTCCTTCCAAATATTCGCAACACTACATTCTACTTCTGATGGATATAGAATAGGCAGGATACGGAATACAGGATCCATGATATGACAAGCCATATCGCCAAGAGCACCTGTACCGAATGCCCACCATCCACGCCAGCTGAATGGTACATAAGCAGGGTTGAAATCAATGTATTTCGCAGGGCCTAACCAAAGATTCCAATTCAATTCTTTAGGAATATCATGTTTGCCTGAAGGCGTTGGCACACCTTGTGGCCATACTGGTCTGTTGGTCCAGCAATGCACGGTGTGCACATCGCCAATCAGTCCGGCCATATACCATTCCTTCATTTTGCGTACACCTTCTCCGCTACCGCCTTGGTTACCCATCTGCGTAACCACTTTATATTTTTCGGCAGCTTGGGTTAGAATGCGCGCTTCATAGATATCATGCGTGAGTGGCTTTTGCACGTATACGTGTTTGCCCAATTGCATGGCAGCTAAAGCAGCTACCGCGTGTGTATGATCTGG
>DALYHN010000054.1:0-11250 GCA_031970875.1 Chitinophagaceae bacterium
CCATAAATGCGGTAAGCAATACCCATGCGGCGCAGGCTTTCTTCAAACGCACGGCTTTGTGCATTGGTACGATAGAGAATGGCAAAATCTCTGTTGTTGTAATGATTGCGTAGTTTTTGTTCTTGAATAGTATCAGACACAAACTTGCCTTCTTCATTATCTGTCATAGTGCGCACCAAACGAATCTTCTCACCATGATCATTATCGGTCCAGAGTTCTTTCGGTATCTGTCCCTTATTATTCGCAATTACATGATTGGCCACATGTAAGATGCTTTTGGTACTGCGGTAGTTCTGCTCCAGCTTCACCACTTTTACATCTTCATAGTCTTTCTGGAACTGCAGAATATTTTCAATGGTGGCACCTCGGAAACTATAGATACTCTGTGCATCATCGCCAACCACACAAATATTCTCATGCACTGCAGCCAGCAACTTCGTGATCTGGTACTGCACCGGGTTGGTATCCTGATACTCATCAATTAAGATGTACTGAAACTTGTGCTGGTACTTATGCAATACTTCCGGAAAATCCTTCAGCAGTTCATACATTTTCAGCAGCAAATCATCAAAATCCATTGCGCCATTCTTAAAGCACCGCGCTGCATAAGCTTGATAAATCTGTGCAATGGCCGGACGGTTGGCACGCATATCTTCTTGCTGAATGTAATAGTCGGTTGCATATTCTGCAGGGCCCACCAGTGCGTTCTTAGCCTGAGAAATGCGGTTGTGCACTACATTGGGTTTGTAATGCTTATCGTCTAAATTCAGTTCATTGATGACAGTCTTGAGTACGGAGCGACTATCATCTGTATCGTAAATAGTAAAATTGTTCGGATAACCTATACGATTTGCTTCGCCACGCAGGATGCGTGCAAACACACTATGGAAGGTACCGATGTATAAATTACGTGCATCGTTATTACCGAGAATGCGTTCGATACGTTCCTTCATTTCTGCAGCGGCTTTGTTTGTAAAAGTCAAAGCCAGAATACGGAAAGCATCCACACCTTGCGACATTAAGTGTGCAATACGTGTAGTGAGCACCTTGGTCTTACCGCTGCCTGCGCCTGCCACAATCATCAGCGGCCCGTTCATATGCAGAACGGCTTCGCGCTGCGGTTCATTCAATCCCTGTAAAATGTTCTGCATGGGCGCAAGTTAAGGTGGCTGCCTAGGTAAAAACCATATCGTGAATAAGTTTTATCCCTGAACTTAGAGCCATGCATTGGTTTATCTACGCCGGAATAATTGCAACAGCCTGGCTGGCTTGGTCTCTGCGAGCAGTTACGCTTGCTGGCGCGCTAACCGGTATGCTGGTTGCAGCAAGCTTGTTCTATAGTGCAGGCAATACCGGCTTATTATTACTAGCAATCTTTTTTATTACAGGCACTTTGGTTACCCGCTATCGCGGGGATGAAAAACGCCGCAAAGGATTTGCTGACGCCGATAAACCTGCAAGAACAGCTACACAAGTGCTTGCCAATAGCGGTGCAGCTTTATTGTGTGTGATTGCTCTACTGCTATTTCCGCAGCAACAAGACCTATGGCTATTAGGGATAGCTGCCGCTTTTTCTTCTGCTACCGCAGATACTTGGTCGTCTGAATTAGGTGTTGTCTGGGGAAAAACAGTCTTCAGACCTTTTAGCAAATCACCCGCACACACGGGCGATAATGGAGTAGTATCACTAGAAGGCACGCTGGCCGGTATCGCTGGTAGTCTCTTGATTGCGCAAGTTTTTCATCTACTGCATTTTCCGGCCTATGGCTTACTTATCACCGCAGGTTTGTTGGGTAATCTTACAGATACTTGGCTGGGCGAGTATGCAGAAAACAAAGGATGGCTTGGTAATGATGCGGTGAATTTTTTGAGCACATTGATGGCCACTGCATTTGCATTAACCATCAGTATGATTTGATATCCTAACTTCACCGTATGTGGCGCTATCTATTCATCATTATTTGTTTTTGGACTTGCAAGCCTTCTTACGAGAACCCACACATCGAAATCGAAACCGAGCATGGAACGATAGAGTTAGAATTGTATCCTAAACAAGCACCTAAGACTGTTGCTGCTTTCCTGCGTTTTGTGGATTCTAATTACTATGAAAACAGTTCATTCTACCGGGTATTAAATGATGAAAACCAACCCAGCAATGCCCCTAAAGCCAATCTGATACAAGGCGGTATTTGGAAAAGCAATAATAAGCTGGCTGCGGCTATTCCGGGCATTCCGCATGAAACCACACAACAGAGCGGACTTAAACACTTGAATGGTACCATCTCTTTAGCACGCGAAGCTATTGGCACAGCTGGTACTGAGTTTTTTATTTGTGTAGATGATCAACCAGGCTTTGACTTTGGCGGAGAGAATAATGCAGACGGACAAGGCTATGCTGCATTTGGCAAAGTAGTCAGTGGCATGGATATCGTACGCAAGATTTATCGCGCTAACGAATACGATCAACGCTTTGATCCACCAGTAGCTATTTATTCTATCAAGCGACTTTGATTATTCCACGATTTTTTCTACGTGCACTATTTTCCCTGCTTCATTCATTCCTTCGATAATGATCCGGTATTTTTTACCAATATCATTGTGATAGAAATAAACACTGAACTGCCTGTTGAATTTATCAGCCAACACCATAGGATCCCAGTAAAGAGTAGATCGAAAGTCCTTTTTTGAAAAATTGCTATTGATAGAATAATCGGGCGAAAAAAACTCTTTGTAAACAGAGTAGCCACCGAATAAAGATCGTGCTAAACCCGTAGTTCCATTCGCTGCACTGCGTTCTGCCTTGTTGCCATTTTTCGTATAGACGGCAATCGCCCCGCCACTACCACCCATATATGCGCCCATAAAAGGTGGACGGAAAGTTTTAACAACCGCGATATCAGCCATCGCCACAGTTTGTAGCGTTCGTGCATCCACCCTTATTTCGTTAAGATATAGTTCTGTTCTATCGCCTCGCCAGGTAACTTCGGCTCCATTCAGCATATCTTCTTTAATAATCAGCCCCGCTACCATTCCTTTTAGGTAATTAAAAATATTGGAAGTGCCTGCCGCTCTGGAGTCGCTCATCACATCAAATAATTGTTCACTTCCTGGATTATTGAACATGCCGTTTTGTACATATACATCATTGATTTCCTGCAGCTTGGTCTTCGCTTTTGCCTGTACCACTACTTCCTGCAAAGTGGCGGTTTTGCTTAGAGAATCGGCAATTTGTTGCTGCCTTACCCGCCGTTGTAATAAGACCATTAGGTTGCTGTCTGCATTTTGTATTTGCTGTAGTAGGGGCTGTTCAGGTCTAACAGCCGATTGAAACCCATTATGAATACTGACTAAACTATTATTGAGCTTACTGTTTTTATTAAAATTATAATATACAGTTGCGGTATCTGTAAACAACATATTACTCAGACCAAATGCACCATTTGTTGAGATGGGTAAGCTGAAGAATTGTTTGGAAGAGTCTTTTCCTTGAATAAATAAATTAATCGTTTCTCCATCGCGGATTGTACCAGGGGTAAACCCACTAATCTGTCCATTTAATTGGATAAATTCTGTTTCGGGTGCTACAATAATTGCGGGCAATTTGCCGGAAGCAATCGCCTCCCAATCGTATTTCCGCCAGCCGTTGGTAAGCATCACTAAATCCAAAGCATCCTGTTTTTCCAGATAATTATCTCTGAAATACCAATCAGCCTGATGAATGTACCCTCTCAAATCACTCTTAAGCAACAGTTGCGACATGATGCCATAATTACTATCTGCTGGCTCTAACTCATCCGTTACAGAAATAGATAATGAACCCTTCAGGGTGTCGGGTACAAACACAGTAAACCCGTTTTTAGCCCTAGGCTGTAGGTTTTTTTTATCAACAGCTATGTCAACTTGCATTTCTTGATCTAGGCCATGCACAAAAGCAACTCTTTCGGCAATAGGCTGCCACTGTTCGTTGAACACGGTAATTTGTAATAAACCAGATGGAAAACCAGTGGTTTCTATTTCACCAACTTTCAATGCTTCTGATGCCAATGCATATCCAGCCCTAAACACCAATTGCTGATGCAAGTATGCCAACACATAAATTTTTTGCTTGCTTATTGATGCTGGGGATTGTAGCACAAATCGAACACCCTTTTCTGACCTACTAACCTGTAAGGCAGCGGGTAGTTTTTTGGCTGTCGGTAAAGTGGTTGTATACAATTTGCCATATGCATCTTTCCAAAATGCAGTATACTCCTGATCTGGTTCGGGCCATAAAGCGAACTTGCCCCTCCCCTGATGAATTGTTTCAAAAACGGCTGATGTATCTCCTGCTTTATTGAGGACATATCCTTTTATAGCCACTGGCAGGCCATCCTGATTGCTTGCATTAAATGCAATATTGTTGGGCACACCAGCAACCAACTCGCCTCCTTCAGGTAGAAAGCGAATGGTTGTAATCGGCTTTACATCAATGGATTTTGTGAATAAGCGCTGTTGTAAGACTGGCAGCTGATGCCGATACCAGAAACTGCTATCAAAGTTTTTCATCCATGCGGTGTAAGCCACCACTTGTACTTCCTTTGTACGGATGTTTTCGGGCAAATCAACACTTCCCTTGGCTGTTGATTCCAATACAGGCCAAATGGTATGTGCGAGTAATTTGCCGGAGTCTGTAAAAAAATCTACATACACTGTTGCGCTGAGCTGAGAAGGCAGATTGCTCTGAAGCAAGTATATTTTAAACCGTAAGGGCTCCTGCGGCTTTACAATCGTTCTGTCGAAATGCACATGAATCTTCTCCGGTTGAAAATACTGCTCGTATTTTTTGATGGTTGTATCTAGTTTGGTGAAATCCTGAGCATTTGCACAAAGCCCAATTAGCAGAAATATACCTATCAAAAAGCGCATGAAAAGGTTTTTTTACAATAATACGGTAAAGCAATCTGAGGTTGCTATAATTTAGATTGCTGGTTTTATTACAGAGATAATTTAACAAAATGCTGATACAAATTGCCACACCTGCAGATATTCCCGTCTTAAAGCAACTGGTGAACAGCGCTTATCGCGGCGAAGCCAGCAGACAAGGCTGGACTACCGAAGCGGATATAATAGAAGGAGAGATACGAACCGATGAAACACAGTTGGCGTCGCTATTGCAAGATCCTACAGGCATTATACTTACTTGCCGCAATGCCGAACAGGAAATATTGGGTTGTGTGTACCTACAACAACAGGGCGATAAAATCTATCTGGGCATGCTGAGTGTATGGCCCAATCAGCAGGGCTTTGGTATTGGCAAGCAATTACTGCAAGCCGCTGATGCTTACGCAAAAGAAAAACAATGTTCTGCTGTATTCATGCGCGTCATCAACCTGCGCTCAGAACTCATTGCCTGGTACCAACGCAATGGTTATTTGTTTGATGGTGTGACAGAGCCTTTTCCTGATTTTGGTATCTACGGTCAAGCTAAAGTGCCCATGGTTTTCTGGGTCTTAGAAAAGAAATTTTCCTGAGCTGTAATTTGATCAATAAACTTCCCGTAATTTCGACAACGCTTGCCCAAAAGAAAAAAAGGTCTTTCCGTAGAAACGGAACGACCCTCTAACGATTGCTTGCCATATGAAAAAAAGATAGATCGAATTCGTACACCTCTCGGTGAGCAGTTCATCTTTGGCCCTTTAACGATTACCAGACCTCTAACGATTGCTGCTATGTGAAAGTAGTACCGAACACTGGGCCGTACAAACCAGATTCGGCAGCTTTTCATCATGGCAAAAGGGTAGCAAAAAATGCCAAACCCTTACTGCCATTGACTTGTACGGGAAAAAACTCATTATGTCCAACCGTGTTTCTGACATACTTTTTCAGCTCATCCAGACACTGGAAAAATCAGAAAAACGCCATTTTAAGCTCTATATCAAGCGTAGCTCCTCTAAAGAAGACTTGCGTATCGTACAACTCTTCGATGCCATTGACAGCATGAAGGACTATGATGAGAAGGTTTTGTTGAAGAAACTGGCTCCAATCACCAAGACGCAGTTATACAATCTTAAATCACACCTCTATAAAGAACTCTTGGCCAGTCTGCGCCTCTTGAAAAGCACAGAAAACATCGATTTACAACTGAGTGAGCACCTAGATTATGCCCGGCTTTTGTACAACAAGGGACTAAAACAACAAAGCCTCAAAATTCTGGAGAAAGCCAAGGAACTGGCTCGTGCCAATCAAAAGATCAACGCACTCGCACAGGTTACTTCGCTGGAAAAGAAGATTGAGATTCTGCACATCACGCGCAGTACGCCAGCCAAAACAAGTGAACTCGCTGCAGAGTCTTCTGCCGTAAGCGGACATATTGATCGCGTAACCAAACTCAGCAACCTTACACTGTTGTTATACCAGTGGTTTGTGATGCATGGCCATAGCAGAAATATAGAAGACGAAAAAGATATCCGTGCCTTCTTCAAAAGCAACTTGCCTGATCTGAACGATATCAATTTCTTTTACGAATATCTCTATCTCTATCAGAGTTATTGTTGGTATGCGTTTATCCGTCAGGATTTTTTACAGTACTATCGTTACAGCCAAAAATGGGTTGATCTGTTCAAAGCATCACCACACATGATAGCGATTGAAACGGGGCACTACATCAAAGGCATGCACACTTTATTGAATGCACACTTCGATCTACGGAACTACAAAGCATTTGATGAAACGCTTCGCGAGTTTGAAGCATTCGCTGTCACCAACGAAGCCTCACGTCATGATAATTTCCGCACACATACCTCCATCTATATCAACAGCGCCCGCATCAACGGACATTTGATGAAGGGCTCATTTGAAGAAGGCTTGCAACTGGTACAAGAAATAGAAAGCAAGCTGGAAGAATATGCTATGTATGTTGACAGACACCGCATCCTGGTATTCAACTACAAAATTGCCATGCTCTTTTTTGGTGCAGGACAATACGAGCGTTCTATCGATTACTTGATGCGCATCATCAACGGTCCGGTTGATCTGCGGATTGATCTACAATCTTACGCGCGACTCTTGCACATGATGGCACACTATGAGTTAGGTAATTTCGATATCATGGATTCACTGATCAAATCTGTGTATCGCTTCATGTCCAAAATGAAAAACCTAAACGTAGTAGAAGAAGAGATCTTCCGTTTTGTAAAACATAGTTTCGCCGTATCGCCAAGGCAGCTACAACCGGAGTTGGAAAAACTCTTGCAGAAAATTAAGCACCTGGAGAAAAACCGTCACCAGACCAGATCATTTGCTTACATGGATATCATCTCCTGGCTGGAAAGTAAAGTGCATCACCGCAGCATGAGCAGCATCATTCGCGAGAAATACCTCAACAGCCGCAAGCACCGTATTTAAACAGCCGGCTCTTGCTGACTCAAACAATGGAAACTGCCTAATCCCCAAATAATTTCAGTTGAATCAATGCCCACCACTGTGCGCTCAGGGAAACATTGCTGAATAATGGACAAAGCCTGATCATCCTTATCGCAACGGAATGTAGGCACTATCACGTGTTGATTGGAAATATAGAAATTGGCGTATGATGCAGGCAAGCGTTGGTCTTCATACACAACTGCATCTGGCATAGGTAATTCAACAATATTCAGTTGTTTGCCATTCAACAAACGCATTTGTTGCAATTGTTTCAGGTTGTGTTGCAGGATGGCGTGGTTCTCATCCTGCTTATTGGATTCAACAACCGTTAACACCGTATCTGCATTCACAAAACGAACGGTATCATCAATATGTCCATCAGTATCATCGCCCACAATGCCTTCGTCTACCCAAAGAATTTGTTCCACCCCATAATAGTTACGCAGATATCCTTCAATCTGCTCCTGATTCAAATGCGGGTTTCTATTAGGATTCAACAAACAAGCAGTTGAAGTAAGCAGTGTTCCTGCACCATTGAATTCAACTGATCCACCTTCCATGATGATGCCGGGATAATAGACGGGCAAACCATAGTGTTCTGCAATGCGTGTAGGGATCACATCATCTAAATCATAGGGTGGATATTTATCGCCCCATGCATTGTAATTCCAATCGACAATTACTTTCTTATTTGCAGCATTCGGATTGATCAGAAAAGCTGGACCATGATCTCTGCACCAAGCATCGTTGGTTGGATGCAGAAAGAATTCCACCTTATCCATCGGCACGCCCGCTTTCAGCAAATGCGCTGTTGCAAAATCTTGCATCGCCGCATCTACTACATTGATGCGCACCAATTCACTTTCCGTCAGCACTTTTACAAACTGTGCATAGTAAGGATAGATAGTATGAATTTTCCCCGGCCAAGAAGCTTCTTTATGCGGCCAGCTTAACCAGGTAGCCACATGTGGTGCGAATTCTGCAGGAAAATAATAACCCAATGCTTGCGGTGTAGGATGCGTCATGCTGTTCGGATGCTTGCTGAGAAAATTAATCTTCGTCGATATACCTTTTCACAATTGGACTGTAGGAATCAATTCTTCTGTCGCGCAGAAAAGGCCAATGTGTTCTATAGCGATCTGTTTTGGTCAAATCTAATTCCTGCACATGCACTTCTTCTTTGTCGTGCGAAGCGAGGTATAATAAAGAACCAAAAGGATTCGAAATGAAGGAACCACCCCAGAATTGCATCGCGCCATTTTGTTCCAGTCCCACACGATTCACACTCACCACATGTACGCCATTGGCCACAGCATGGCTGCGCTGAATGGTTTGCCATGCATTGTATTGTTCTGCATTGGTGGCTGCATCTTGTGATGTTGCCCAACCGATGGCTGTTGGATAGAATAAGATTTCAGCACCCATCAAAGCAGTAATACGCGCTGCTTCAGGATACCACTGATCCCAACAAATCAAGATACCGATGGTAGCAAATTTTGTTTTGAATACTTTATAGCCCAAATCACCGGGTGTGAAATAGAATTTCTCGTAGTAAGCAGGATCATCGGGGATATGCATCTTGCGATACTTACCCAAATAACTACCATCTGCATCTAAAACCGCAGTAGTGTTATGATAAATACCCTGTGTGCGTTTTTCAAACAAAGAAGCAATGATGACCACGCCCAATTCTTTGGCTACTGCACTCAGGCTATCGGTAGAGGGACCAGGGATTGGTTCTGCCAACTGGAAATTGTCGTAGTCTTCCACATCACAGAAATACAAGGATGTGAACAGTTCCTGCAGGCAGACAATTTGCGCACCCTTGGCCGCAGCTTCGCGTACTTTCTCGATAGCTTTCTGCAGGTTCTCCGCTTTATTGGCGGTACAGCTCATTTGTACCAGACCTACCTGTACTTTACTCATTCGGTTGATTTGTGCGCAAAAATAGTGAAGCCTGCAGGGTTTTCGGGTAAAATCATGGTTGTGACGAATATCACCAAAACAGGTACTGCAAAAAACTAGTTTTGTGTATCAAATCAAATCAATGAAGACCGTACAACTCACCACCGAAGCATTCAAGCAGGATATTTTCGACTATACACAGGAAAAAGAATGGAAATACAAAGGCACCAAGCCCGCCATTATTGATTTCTATGCAGACTGGTGTGGCCCTTGTAAAATGGTCGCTCCTGTATTGGAAGAATTGGCAGGCGAATACAAAGACAACCTCACCATCTATAAAGTAGATACAGAAGTAGAACAAGAACTGGCTGCCGTATTTGGTATTCAGAGCATTCCTACTTTCTTGTTTATTCCAATGGAAGGTTTGCCCATGCTCCAGCCTGGTGCTTTGCCCAAGAAAGCTTTTCAGCAGGTAATTGCTGAGCATTTGTTGCCCAGCGAAGCTGCTGCCGAGTAATCAACCCAACAAATAACCCCCCGATGGCCCTGTTCAACCGATTGGTTAACAGGGTTTTTATTGCCCATCGCTTACCTGACGAAAATCATATTCCCTGCTGATGTATATCAGCTAATAGGCTTGGCGATCTGTCTACCTTGAGCATGGTTAGCAGTCTGTCTGCGGGCTGCTGCTTTGTCCAACCTAAAACAACAAGTAATGGAAACGAAACATCAGAAGCACCCCGACCTCGAAATCATGGATGGTAACGAGGCCGCGGCCTATATTGCTTACAAGACCAGCGAAGTCTGTGCGATATACCCCATCACTCCATCTTCTACCATGGGCGAATGGGCAGATGAATGGAGCGCCAAGAATATGAAGAACATATTCGGTGCTGTACCCCGCGTGATGGAAATGCAAAGTGAAGCCGGCGCTGCAGGCGCTATTCACGGTGCTTTACAAGGTGGTGCACTTGCATCAACCTTTACTGCCTCTCAGGGCTTACTCCTGATGATACCCAATATGTACAAGATTGCCGGTGAGTTGACGCCCACCGTTTTTCATATTGCAGCAAGAAGTTTAGCAACGCATGCGCTCTCCATTTTTGGTGATCATAGTGATGTGATGGCTGTGCGCTCAACAGGATTCTCCATGTTGTTTGGCAGCAATCCGCAAGAAGTAATGGATATGGCCATGATTGCGACTGCATCCACACTGCCTTCGCGCGTACCCTTCCTCAACATCTTTGATGGTTTCCGTACTTCTCATGAACTGAATGAAGTGCAGGTATTACCAGATGCGGTGATTGAAGCCTTGTTGGATAAAGATGCTATCCATGCACACCGCGATCGTGCATTGAATCCGGATAATCCATTTATCCGTGGTACTGCACAGAATCCTGATGTGTATTTCCAAAACAGAGAAGCAGCCAATCCATATTTTCTGCAAGTGCCTGCCATCGTGAAAGAAAAAATGGCACAGCTGAAAGCATTAACTGGCCGTTCCTATGAATTGTATGAATACTATGGTGCTGCTGATGCAGATCGTATCATCATCATCATGGGTTCCGGAACCGGTGCGGTTCAGGAAACAGTTGACTACCTGAATGCGCGCGGCGAAAAAACCGGTGTGCTGCAGATTCGTCTCTTCAGACCATTTGCATTGGAAGATTTTATTCAAGCCATTCCTGCAACTGTGAAGCAGATTGCTGTGCTGGATCGTTGCAAAGAACCCAATAGCATTGGTGAGCCTTTGTACATGGATGTGGTGAATGCTTTTAACGAAGCATGGAACAGCGCACACCCAAGAATCATTGGTGGTAGATACGGTTTATCGTCTAAAGAATTTACACCAGGCATGGTGATGGCTGTGTACGAAGAACTCAGCAAAACACAACCCAAGAATCACTTTACCGTTGGTATTGATGATGATGTTACACATACCAG
>DALYHN010000055.1:0-11162 GCA_031970875.1 Chitinophagaceae bacterium
GGAATGACATTGGCGGAATACTTTCCTGTTCCAGCAACTGTAATACCATTGATATTTAATGAAGGCTGATTAATCGCTTCAGCTAGTGACTGTTTTGGATTCTCTGCTTGTGCAATACCTAACTCTTTTTGCAAAGCTGTTTCCACTGGTGGCACTTTAGCCAAGGCAGCTTTTTCTGCAGCACTCAAGGGCGTAACATCATCATAAAATCCTTTAACCAAGACCTTACCTGATTCATCCTTCATTGATGCCAAAAGCTTTGCTAATAGCATACCCGGATTGGGTGCCCAGTTGCCATAATGACCACTATGCAAAGGACGTTTGGGACCAAACACGGTTACCTCCAAATGTGTGTCGCCGCGTACACCAAACACAATTTGTTGTTGTCCAGATTGGTGCACCGGACCATCACAAATCACCCACAAATCGCCTTGCAATAAAGCTTGATTGGCTTGTAATATTTCATGCAAATGATCAGAGCCTGCTTCTTCTTCGCCTTCAAAAAAGAACTTGATATTTACTTTAGGCGCAATACCATTTGCTTTCAAAGCTGCATATGCTTGCAGTATCGCCATCACACCAGCTTTATCATCAGAAGCACCTCTGCCATAAATACGCCACTGTGGTTCATAGCTTGCCTGATCATAAGCTATCAGCTTGCCACCATTTTGTAAAGCATCTGTATACAAGCTTGGTTTAAATGGATGTAAGCCAGGCGCCCACTTGGTACTATCTACCGGCTGACCATCATAATGCGCATAGAAAATCAACGTTTTTGTAGCACCGGGTGTCATGATCTCTCCATATACTGCAGGTGGTACACCCTTGGTTGTCGGATACAACAACTGTACTTTGTCTAATTGAAGTGCACGCATTTGATGGGCAATCCACGCAGCATTGCGCTCAATATTCGGCATATCGGAAGCGATATTGGGAATAGACAAAAACTCCTGATAAGACTGCATGATGACACGCGTTTGTGCTTGTACATGCTTACGCACCTGCTCTACAGGCGACTGTTGTGCCAATGCAAACAAAGGCAAGAAAACAAAACATAGTTTGATGTATCGCATACATTAAAGCTACAAAAAATACCGCCCCGGCTGGCCGGGGCGGTATGTATCAGAAATAACTTGTATTGAGATTCGGATTCTTTTTCTCTACAGCTTCAATAATGCTGTAATCAGAAAGTATCAGTGCTTGATTTCTTTTTACACATACATCATGTTCGAAGTGTACAGAAACTTTTCCATCACCTGTACGCACTGTCCAGCCGTCTGACTCAGTATAAATTTCTCTCGTACCCAAATTGATCATCGGCTCAATAGCCAACACCAAATTTTCTTTCATCATCGGACCATTGCCACGCTTGCCATAATTAGGCACTTGCGGATCTTCATGCAAGCTTCTACCCAATCCATGGCCTACCAATTCACGCACTACACCATACCCATATTTCTTCTCTGTATGCTCTTGAATAGCGTAAGAAATATCACCGATACGATTACCTGCTATAGCTTTCGCAATACCCTTGTACAAAGACTCCTTGGTTACTTTTACCAACTGAATATTTTCCGGTGCTGTTTCACCCAGAATAAAAGTGTAAGCATGATCACCATGCCATCCATTTAAAATAACACCCAAATCAATCGACACCACATCACCATCTTTCAATGGTGTATCATTTGGAAAACCATGTACCACCACATCATTCACACTCGCACAAATACTCCAAGGATACGTGTTCTGATAATTTTTGAACGAAGGAACCGCTTTGTGATCACGCACATAAGTTTCGCAGAGTGTATCAATTTGCTTTGTAGTAACACCGGGTTTCAGCATGGCAGCTACTTCAGCCAATGTCTGGCTCACCAGCATAGCCGATGCTTTCATCATCGCTACCTCTGCATCTGTTTTATAGAAGATCATATTTTTAGAAAAAGTCATCTTTAAAAAAGAAACCTGTCAGGAGTACCTGACAGGTTGCAATATACTTTTACAATCAGTACTCAATTAAATAGCGCTGCTACTAACAGTTTGTCTGCCTTGTACGCGGCCGCCTTTCATCAAACCATCGTACTGACGCATCAGCAGATAGGTTTCAATTTGCTGCAGTGTATCCAGTACTACACCAACCATGATCAACAGCGATGTACCACCGAAGAAAGTACTGAAACCTTGAGTAACACCCAGACGCTGAGCGAAACCAGGCATAATACCTACTACAGCCAAGAAGATTGCACCAGGCAAAGTGATCTTATCCATCACTGCTCCAATATAATCAGCTGTTGGCTGACCAGGCTTCACACCAGGAATAAATCCGTTGTTACGCTTTAGGTCTTCGCTGATTTGCTTAGGATTAAATATCAATGCTGTATACAGGAAAGTAAATCCAATTACCATCACAGAATATACCAGCATGTACCAGAAATTGCTGTGGTCATTGAAAATACGTACGATACCTTGAGCAGAATCAATATTGGTGAATGATACCAGTGTTGGCAGGAACATGATTGCCTGAGCAAAGATGATCGGCATTACACCAGCGCTGTTCACCTTTACAGGTAAGAACTGACGTGCACCACCAAATTGACGGTTGCCAATGATTTGCTTAGCATAATTTACTGGAATCTTGCGAACACCCTGTACCAGAATGATCAAGCCCATGATGATAGCAACCAGAATGGCGATTTCAATCAAGAAGATCAACAAACCACCACCAGCACGCTCGCTCTTCGCACCAAATTCTTGAATCAGTGACTGAGGCAGACGAGCAAGGATACCTACCATGATGATGATAGAAGTACCATTACCCAAACCTTTGTCCTGGATACGCTCACCTAACCACATTACAAACAGCGTACCTGCTGTCAGGATAATGATCGTTGTGAACATGAAATAAGGCTTGAATGCAGGGATGATCGCTTCTGCATAACCTGGACTATTCAGGTAAGCTACATAAGCACCAGCCTGGAAAGCGGTAACGATTACTGTGAGGTAACGTGTCCACTGATTAATCTTTTTACGACCGCTCTCTCCTTCTTTCTGAATCTTCTGTAATTGAGGAACCAAGATGGTCATCAACTGCATGAAGATAGAAGCAGAGATATAAGGCATGATACCCAAAGCCAGAATTGACGCCTGAGAGAAAGCACCACCGGCAAACATGTCGAACAAGTTCAACAAGCCACCGCCGCCTGCATTCTTCTGAGCAGCTTCAATAAGGTTGGGGTCAATACCAGGCAGCACAATATGTGTACCCAGTCTATATGTAAGCACCAATGCAAGCGTTACAATAATCTTGTCGCGCAGCTCATCAATACTCCAAATATTCTTTAATGTCTCAAATAATTTTTTCACAGATAGTCAGTTGAAAATGTGATCGCTGTAAAACCAAAAAGACGCATCGTTGATGCGTCGGGCAAGGTAGTTAAAATTATTTTACGATTTCAACAGAACCGCCTGCTGCTTCAACGGCAGTTTTGGCTTTGTCACTTACCGCATTTACTTTGAAAGTGAGCTTGGCTTTCAGTTCGCCAGTAGCCAATACTTTCACTTTATCAGTGCGGCTGATCAGTCCGTTGATATAGAGGTTTTCCAGAGAGAATTCTGTGAAACCATATTTTTCTACCAGCTGGTCGATCTGACCCAGGTTAAACACTTTGTATTCAACACGGTTGTTGTTCTTGAAACCACGCTTAGGCAAACGACGCTGGATAGGCATCTGACCACCTTCGTGTGCCATCTTGTTCTTGAAACCAGAACGGCTCTGATGACCTTTGTTACCCTTGGTTGAAGTACCACCCTTACCGGATGCTTCACCACGACCTAAACGTTTTTCTTTCTTTACGGAACCTTCTGCAGGTTTGAGTGTGTGCAGTTTCATACTACTTTGATTTTGAACTTTCGGGGAATCACCCCTCGCGTTAATGAATAAATGAAGAAATGTGCAAACACAGTATTCCTACCGTATTTGCACATCGAAATGTCTTGATTAAGCCAGTTCTTCTACTTTCACCAGATGGCTCACCTTGTTCACCATACCCAGGATTTGAGGTGTAGCTTCTACTTCTTTAGAAGAATTGGTTTTATTAAGGCCCAGTGCTTTCAGCGTGAGCTTTTGACGCTCTGGTCTGTCGATCGGGCTCTTTACCAATGTGATCTTGATCTTTTTCATGATACTATGCATTTGGTCATCCATTCGGCTGCATCTGTTGATGCGCAGAACCGGCGACAGTGTTATCCGTTAAATACTTTGCTCAGTTTCAGGCTGCGTGTTTTAGCAACAGTTACAGGCTCTCTCAACAATGTGAGGGCTTTGATGGTTGCTTTAACCACGTTGTGTGGATTGGCAGAACCCAGACTCTTAGCGAGTACGTCTGTTACACCAGCACTCTCCAATACAGCACGCATGCTACCACCGGCAATTACACCGGCACCATGTGCAGCTGGCTTGATCAATACTTTTGCAGCACCCTGCTTAGCAAATTGATCGTGTGGAATAGTACCATGCATTACAGGCACTTTCACCAGATTTTTCTTGGCATCTTCGATACCCTTGGTGATGGCTTCCTGAACTTCTTTGGCTTTGCCGAGACCTTGACCAACTACACCGTTTTCGTTACCTACTACTACGAGGGCAGAAAAACTGAATGTACGGCCGCCTTTAGTAGTTTTCACTACACGGTTAATGGCTACCACTTTCTCTTTCAGTTCCATGTCGCCACCGGCTTTCACCTTATTTGCAATTACTTTAGACATTTATCTTTCGATTGTAAGAGTGAGCAATTAGAATTGAAGACCTGCTTCGCGTGCACCATCAGCTACAGCTTTCACGCGACCATGATAGAGGTAACCACCACGATCGAAAACCACTTTGCTGAGACCCAGTGCCAGTGCTTTACGGGCAATAGATGCACCAACCAGTTTGCTTTTCTCTACCTTGTTTACTTTCTGTGCTACAATCTCCTTCTCTTTTGAAGAAGCTGCTGCCAGTGTATTACCGGTAGTATCATCGATCAGCTGAACATAGATGTCCAGGTTGCTGCGGAATACAGACAAACGAGGCTTTTGAGCAGTACCCACTACATCCTTGCGGATTCTGAAGCGGATCTTTTGTCTTCTGAGCATTTTTGCGTCCATTGTTCTTTATTTATGCTCCCGATGCTGCCGGGAGTAGTTTATGAATGTTGATTATTTACCTGCGGCCTTACCTGCTTTTCTTCTCAATACTTCATCGCTGTACTTCACACCCTTACCCTTGTATGGTTCAGGCTTACGCAGACTTCTCAATTTGGCAGCTACCTGACCAAGCAATTGCTTGTCGATACCTTCCAGCATGATCTTAGGGTTCTGACCTTTTTCAGTAACCGTAGCAACTTTCAGTTCGCTAGGCACTTCAAAGATGATATTGTGCGAATAACCCAAAGCCAGGTCTAATACGTTACCAGTGTTCGCAGCCTTGTAACCCACACCCACCAGTTCCAGCTCACGCTTGTAACCTTCAGTTACACCTTTTACCAAGTTACCGATCAATGCGCGGTACAGACCGTGCATAGCGCGGTGACGGATTTGATCAGTTGGACGATTAACAAGTACTTCGCCATCCTTCACTTCAATAATGATATCGCGGTCAACTTGCTGCTTCAGTTCACCCTTAGGGCCTTTCACAGTTACCACGTTGTCTTTACCTACAGTTACTGTTACGCCTGCAGGAACTACCACCGGTTTTTTACCAATACGAGACATAGTCGGTTTTAATTTTATTTGTTAGAAACAGATTCCGTGTTCAGCCACGACTATGAGGCTTAATTATCAGAACCATTAATTGATTACGATACGTAGCACAATACTTCACCGCCAACGTTCTGTGCTTTGGCTTGCTTATCAGTCAATACACCTTTAGATGTAGACAGGATGGCAATACCTAGACCGTTGATCACACGCTTGAAGTCAGCAGGTTTAGCGTACTGACGCAGACCAGGGCGGCTGATGCGCTCCAGGCTACGGATAGCAGGCTGCTTAGTTTGAGCATCGTACTTCAACGCGATCTTGATCAGACCTTGTTTGTTGTCGTCTTCAAACTTGTACTTCAGAATATAACCCTGATCGTACAGGATCTCTGTAATACGCTTCTTCAGGTTAGAGGCAGGAATTTCAACGATTCTATGTCCGGCCAGTTGCGCATTACGAACCCTGGTTAAAAAATCTGCAATAGGATCAGTTACCATATAATTTGAATTAAATCAGTTCAGAATTTGTTTTACATCAAGCGCCTGAATTACCAGGATGCTTTCTTTACTCCCGGAATCTTTCCGTTCAACGCCATATCGCGGAACATCACCCTTGATATACCGAAGAAACGCATGTATCCCTTAGGACGACCGGTAAGCTGGCAGCGGTTCTTCAAACGAACAGGAGAAGCGTTCTTAGGGAGCTTGTCCAATGCTGCGTAGTCGCCTGCAGCTTTCAGTTCAGCACGCTTGTCAGCAAACTTAGCAACCAATGCTTCACGCTTGGCTTGTCTGGCTACTACTGATTTCTTTGCCATGTGATACGATTATTGGTTTAGTCTTTTTTATTTGATTTGAATGGCATACCCAGTTCCTTCAGCAGTTCGAAAGCTTCTTCATTGCTGTTGGCTGAAGTAACGAAAGTGATGTCCATACCGGTGATCTTATTCACCTTATCGATATCAATTTCAGGGAAGATGATCTGCTCAGTAACACCCAGTGTGTAGTTACCACGGCCATCGAAGGCCTTGTCACTAACACCTTTGAAGTCACGTACACGTGGCAGTGCTACAGAGATCAATCTGTCCAAGAACTCGAACATCTTCTCACCTCTCAGCGTAACGCGTGCACCAATTGGCATACCCTTACGCAATTTGAAGTTGGAGATATCTTTCTTAGAGAAAGTAGCTACAGGCTTCTGACCAGTAATCATTGACAGTTCTTCTACTGCAATATCTACCAGCTTTTTATCAGCAACAGCGCCATTAACGCCACGGTTGATACAGATTTTCTCGAGCTTGGGGGCTTGCATGATGCTGCCATAACCAAACTTCTTCATCAAGGCAGGTACAACTTCGTTTTTGTACTTATCTGCCAATCTCGGAGTGTATTTTACAGTACTCATTACTTAATAACCTCCCCTGATTTTTTAGATACGCGAACTAATTTGCCATTTTCGCGGGTACGCTTCACCTTAGTAGCAGCACCTGCTTTAGCGTCCCACAACATCACATTACTGATGTGGATAGGCGCTTCAACCTTAACGATACCACCTTTGGTGTTTTGAGCCGTAGGCTTGGTATGCTTGGTTACGATATTGACACCTTCAACAACTACGCGAGACTTATCCAGAATCACTTCCAGCACCTTACGGGGCTTCTTGAGATCCTTGTCTTCACCGGCGATCACCACTACTTGGTCGCCTTTCTTGATGTTGAATTTGGGTTTAAATCTGTTACTCATTGTTCTAAGCTTTATGCTGTATGCTGATGCAAACGCTGTTTATTGGATTACAGTACCTCAGGAGCCAGTGAAATAATCTTCATGTATCCTTTATCACGCAACTCTCTTGCTACTGGTCCGAAGATACGGGTACCGCGAGGTTCGTCTGAGTTGTTCAGTAACACAACGGCATTATCATCGAAACGGATATAAGAACCATCTTTACGACGCAGTTTGTTCTTGGTACGAACAATAACAGCTTTGGATACAGTACCTTTCTTCACACCACCTGCAGGCAGTGCGTCTTTTACTGTTACCACGATCTTGTCGCCGATCTTGGCGTAGTCTTGGCCGCTGTTACCCAGCACCCTGATACACAGTACTTCCTTAGCACCGCTGTTATCAGCTACGTTTAATCTGCTTTCTTGCTGAATCATCTTAATTAGTTTTTCAGTTCTGTGAACTTGTTTATCAATAGTAAAACAGCGGGATTACTTAGCTTTTTCTACCACTTCCACCAGTCTCCAACGCTTCGTCTTAGACATAGGGCGGGTTTCCATGATTTTCACTACGTCACCAACGCCGCACTCATCTTTTTCATCATGAGCATGGAACTTGGTAGTCTTCTTTACGAATTTTCCGTAGATAGGGTGTTTTACTTTTCTTTCTACAGCAACAGTGATGGTCTTAGCCATTTTGTCGCTGGTAACAACACCAATCCTTGTTTTACGCAAATTTCTTTCAGCCATTGTTGTTTATTTATGGTTAGATACCCATTTCTTTTTTTGTCAATTCCGTTTTCAGGCGGGCGATATCCCTGCGCAGACCACGGATGGTCATCGGGTTCTCCAGTGGAGAGATCGCGTGAGCGAACTCCAGCTTCTTCAAACGAAGCTGATCTTCCTGGATTCTTGCTTTCAGATCTGATGTATTCAGATCTTTCAGGCTCTTGGTGAATTCTTGCTTTTTAGCCATTGCAATTCAGTTTTATAAATTAAGCTTGCAGGTCTCTTCTTACGACGAATTTGGTTTTGATCGGCAGTTTCTGTGCAGCCAGTTCCATGGCTTCTTTTGCTACTGCTTCAGGTACACCATCGCATTCGAAGATGATACGACCTGGTTCTACCACAGCGGCCCAGAACTCAGGGTTACCCTTACCTTTACCCATCCTCACTTCAAGAGGCTTACGGGTGATGATTTTATCTGGAAACACCCTGATCCACACGTTACCTTCACGCTTCATGGCACGTGTCATGGACTGACGGGCAGCTTCAATCTGGCGGTTAGTCAACCAGATGGGTTCCATAGCTTTCAATGCAAAAGAACCGAAGGAAATCTGGGTGCCACGCTTGGCAACTTCCCTGATGCGTCCTTTTTGCTGCTTTCTGTGTTTACTTCTTTTAGGCTGTAACATTGCTTCGCTATTTTGTTTCTGCCGTTACCGACAGAGATAATATTTGATTACTGTCTACCTTGATTAGTTTTTGCGTTCTCTTGAACCACCGCGGCCGCCTCTGTCGCCACCACGTCCACCGCGGTCGCCACCACGCTCACGATCTCCACCGCGATCTCTTCTGTCGCTCACATCGCTCTTACCACCGATGAAGTTTGGATTCAATTCACGCTTACCGAGTACTTCACCTTTACAGATCCATACTTTGATACCGATTTTACCGTAAACAGTTTGTGCAAACACGTTTGCGTAATCGATGTCCATACGGAATGTATGCAGTGGCGTACGGCCTTGCTTGAATTCTTCGCTACGGGCAATCTCAGCACCACCCAGACGACCGCTGAGTTTTACCTTGATACCTTCTGCACCCATACGGAGTGTAGAAGCAATCGCCATCTTAGTAGCACGCTTGTAGTTGATACGGTTTTCGATCTGACGAGCGATGGTATCACCAACAATTGTTGCATCCAGTTCAGGACGACGGATCTCCAGAATGTTGATCTGTACATCTTCTTTACCGGTAAGCTTCTTCAGCTCTTCCTTGATGCGGTCAACTTCACCACCACCTTTACCGATAATGATACCTGGCTTAGATGTGTGGATTGTTACGATGAGTTTACCAAGTGTACGCTCGATCACGATCTTGGCAATACCACCCTTGTTGATACGTGCATTCAGGTAGGTACGGATCTTGTTATCCTCGATCAGTTTGTTAGCAAAGTCTTTCTTGCTACCATACCAGTTACTCTCCCATCCGCGGATGATACCTAACCTGTTACCAATTGGATTTGCTTTTTGACCCATATAAAGGTTTTATCAATTAGTTTTTAGAATCTACGATGATTGTTACGTGGTTGCTGCGCTTACGAACTCTGTAGCCACGGCCCTGAGGTGCAGGACGCATACGCTTCAATGTTCTGCCGCCATCCACGAAAATGGTTTTTACCACCAGGCTGTTATCAGCTGCGCTCTTGCCTTCATTCTTCTGTTCCCAGTTGTTGATGGCACTCTTCAGCAATTTGAAGAGGGGAACCGCATTATGTTGTGGATGGTGCTCCAGCACAGCCAGGGCTTTTTCCACTTCCATGCCACGGATCAAATCAGCCAGCAAACGCATTTTGCGTGGGCCGGTGGGGTAATTTCTCAATTTAGCTACTGCTTCCATTTTTTTATGGTTTCAAGTGATTGGGCGAACCCGCTCACAATTAACATGCTTATTTCTTGGTTCCTGCGTGACCTTTGAAGTTTCTGGTAGGGGCAAACTCACCGAGTTTATGACCAACCATGAATTCTGTTACATACACAGGGATAAACTTGTTACCATTGTGTACTGCGAAAGTGTGGCCTACGAAATCTGGTGTGATAGTAGAGCGACGACTCCAAGTCTTCAACACACCCTTCTTAGCACCACCATCATTGATGGCGATCACTTTCTTCTCCAGTTTACTGTCTACGTAAGGACCTTTTTTAATTGAACGAGCCATAGTGTTTGTTGATTTGTTTCGCTATGCGCGAAACCATTTTAACATTGAATTATTTAGTAAGCTTTTTACCGTTGCTGCGCTGGATGATAAGCTTATCGCTACCCTTTCCATGCTTTCTGGTTTTTTCACCCTTCGCATACTTACCAGTACGTGATCTTGGATGACCACCTGAAGCTTTACCTTCACCACCACCCATTGGGTGATCTACTGGGTTCATGGCAACACCACGGTTGCGAGGACGAATACCCTTCCATCTGTTACGACCAGCTTTACCTGCAGTTTCCAGGTTGTGATCGCTATTAGATACCACACCTACAGTTGCCATACAGTTGATCAGCACTTTGCGGATCTCACCAGAAGGCATTTTCAGTACAGCATACTTTTCTTCTTTGTTTGTCAGCTGAGCAGAAGAACCGGCACTTCTTGCCATCTTTCCACCATGACCAGGCTGCAGTTCAATGTTGTGCACATTGGTACCGAGTGGCATGTTTTTCAGCAACAGCGCATTACCCAATTCAGGAGCTACATCAACACCAGACTGAACTTTAGCACCAACCTGTAGACCTTGAGGAGCGATGATATAACGCTTCTCACCATCTGTATACTGAATCAATGCGATGAATGCAGTACGGTTTGGATCATATTCAATAGTAGCTACAGTACCTTCTACATTATGCTTGTCACGCTTGAAGTCTACGATACGATACTTCTTCTTATGACCGCCACCCATGTAACGCATAGAGCGACGACCTTGTACGTTACGACCACCAG
>DALYHN010000056.1:0-5065 GCA_031970875.1 Chitinophagaceae bacterium
AATAAGCTAAATAGCATCTAAACAAAAAGGACTTCAAACGAAGTCCTTTTTTATTAAAATGAATCTGTATTAATCAGATTAATGCAACTTGGCTAATGCAGCAGCAATTCTTTCCCATGCACGCTCAATATTGGTCATGCTATTGGCAAAAGAGAAACGCACACAAAGCGGCTCACCAAATGCATCGCCCATTACACTGGATACATGGGCTGTATTCAAGAGGTACATGCTGAAATCAGCCGCATTTTGAATCGTAGTAGTACCATCCGTTTTACCATAATATGCACTCACATCAGGAAATACATAGAAAGCGCCTTCAGGTGCATTGCATTTTAAACCAGGAATCGCACTTACTAATTCCAGCGTTCGTGTTCTTCTGCGTGTAAACTCTTCTGTCATGGCCATAGATGGACGTAAATCACCTGTCAAAGCTTCTACCGCTGCTTTCTGCGTAATAGAGCAGGTGGCACTGGTAAACTGTCCTTGTAATTTCTCACAAGCTTTAGCGATATCTGCATTTGCTGCGATATAGCCAAAACGCCATCCCGTCATGGCAAAGCCCTTACTTAATCCATTAATGACTACAACACGGTCTTTTAGATCTGCAAACTGCGCAATAGATGCATGCTTGCCCACGAAATTGATGTATTCGTAAATCTCATCCGCCAGAATCGTGACATTGGGGTATTTGCGAAATACATTCGCGAGTCCTTCTAATTCTTCCTGACTATAAACTGCACCACTAGGGTTACAAGGAGAGGAAAACATAAATACCCTAGTCTTATCGGTAATAACAGATTCTACTTGTGCAGGTGTAGCTTTGAAGCCCTGCTCCACACTGGTGCGAATTTCTACCACTTTACCACGCGCAATCTTCACCAGCTCACTATAAGTTACCCAATAGGGTGTTGGAATCACCACTTCATCGCCTTCATCCACCAAAGCAAGAATAGCATTCGCCAAACTTTGTTTGGCGCCAGTAGAAGTGATGATGTTCTCGGGTTTATACTCGAGGTTATTATCACGCTTCAGCTTGGTACATACTGCTTCGCGTACATCTAGGTAACCAGCAACTGGGGTGTAGTGGCTCCAGTTATCATTGATGGCTTTAATAGCAGCTTCCTTTACGTGCTGAGGCGTATCAAAATCGGGTTCACCAAGGCTCAAGTCAATTACATCGATTCCTTTGGCGCGTAATTCGCGACCAAGCTTGGCCATTTTCAGGGTTTCCGGTTCATTGAATCTTTGCAGTAGGGAAGACAACTGGGTCATTGCTATCGGGTTAGGTTGCTTTAAGAATGTTTCAAATGTACGGAAATGACACTATCGACAATGCTAACAAGCATTCGTGCCATGCATGAATCTGAATAAATAAAACGAGTAAGTTGATTAATTGTGCTGTATGATGCTCAAAGTGTAAAAAGGTATACCATTACTGCTTCTGCCACCACTCATATCGGCATTTACCAAGAGCGTATAGATTTTACCTGAAGCCAAGTTTACCAATGGTTCGTTGATTACTTGATCATTGGTTGATTTATTGGCAGTGACTGTAAACTGATACGTACCTGGCGCAGCAACTGCTTTAAAAGCACGGTACCGAGCATCATAATCATGATCGCTGAAAGCGCGTCCGGCAGTTTCCCAAAAATCATTGGCACTGCGTAAGCGCGTATTTACACGCAAGGTATCACCACCCACAAATGCATACACTACACGCACATGGGCTTTTCCAGATGCGGGTACGGTGAGATCATCTTCAATTAAAGAGCTTTTTAGCGTATTGTAACGGGCATCATAGCCAATCATCGTGTAATTCTTGAAAGGAGCCAGTTTGATACTGGTATCAATCACAGCCGAATTGCGCTTGTCAAAGCCCTTGACACGCACAGTACCATTGAGAATCTCGATCAGGTCACTGCCTTGATTGGATTGAATCAAACCAGGCGTAAGGTCTTTATCATTGGCTGCAAAACGATAGGTGCTGGAAGGATAGGCGTTGATAAACTTGATCTTGGCCATGCGGGTATCGCTGGTCTTACTACAAGAGCAAAACAGTATTATTAAGGCCAGTATTGCTAAACCAGTCTTCTTCATGAATGTGAACGCTTCACTATAAACGACAAAACTAGTCGCGCTGATATGTATAGACAAAGTTTTTCAGGTTGGGCGTGTGCTTTTTAACACGTTTTAAGGCGTGCTGGTAGACTGCTTTTCCCAGATCGCGCATATAAGGAAAGCCGATTTTGTCATAATCGTAGTGGTCATCATTGAATACACCATCACTATTACAGTATATAGTTGCACTTAAGATAAATTCAACATTATTCTGAAAATCAGCGAAATAAGCGATATCTGTTAGGTAACCATAAGCATCACCAACCTTGTTGAAAATGCGGAGATGCTGCTGGATGGGCGACTTCTTTTCTGAGCCATAGTATAGAAACTTCACATAACTGGGCCAATATTCACTGGCCGGATATTCCGGGTATTTACTTTCACCAGGATAGCTGCTCATCCACCTGCGCAGGAAATTCAGGTCACTCTCGGTAAGTTTGAAACGCTGTTTAGCAGCAACAGACTCCGGAAACATGACCACTTTCAGCATATTGTGTAAGTCTTGCAGATAAACCCGGTTCTTCTCCGAGAAATTAAAAGGCTCATTGATCAGCTTGCTGCCACGCATATAACCCTTGCCCTGAAACACATTCAAATTAGGTAAGGCATTGGTATTGTTCTGAGCGGGTTTTTCGTAAATCGTTTTACCGGTGGAATCGATAAAACGAATCGGATTTGTTTGTCGGTTCTGCTGATCTGTAAGCGATACACTCAAACGATGACGAATCACTGCATCCGGATAACCTTTTTCTTTCAGCTTACGCTGGATATATTCCTGACCAAGGAATTCATATAAACGATTATAGGCATCGTTATCGCTCACTAGAAAAATCTGTTTGATATAATGCGCTATCGTTGGTCTGCCATCGCCCGCAAGTGGATGATGGTACACATGATCCTGCTTAGCAGTGGCCGAATCGGTGAGCATAGTGGTATGCATATCCAACCCAGGAATATTCAACTCATTCAATTTCTCCAAGGCCAGAAAAGCAATGGGCATTTTGACCGTGCTGGCCGGATAGAAATAAGCACCGGGTTGCAGATTAAATGAATGATCCGTAAAACTGGGCTTATTGCGTTTATTACGGTTGATCTCAGTATAGACAATCTGTACGTTCCAATCTTTGCGATGCTGCATGATATCCGCAAAAGCGGGATGGCTGCGCAGGATTGATTCCAGCAAAGTATCTTGCTTCGGCCGCTTTAAAGCGGATGGCTGAGCCTGTACAAAAAGACTGCAGAAGAGTATCACCGATAGTTGTAGATAACGCATACTCAAATATACCGCTAAGCCCTCTTGCATCTAACAGCCACTTAATTTTATTTAGCTTTGACCAAACGGTTGCAAAGTCTGGGTTACATGTACTACTCATGACTTTTCACTTTTGCCTTTTGAATTTTGACTTTTGACTTTTAACTTAACTCCATGCCCCACGAAGCGATATCGGTTTTCGACATGTTTAAAATAGGTGTTGGCCCTTCAAGTTCCCATACTTTGGGTCCTTGGAGAGCCGCACAGCGTTTTGTTCAATCTCTACAATCTAATAATCAATTAAGCTTGGTCACAGGCGTGCAGGTATTGCTCTACGGTTCTTTGGCTAAAACAGGCAAGGGACACGGAACGGATGTTGCAGTGATTCTCGGTCTTGCCGGCGCTGATCCTGTGACCATTCCGGTGGAAGATATCAACCCAACGATCGCCCGCATCAACGAAACAGGTTTTATTGCTTTGGGAGGGGAACAGGGCATTGCTTTTCAACCCGCTACCGATGTGGTTTTCCTCGTGAATGAAACCCTGCCTTTTCATCCCAATGGCATGAGCTTTCTCGCTACACTCTGCAATGGTGAAAACATCAGCCAGACCTGGTATTCTATTGGCGGCGGATTTGTGGTGCAAGAAGGAGAGGCCGCTGCACAAAAATCGAATGTAGACCTGCCTTTTCCTGTGAATACTGCAGATGATCTACTGCACTGGTGTATGAAAACCGGTATGCATGTGCATGAAGTGGTATTGGAGAACGAACATGCTTGGCGCGATGAAGCAGCCACCAAAGCTGGTGTCTTAAATATTTGGCATACCATGCGCGATTGTATTTATCGCGGTTGTCATACGCAGGGTGAATTACCCGGCGGACTCAAAGTGAAACGCCGTGCATTTGACTTAAATAAGAAAATGCTGGCAGGTAAATCCTGCAATGATTACAATAGCTGGTTAGAAGCCATACAAAGTGGCGGACAAAATTTCCAATACATTCTTGATTGGGTGAGTTGCTTTGCTCTTGCCGTGAATGAAGAGAATGCGTCATTTGGCAGGGTAGTAACCGCACCTACCAATGGTGCTGCCGGTGTGATTCCCGCAGTGCTGATGTATTATGTAGCATTCAGTGGCGGCAATGATGAAGACAAAATCATGCAGTTCTTACTCACAGCTTCTGAAATTGGCAGCATCTTTAAAAAAGGTGCGACCATTTCTGCAGCGATGGGTGGCTGTCAGGCAGAAATTGGCGTCTCCTCAGCCATGGCTGCAGCTGCATTAACCGAAGCACTCGGAGGTACACAAAGACAAACCCTGATGGCTGCGGAGATTGCTGTGGAACATCATCTAGGTTTAACCTGCGATCCTATTGGCGGATTGGTACAGATTCCTTGCATCGAAAGAAATACCATGGGCGCCATCAAAGCCATTACTGCTTCGCAGTTGGCATTGCAGAGTACGCCTGATTTTGCTGTGGTGAGTCTTGACAAAGTGATTGCCACCATGTGGAACACGGCGCTAGATATGAGCAGTAAATACAAAGAAACTGCGGATGGTGGTTTAGCGGTACATATCCCAATTTCTTTACCAGAATGTTAGGTGAGGCCTTTGGGTGCTGGTCTTTAGTCTTTTGTAGATGATCATTAAACCGCAAAGTCGCCAAGACGCGAAGTGGCGCGAAGACTACTTATT
>DALYHN010000056.1:5092-11021 GCA_031970875.1 Chitinophagaceae bacterium
ACGCGAAGTGGCGCAAAGATTACCTATTTTAAATTTGCGATTTCTGATTGAGCCTTTTAGCATTCGTTTCTCGAGTCTCGATTCTCGTATTTTGATCCTTAACCGCAGAGAACAAGAGTTAACAGCGTTCTCGCAGAGGAATATTCATCATTGCGCGCTATGTCAACTTTATGGTCTTGCGTGAAAATCCCAATCAAAACAAGAGACCAAAGACCAGAGACTAAAGACGCGCTTTATTAATTCATATTCGGATCGGCTTCTAAGACTGCTAAATCCACGTTGCTGTAGTCTTTTACCACATTGTACAATGTATCACGCTCAATCGGCTGGCGTTTTACCTGTTTGATCAGGTTCACCAATTGCGCCGTACTCATACTTGGGTTTTGTTCTTCGCTGCCGGCCATTGAATATATCTTGGTTGAATCATCAATGGTTCCGTCAATATCATTCACACCAAAGCTGAGTGTGAGCTGGGCGTTTTGTCGGCCCAACATTGGCCAATAAGCTTTCAAGTGCGGGAAATTATCCATGTACAAACGAGCAATGGCATAGACTTTCATGTCTTCAATCACAGAAGTCTCAGCCACATGACTCATTTCATTATCATGATTACGGAACTTGAGCGGAATAAACGTATTGAATCCACCGGTTTCATCCTGCATCTTGCGCAGCTTTTCCATATGATCTACGCGATGCCAGTATTCCTCAACATGACCGTATAACATCGTGGCATTGCTATGCATGCCCAATTGATGCGCTGCTTTGTGAATCGCCAACCAACCATCACCATCTACTTTATCGGCGCAAATTTGCTCACGCACTTCGGGGTGGAAGATTTCAGCGCCACCGCCGGGCAATGAATCCAGTCCGGCTTCGTGCAACTGACGCATACCTTCTTCTACAGTGAGCTTGGCTTTGCGGAACATGTAATCCAATTCTACTGCTGTAAATCCTTTGATATGTAAATCAGGTCTGTGTGTTTTGATAGAACGCAGTAAGTCTTTAAAGAATTCCATGTCCATCTTTGGATGCACACCACCCACAATATGCACTTCGGTAATGGGTTTACCATCGTAGGCTTTTACCATGTGCATCATCTGCTCAATGCTCAGTTCCCAACCTTCTTCGCGGTGCGCATAAAGGCGAGAATAGGAACAGAACTTGCAAGAGTACACGCACACATTCGTAGGCTCAATATGGAAGTTTCTGTTGAAATAGGTTTTGTGGCCATGCTTTTGCTCACGCACCCAGTTGGCCAGAGTTCCCACAAATGGGAGAGATGCACGCACAAACAGGTCTACGCCATCTTCAAAACTGATTCGTTCTTTATTCAGAATCTTTTCGCCAATGCGCTTGAGATCGGATTCTTTGGTGGCTGCTACTAACTGAAACGGATCGGAGAGTAACTGTGTAGATAATGCGTTCATCATGCCGCAAAACTAACTGAAACCCTGCACTAAAAAATGAGATAAATCAGTTCTTTCGTCCTTCGAAAAATTGCGGTATCCACTGTTCAATCAAACAGTTATACAGGGGAAAAATCTTCCACAAATTAGCTCAGTAAAATACCGGCAATGCTGGCAGATAAATAGGAAGCCAAGGTGCCACACAACAAAGCTTTCAAGCCCAATCTGGCCAGATCTGCTCTGCGGGTTGGTGCCAGTTCTCCAATACCACCAATCTGCATACCCACACTGCTGAAATTGGCAAAGCCACAGATGGCGATAGACACAATCAGCAAACCTTTCTCAGTAACGATGGGTACAGACTTATTGGCCAGGTTCTGGAAAGCCACAAATTCGTTGATGGTAAGTTTTTGTCCCAACAAAGTAGCTACGTTGTTTACATCGCTAGCAGGCACACCCATCGACCAAGCGATGGGATAGAAGAGCTTACCAAATATCCAGTTGAGGCTGAGGTTAAAGTTGGGATCGAAAATATGGCCTATGCGCATCAAGCTCCAGTCGATCATCGCAATCAAAGCAATGAAACCGATCAGCATGGCAATCACATTCATGGCAATTTTGAAACCATCACCGGCACCGTGCGAAATGGCATCCACCACATTGGTATAATGACTTTTCACTTCCAGTTTCACCGTGCCCATGGTCTGGCTTTCTTCTGTTTCAGGAAACACAATCTTGGAAATCACCAAAGCACCGGGTGCAGCCATTAAACTGGCAGCAATCAGTTTGGGCGCCAGATCATAACCGGCTTGTGCGCCCATATTCACATATACCACAAGGATACCGCCTGCAATACAGGCCAAGCTACCACTCATGCTGGCGAGGAGCTCACTTTTGGTCATACCTGCTAAGTAAGGACGAATCATTACCTGTGCTTCTACCTGACCAACAAAAGCCGATGCCACATTGCTCAGGGCTTCGGCACCGCTCACGCGCATCACGTAGTTCATGGCTTTAGCAATCACAGCTACTACACGCTGCATGATGCCTACATGGTATAGAATGGCAACGAGTACACAAACCAAGATGATGGTGGCAGTTACGTTGAAGGCAAACACAAAGCCGCCGTTTACATAGTTGCCGATGGTGCCATCCATTTGCTGCACACCCAATCCGCCGTACACGAAAGACGCACCCTGACGGGCAAATGCTTCAATCTTTTCCATGCCATGGCCCAGTTTCTGGAAGAAAGCCGTTACCGGCGGCACTTTTAGTACGAGTACAGCAATAAAAGTTTGTAAGAGAATGCCGCTGATTACGAGTCGGACATTGATACGTTTCTTGTTATTGGAAAAAGCAAATGCAATCGCGAGGATTAGCAGTACACCGAGTATGCCCTGAAATCTTTCCATGAGTAGGGTTAGCAAGTTGGTTTAAGCCGGTAAGTTAAAAGAAAAACTAATTGGGCATACAGAAAAAATCCCCGCAATCCCAATACTTCGGGATGCGGGGATACTAACCCATCCACAGGTTAATTAGATATGCGCCTGGATCTTCTTCTCCAACACGCTCTTAGGTACGGCACCAATTTGCTTGTCAACTACCTGACCATTCTTGATGAAGAGGATAGCAGGGATAGAAGTGATACCGAAGTTCACGCTCACATTGGGGTTGTGGTCTACATTGAGCTTGCCCACATTTACCTTACCGGCATATTCTTTAGAGAGCTCTTCAATAACGGGGCCGATAGCGCGGCAGGGGCCACACCATTCTGCCCAGAAATCTACTACGGTTAATTTATCGCTCGCCAGCACATCTGTCTGGAAATTGGCATCTGTAAATTCTAAGGCCATGATTGTATTGTTTATTTGTTTGAAATCTTGTTTTATAAACAAGGGATGTCAAATATAGTTCCAGCCGGGAATTTGTGCTTTTTTGACTTATCCACGCCTGTGATTATGCCAAAACAGGCTGACAGAAGGGCGTTAATCTATTTGGGATTTGAGATTTATGATTTGAAATTAGTGCGGTACCTAACGCTTAAAGCTTAATGCTCAAGGCTTAAGGCAGGTTATTGGGGATTTTTGATTGGAGATTTGAAGATTTAGGCTTAGGGCTTGATAAATTTCACCGCGGAGTTTGGGAGAAGCAGAGTTACCGCTGAGGTTTTTGAGTTTCACTTGCTCAAGGACTTTCTAGATAACGTTTAATGTTAACCGAAATAACTTCTAAAAATTGATTTGCTCCCCTGCTAAGGGGAGCTGGCACCGAAGGTGACTGAGGGGTATTTGTACCACATAGTCTTGATTTATTTTATTTTGGAACGATCTTGCGCAATACGTTTGAGGAGTTTCTCAATCAGGTCTGGGCCAACACCTGTATAACGCTCAATAACAATACCTTCCTTATTGATCAAAAAAGAAGCTGGTATTGCTTGTACATCGTACAAAGCCTTAATATTACTTTCTTCTCCCTTTAAGTCGGACAGATTTGTCCAAATTATATTGTCTTCCTTACTGGCTGTTAGCCAACGCGCTTTATCCGCATCAAGAGAAAAACTTACAATGGACACGCTATCTTTTATCCGATCATAGTTTTTACTCAGTAAACGATTTTCCACACGGCATGGTCCACAAGCTTTATCCCAAAAGCTAAGGAAAATGTATTGTCCTTTAAGGGAAGACAGTTTCAATAAAGATCCATCAGGTTGCATGGCTTCAAAATCAATCATTTTTTCTCCTATAGAAACTAGGTCTTCAAACAAGAACGTGCGCAATGCCTTACCTCTTACACTCTGTTTCAGTTCATCAGATAATTGCGCATACAATGGCTTTAATACATCCTTACCGATGGTTTGTCTGTTTCTGTAAAGAATATCAATCCCTAAATAACTATTGGGGTATTTCTTTCCAAAGTCTACATAGATTTGGTGAGCAGAATCTTGATACAGATTCAGCCGATTAATCAATTCTTTTCTATGAGCTTTTCCTGTATCTAAGTTGTTGACAATACTATCATAAGCGCTTAAATAGATTTTATCATATGGTAATTGTTGCTTGGTTAATGCATTATGCAATGCCTGCTCTTTACCACCGGTAACATTGGCATATAAGCGCATATCTTTTTTGTATTGCGACTCGAAGCGAATGTTTGTATTCTCAACAATAAGAATAGCGTATTCTTCTTTACAGAGTATCCAACAAGAAACAGGGTGGGGTACTCTGCCTTTGAACACAAAATTTCCCTTTTTCGTAGTAGCAGAATCCAATTTCTTAGCAGCCACTATATCGTGCAGATAGACTTTTGTACCATCTGATACACCAGCAATATGCCCTTTAATTAAATAACCTTGTTTTTTAGGATGTTGTGCATGTACACTCAAAGACAAGGCAGACAATAAGAATGTAAACAAGTACTTCATAAGACTCCCCAAAATAAGCAAACAGACTGACAGAAGGGCGTTAATCTATTGGGGATTTGAGATTTGAGATTTGAGATTCAGCTTATTGCGTATTTATTTGGGCTTTTTCTTCAGAGTTGTTAACCGCAAAGCCCCGCCTACGCTAAAGCTTCTGCGGGCAAGCGCTAGGACGCTATGTGACGCTACAACTTTTTGCCTTTTGACTTGCTTCCCAGAGCCTTGGCGTAGGGAAGATTTTTACTTTTTGCTTTTCACCTGCTTGCCGAAGCCTTGGCGTAGGCTAGATTTTGCCTTATTACTTACAACCCTGTGTTTCACAATCGCTTCAACCAAATCCACCGGAATAGGCTGGTCGAGGGGAAATTGTATCGCGCCTTTGGAATAAGCATAACCGAGTTGAATGATCTTTTTCTCAAAAGCTTTGACACCTTCTCCGGTAGGATAGAAGCCGATATGTTTGGCATGCACCCCAAAATAGACCAGCGGCCCGTTGAGTTTATAGGCAGGCATGCCATAGCTAATGGTTTCTGTGGCTTCTGGTGCATGGGTTTTGATGCAAGCACGTAGTGTTTTCAGTTGTTGTTGTATTGGCTTGGGATAGCGTTTAATAAACTCATCCACAGACCCGGCGAAGTCTTTGTACATGTCTAAGGGTTGTGCCTCAAGTTAATTAATTTAGGCTAAAGGCGTAAAGCTTAGTGCTAAAAGCATACTTGTCACAGGCTAAGCATTATGCTTTCAGCTTTGAGCTTTTTTCTCTAGAATTTTTACCGCAGAGTTTGAGAGGGGCAGAGGTTGCGCAGAGATTTTCAAATCATAACTTTCTCAAGAGATAACCTGAGAAACCATTATTTAACCGCAAAGGCGCTAAGACGCTATGCAACGCAAAGACCAGTTTTTGCTTTTGAATTTTGTCTTTTGAATTTTGTCTTTTGAATTATGGAATGCCCAATTCTGGCTAAAGGCTTAAAGCTTAGTGCTAAAAGCATACTTGTCACAGGCTAAGCATTATGCTTTCAGCTTTGAGCTTTTTTCTCTAGAATTTTTACCGCAGAGTTTGAGAGGGGCAGAGGTTGCGCAGAGATTTTCAAATCATAACTTT
>DALYHN010000057.1:0-10908 GCA_031970875.1 Chitinophagaceae bacterium
TTTTTAGGTAAAGAGGGATAGTAGAACGATTGGATACTAGCTTCGTCCTTGAGTTGTAAAACAATATTGCTGCTGGTACTGATTGCGTACACAACTGTATTCTTGTTGGTAAAATTCAGTGGAAGCCTGATGTTAAGCCTGGTAGTATTGCTGGTATCAGCCCAGTTGCAGCTGCCGAGCCAGCCAGTATACTGCGTTTCTAGTTCGTAGAAGTGGCTGTAATTACCTGCATTATAAACTGAATTGCCCTTTTTTATTTTGTTATCGCTATTGGTGATGTCTTTCCAAATGCGCGCGCTGTCTCTGCCACTTTTCATGGTAATGGACTGAAAAAGTATTCGATCTGTTTTCGGTGCTTTATGTTTGATGCGTATAGCAATTTTGGCTCCGCCAAATAAGTCTAACTCAGTATTGTTTTGCCAAATCTTAATCCCTGCGATCATATCTGTTTCCAAAGCCTGCATGGTAGTTCCTGCAGTAGTGAAACCAGACTTCATGATTTCATCTTTGTTTTTCAGAATAGTGAGGGCTATTTTGACTTTTCCGCGTATACGATTGGCAATAGTGCCTGGTTGGCCAGCAACACAAAGTCCACCACTGTTTACCTCAAATTCTAGTTTCAGCGAATCGCCAAAGGCAATACCGCCATCTCTATCGGCATCAAATGAATCAATTAATGGCTCGGGTAATTCGCCACGTAAATTGGTTAGCATTTGAGTCAATTCAGGTGATACTGTTGTAGTCGTCCATGCCGTATCATTGAGTGGATTGTTTCTGCTAATAGAAAACTCTTCAGAAAATTCTTTCTGGCAGGCACTAAAACCAGTAACAAGCAATATGATGACTAACAGCCTTTGCATAATCGTTCGTGTATGTAGATACTTATTCTGCATATTCTGTTGCCTAATTCAATTTCCACTTTACACCCAATTGTATACCTGTTGAAGAGAATCGCTGTGTGAATGCTGGTTGCCTGATTTGCATCGAAGAGAAATTGGTTCTGAAAAACGGTTCAGCATAAATTTCTAATCCTGGTCTGATGGGTTTACTGATACGAATGCTGCCAAAACCACTTAAGCCAATTTGCTGCTGGTAAATGCTTGACTGTCCTTTAGAACTCAATGCTACAATTTGATTGGTTGTATCTAATATTTCACCACTATACCAAGAGGTAGCAGTTGCGATAATACCTGCATTGATGCTGAATTTTACTTGTTCATTACCCCACTCGTATCCGAGTATCAATGGTATCTCAATACTTCTGTATCTGTTTTGTGTTTTTCTGGTGAGGTAGCCAATCTGCTGCATGGTGGAGGTGTCACTCACATAAATCGTATCGCCAGGAGCACGCACTAAAGGTCTTGTGGTCACGACGGTAATGGTTCTGCGCTCATTCTCTAAACGCATGGCAAAGCGCTCATTGATTTGTGCGTACTGTATGCCCGTTCTGATTAATAAATGTTCTCCAATATTCGCACTCAATCCAATGCCAGCAGTAAATCCACCGCGCATGCTCTCTGAACTGTCTTTTCTGTTTAAATAGTTTGCAGGTAAACTGCCGCCATTAATGGTCTTGGTAGTGTATTCGGGACTAAAATAAACTTCCGCATACCAATCGTTTCTGATACGTGCTCTTCCAGTTGGCGGGCAATCGATTGGTTTACCAATACCATTTACACTTGATAATTGGAAAGGTGTACGCAAGTTTTTACGTCCATTAAAACGCCAAAGATCGGCTGTGCTAAACTGGTCAGTCGATTCTTCTTGTAGCATTAAGTTATTGGCTACTGTTGTTGGTGTATCGTAGCGTCTTGGTTCCGTAACAGTTGAAAAAGCTTGTAGGTTATTGTTTCGCTTTGCTATGGAAGATCCTTGCTTAGTGAGATTAATTCGGTCGAGCTTTTGTGGTAGACTTTTTTCTGCTGTGTTTGTTTGTGCAATAGGTGTAGAGAATACTGGCGACTCCTGTGTGCTTGATTGTTCTGTATTGAGTGCTACTTTGTCAGTTGACTTGCTAAGGCTTTCAATACTTGTTATTTCCTTAGTGTCTAGTGCTTCTGGTGTGCCTATCAGCGATTGAATATTTGGGTAGAACAGATAACCCAAGCTACTGGTTAATAAGCAAGCGGTGAGCAGGATAGAGAGTTTGGTATTTAGCCAGAACAAGAAGGGCCTTCTTTTAGGCTTTTCCTGTATAATGCGCGACCACATATCCGCAGGCACTTCTGCCTGATGATCCTGAAGTTTTGTCCGGAAGTATTGGTCGAATAGATGTTCGTTCATCAAACAGCTATTTTTTGGCGTTCAAGAATTTGTTGCTGTAACATTTTTCTGGCTTTCACCAACTGACTTCTGCTTGTGCCAGCTTGTATGCCCAGCATGTCTGCTATTTCTTCATGGCTATAGCCTTCAATTATATTCAAGTTAAATACAGTTCGGTATCCATCAGGTAATTGCTGGATTAACTGCATTAGTTCCGCTTCTCCCAAGTGATTGTACACGTATGGTTCCATTCTTGGCGCATCTTCATTTCTATCGGTTATCTCCTGAAAATGCAATTTTCTCTTTTGCAGTCTTTTGAGCGCTGCATTCACAATCACCCGCCTGATCCAGCCTTCGAATGAACCTTCAAACTTAAACTGATGCATATTACTAAACACCCGAATAAACCCATCCTGTAACATATCTTCCGCTTCCATTTGATCCTGGGCATAACGAAGGCATACAGCCATCATCTTACCAGCGTATTGCTCAAATAAGGTACGCTGGCAGCGGCTGTCATTCCTGATACACCCTTTAATCAGTTCGTATTCAGTCAAAACGGGGCTGGTTTGTTATGCGGTGTTAGATGTTAGATACCAGCAAAGGTTAAGCCGTTGCCTTCGGAATTATCCTTTCTTAACAAATTTTACAAAAAAATACCCGCTTATGAGTGGGTATTTAACGTTTTAACATGATTTAGACAGCTAAAAACTGTCCGGTAATATAGTCTACTACACTGGTTAGGCTATTAGTCTCCTTATACACAGCTAATTGACGGTCTGCGCCCGTTCCATGCTCCAGCATCTTGTGTACATGCTGAATCACATGTCTTGAACCAAGCTCATCAACAACATCATCCACAAAATCGAGCAGTTCATAAATGAGCAATCTCGTGTTCACTTCTGTTTCCTTCCCAAAATCAATCAAAGTGCCATCAATGCCGTATCTGCTTGCGCGCCACTTGTTCTCATTAATCAATGCTCTCTGATAAAGCATGAAATTCATGTTTTTAGCCCTAAGCTTGTACAGCTTTGCGCAAATGGCTTGAAATAGGGCTGCAATAGCGATGGTATCCATCACATTCATGGGCACATCACAAATCCTGAATTCCACCGTATTGAAGAAAGGGTGTACGCGTAAATCCCACCAAATCTTCTTGGCATTGTCAATGCAATTGGTTTTGATAAGCAGGTTTACATAATTATCGTATGCTTCTATACTCTCAAAGTAATCGGGTATGCCTGTTCTAGGAAACTTATCAAACACTTTCGTCCGGAATGATTTATAGCCTGTTTGGCGTCCCTCCCAAAAAGGTGAATTTGTGCTTAATGCATATACGTGTGGAAGGAAATAACGTGCAGAATTGGCAATATGGATGGCCATTTTACGGTCTTCCATACCTACGTGCACATGCAATCCGAAAATCAGGTTACTTCTGGCAGCTTCCTGTAATTCGTTCACAATTTGATTATAGCGTACATGGTCTGTAATCAGCTGACTTTCCCAATGACTGAAAGGGTGGGTGCCCGAAGCGCCAATAGAAAGTCCCAAATCACCTGCTATTTTTGCAATAGTGCCTCTTAGTGTCAGCACATCCTTATAAGCTTCATCAACATTGGCACAGATATCTGTACCAACTTCCACAACAGCCTGATGCATTTCTGCTTTTACCTTATCCTTGATGATTTTTTGCCCTTCTTGCACAATCCGTTGCTCATGACTTTTCAGTTCACGCGTATGCGGATCAATCACCATGTATTCTTCTTCCACACCTAGTGTGAAATGTTTGAAACTATAACTACCCATGCATCAATTTTTAGATCAATACAATACTTGTTTGCTACTGCTACGTTTGATGTATTCACCCCAGGTAAGATTATCTGCATTAGGCGTATGGGCTTTTGCTTTTTCAATAGCGAAATTGGCGGCTGTTTCCACTACCCATGCAAAGTTTTCTTCGCCAACACTATTCTTGTCGGCATCAGGCGCAGGATTACAGAAATCAATGGCATAAGGTACACCATCTCTTACTGCCAGTTCAACTGTATTGAAATCATACCCTAAATATTGATTGATACGCAATACAATCTCTTCCATTTCTTCTAGTCGCTTTTTAGAAGGCTTGAAGTCGGCTACATAGCGCAGGTGGTGCGGGTTACGTGGTTCGTAAGACATGATGCGTACATGCTTCCCGCCAATACAATAGCAACGATAGTATTCTTCGAAAATGATTTCTTCTTGTAGGAGCATCACTAGCTGACCTGTTTCAGCATGCTTCTCAAAGAAATCATCCATGCTTTCTAATTTGTAAACGTTCTTCCATCCGCCACCAGCAAATGGTTTCATATAAGCTGGAAATCCAACATAGTTGAAAATGCCTTCCCAATCTAAGGGATAGGAGAGGTTAGCGAATGACTGGTCCGTTGTATCATCTGGATGATCTCTGGAAGGAAGAATCACTGTTTTTGGTACAGGTACATTGATTTTTGTTGCCAGACAGTTATTAAAGAATTTCTCATCAGCGCTCCACCAAAAAGGGTTGTTGATAACGGCTGTACCACAAAGTGCTGCATTCTTTAAGAAAGCTCTGTAAAATGGTACGTCCTGACTAATGCGATCAATGATTACTGCGTAATCACTAGCAACACCCTGCATTACTTTTTCAATGCGCACAGGTTCTGCTACAATGCCAGGAATATTTTTACTATTGATTCTTTCTACAAAAGCATCTGGGAAGCTTCTTTCTCTTCCATGGAGGATACCAATCTTTTTCATATAGAGTTTTTTTGCTTGCTGATTTGATCAGGAAATGAATATAGGTAAACTAGGGCTTTCGGCAAGAGATTGTGGCTCATTTTGTGTGCAACTTATCGCCTGAAGCGTTATTTTTTTGTGTTGTATTCCTTATTTTGGCTCATGACCGAAACCCAAACTTTGTCGCCTGCTCGTTTACTTGTAGAGCAGTTCACGATTATGTCTGAATACTTGGACAGAGAAGTAACGATTGATGCATATTTACCGAAGGAAATACAGTTTCCTGACCAATTAAGCCTCTTGCTGATCAACGATGGACAGGATTTGCCCAAAATGCCTTTTGCAACAATTTTAGAGGACTTATTGGCCGCAGAGAAGATTAGTCCATTGATTTGCATTGGTATTCATTGCGGACCAGATCGTAAAATGGAATATGGAACTGGTTACTCTGCCGATTTTAAAGGAAGAGGCGCTAAAGCCGGTTTGTACGGCAAGTTTATTTTCGATGAGTTGCTGCCCTATATCAGAAAGCGTTTCCAAATGCCTCATTTTAAAGACAAGTCTTTTGCTGGGTTTTCGCTGGGAGCATTAAGTGCACTAGATATCGTTTGGAATCATGCAGGCGAATTTGTGCGGGCTGGTGTTTTCAGCGGCTCTCTCTGGTGGAGAAGAAAAGCTTATGAAGATGGGTATGATGATGAGCAGGATAGATTGATGCACCTGCAAATACGGAAGGGTGGCTTCGCCCCTTGGTTACGTTTCTTTATCCAATGCGGCGGCTTAGATGAAGCTGCAGACAGAAATAATAACGGGGTGATTGACTCCATTGACGATGCCCTAGACCTGATTGTTGAATTAAAAGCAAAGGGCTACACTGATACACATATTCAATACTTGGAACTACCTGAGGGAAAGCACGATGTGCCTACATGGGCAGAAGCTTTTCCCGCATTTTTGAAATGGGGTTGGGGTAGGTAATTACAAACTGAATTGGTATATAAACGAAAAGCTCCTGTTGAAGGAGCTTTTCGTTTATCAGGTTGTGAAAGATTACTGATTGAAATTATAACGCAGACCTAACTGCATACCCCACACACTACCAGTATTATAACTTAATTCATAAGGTTTAACAGGCAGCTGACCATTTACAACACGCATGCGGTAAACTGGTTGACCAGCAGGGAAGGTGGTGAAGCCTGTTTGGCCACCAACACCAGCCAACTGCAATGGATCTCCCACCAGTACAAACTGACGAGTACCCCAGTTCTTATTCAAGAAGTTTAATACGTTAAACATGTCAAGGTTGAACTGTAATACATTCTTCTTGCCTGACTTGCTTGTAAAGAAGGCAACATCTTGTCTGAAGCTGAAGTTCAAGCTATGGAAATAAGGAAGGTAAGCGGCATTACGCTCAACATACTGTCCTTTTTTCTTCTTCAGATAATAGTTGTTGTTGATGAATTGGTTGAAAGCATCAATCTGCTGCTGCGCACTAAATGGTGTAGCACCGGTGATAGGCGCAAAGTTCAACTGACTTGCATTCGTAGGTACATATAATAAATCACCACCGTTCTGGCCATCATTATTCATGTCGTTATTGTAACGGAAGCTAAAGTTACCCATGCTCGCATAGTCATAGAAGAAAGTAAATGTAGAAGCAAAGTTTTTGAAGTATTCTTTTCTATAAGACAGCAAAGCCACTACTCTGTGCGGACGTAAGTCGGTATTTTCGCCGTACTCCAGCATGTTTGGAGTACCAACGCCGGCAATACCACCCCATGCACTACCTGCCTGCGCACCTGGGTTACCAGTAAGCTCTGCAGCAGAAGAATAGGTATAAGCAACTGAAGCGTAGAGGCCATTTTTCCAACGCTTATTTGCTGAGGCTGTCATGAAAGTAGAAAGACCTTTGCGATCTGTGTTTTCCAATACAATTGCTTGCTGAACGTTTGGATAGATTCTTCTCAGTGAGTTATTTAAAGCGGTATTGCCACCATTATCATAACGAGCCCTGTTGTCTAATCCACTAAAAGTAGCATTAGGTGCTCTCAGCGCAGCGTTTCTCATTTGTACTGCATTGATGTCTGTAGCAACAGAAGCTTCCAAAGTCAGGTTGATATCGTTTGGTAAGCGCTTATCAACAGCAACATAGGTTCTCCAAATTTGTGGGAATCTGAACTGATCGTCAATCAGTACAAAGTTTACTGGAGCACCGCTGGCTGGTGTTGGCAATAAGCTGCTCCATCTATCCAATCTTGGATCGAAGCGGATGCCTGCAAGGGTAGCAGCACCTGCTGTAGATGAGTTGGAAATAGCACCTTGGAACTGCGCTGTACCAGCGTTAGTAGGCATGTTAGTCAGCCATACAAATGGGATACGACCGGTGAATACACCTGTTCCACCTCTGATCACGAGTGATTTGTCACCTTCAACATCCCAACGAACACTTACTCTCGGAGAAAGCAGGATGCGTTGTTTAGGCCATTTGTAGCTTGAATAATTGCGCATCTGACCATCTTTGCCGGGGAATTGTAAAGCATCAATATTAGGGTTACCTAAAGGACCTTTAAAGTAAACTGGCAGATCACCTCTCATTGCAAGTGTGATTTTCAAATCCTTGTTTACATTGATTTCATCCTGCAAATAACCTGCCCACTGACCCACTTTCAATTCAGCAGAATATACTTGTGATTTACCAGGAATTCTTGAGTAAGTATAAGCATAAAATACAGGTGCTTGATCATTGATGAATTCACGCAGACTGTTGAATACATAATAGCTCTGCGCACCTGGCATAAAGCTGTTACCAACGTATTGTTGTTCGTAAGAAAGACCACCTATCAGAGTATGCTTACCAGCAGTGTAAGTCATGTTATTGGTGATGCTAAATACGCGGTTGATAACATCATTGTTGAAAGAGAATGGTTCCAGACCAAAGCTTAATTGGTTCTGACCATTGCCATTGAAGATGTCAACAAAAGGAAAATCTACAGAAGGGGTAGTTCTTGTTGCTCTTGTGTATGAAAAAGTAGCCAAGAATTGATTGGATAATTTACCTCTTGTACTATTCAATTCAAAAGTACCGCTACGAACGATATTCTTGAATCTGTAGATGGAATTAGCAAACGACATAGAGAAAGCGCCGAATCTGCTATTGGGCAAAGATGTACCGATAGACGTAGGTGTATTGCCAATACGCTGCACATTGAATCCTCCCTGATTGATGATTGAGTTACCATTCAGAGGTTCATCGTTGTTATTTACATAGTCAGTATAGCGGAATGTAGCTTTGTGCATATTGTTGATATTCCAATCAACTTTAGCAACAATCTTATAATTCTCTGCTTTGAAGTTGGGGAAATTGTCAAAGCTTCCGGTATTGTAACCATATCTTGTAGACAAGTGGTTAGATAAAGCACGAAGAGAATCGATAGGTACATTTGATTGGTTCAAACCACCTGTACCGCCTTGTGCTCTCCATGTTACACCAGGAAATTCACGACGCTCCAATTCACCGTTTACAAAGAAGAACAATTTGTTCTTGATGATTGGACCGCCAAAGGTTACGCCATAGAAGTTTACTTTATTTACCTGCAATGGAGGCAAAACGGAATCGCGTACTTTTTTACCGTTCATGTCCTGCGTACGCTGGAAGGTGTACAAAGAAGCTTTGAAATTATTGGTACCGCTCTTGGTAACAGCGTTGATACCTGCTCCAGTAAAACCTGATTGGCGGATATCGAATGGCGCAATGTTCACAGAGATTTCTTCAATCGCATCCAAGGGAATAGGAGAAGAGATAGAACCACCAGGTAGTGGATCGCTACGAAGGCCAAAGTTGTTGTTCAAGTTAGCACCATCGATCTGGATATTGTTATAACGACCATCGCGACCACCAAAGCTGTTGTTCGCACCTGCTTGTGGTGTTAGTGCGGTGAAGTCAACCAGGTTTCTGGAGAAGTTAGGCACATTGCGTAATTGGTCTGAACCAATTACAGTTGATGCACCTGTCTTATCTGCCAAAGAGCGATAACGTCTAGCAGCACCAGTAACAGTAACAGAAGCCAATTCTTTGAATTCCTCACCGGCAACTACATTCACTGAATAGGTTTCACCCAGTTGTAACGTGATGTTTTCCAGCGTCTGCTCTTTGTACCCAGCAAATTGAAAAACAATTTTGTAGGGACCGCCGATACGTGCGTTGGGAATGGTGAATACACCTCCTTTTATAGAAGCGGTTTTATAGGTAGTTCCTGTAGGAAGGTGGGTTGCCGTAATGGTCGCGCCTTCTAAAGAAACGCCCTTGAGATCTTTTACAGTTCCTGAAATGGTACTGTTGGTTACCTGTGCTATTATTGCAAATGGTAACACCAGCATAATTACAAGAGTCAAAATTTGTTTTCTCCTAAGCATAGTGTAAATTTTACGGGTGCAAAGAAAATGAATAATATTGGCTTCTTTGTTAACTAATATTAACAAAATATGAATAGCCACTGTTTTATCCTTGGTTTCCCCATTTTGGTTGAATAGAAAGTGCTGATTAGCACTTATTTAGCTAAACAGCATTGAAAACAGTAGTTTTGCCCACTATGAGTATGTTAGACCCCATATCATCCGCAATTGAGGCCATTAAAGCTGGCCAAATGATTATAGTGGTGGATGATGAAGACAGAGAGAATGAGGGTGACTTTATCGCCGCCGCCCGTTTTGCCACCCCGGAAGTCATCAATTTTATGAGCAGAGAGGGTCGTGGCCTAATCTGTGCCGCCTTAACAGAAGATCGTTGCCGTGAGCTACAGTTGGAGCCAATGGTTAGGTCGAACACTTCTTTGCATGAAACTGCATTCACGGTCTCAGTCGATCTGATCGGTCAAGGAACTACCACGGGTATTTCGGCTAGTGACCGCTCCAAGACGATACAAGCCCTGATTCACCCGCAAACAAAGCCGGCCGACTTGGGCAGGCCAGGCCATATTTTTCCGCTAAGGGCAAAAGATGGTGGGGTATTGCGCAGAGCAGGGCACACCGAAGCAACAGTTGATCTGGCTCGACTAGCTGGATTAGAACCTGCCGGTGTGTTGGTAGAAGTGATGAACGAAGACGGCACCATGGCAAGGCTTCCTCAGTTATTGGAAATTGCCAAGAAATTTAACCTAAAGATTATTTCTATTAAAGACCTGATTGAATACAGGCTCAAAACAGATTCTTTAATTGAGGAATTGGTAAGGGTTGATATGCCTACGCAACATGGCCACTTTAAGCTGGTAGCTTTTCGCGAAAAGCAAACCGGCGGTGAACACCTTGCTTTAATTAAAGGAAGCTGGCAGGAAGGTGAGCCTGTACTGACAAGGGTACATAGCAGTTGTTTTACGGGCGATATCTTAGGTAGCTTCCGCTGCGATTGTGGCGACCAATTACATAAAGCCATGGAAATGGTAGAAGCAGAAGGCAAAGGTGTTATTCTATACATGAACCAAGAGGGCAGAGGTATTGGCTTAATCAATAAACTAAAAGCCTATCAATTACAAGAGCAAGGGTACGATACAGTAGAAGCCAACTTGAAACTAGGCTTTGGTATGGATGAACGTGATTATGGTGTTGGCGCACAAATGCTGCGTTATCTTGGAGTGACGAAATTGAAATTGATGAGTAACAATCCGCGTAAGCGTGCAGGATTAAAAGGCTACGGACTGGAATTAGTGGAAGTAGTACCCATCGAAATTCATGCGAATCCACACAATGAAAAATATCTTAAGACCAAGCGCGATAAACTTGGGCACGAAATAATGGATGAAAAATGAGCATGAAAAACCCCGCAACAAGGCGGGGTTTTTGTTATTGCTTTTGCAGTTTTGATTTGGTTTCGTCCAACTCTTTTTTGAGTTGAATAAC
>DALYHN010000058.1:0-10888 GCA_031970875.1 Chitinophagaceae bacterium
GGTGATGGTGGCGCCAAACTGGTGTTAAAATGCCAGAATTGTACGGTTGACCTGAAATAAGCATATTTCTCATGTGCATATATCTCACACAGTTGTTGTTTGTGCAATGACTGCACGGTCCCGCTCTTCAGCGGGACCTCTTTATTTCTGTAGCTTTGTACAGATTTCGTAAGTTAGTACTATGAGTGAGTTGTATACGATCGGATGGATTTTTGTGACATTATTATTCATTGCTTTTTTTGCAGGGTATGAAATTGCTTTTGTAAGCGGTAACAGACTCAATATTGAGCTACGCAAAAAACAAGGCAAAAGAAGCGGTATCATCATTGCCGGATTTTTGGAACATCCTGCACGTTTCATTGGCACCTGTTTGATTGGGCTCAATTTCTTTCTGGTTATTTATGGCTTGTTGGTAGATGAACTGCTGAAGAAAACTTTATGGAACCCTTTCCATATTCAGAATGAATACCTCAAGCTTTTTGTTGCTACTCTTTTCTCAACATTGATTGTTTTGGTATTGGGCGAATTCATACCAAAAGCCATTTTCAGGGGCAAGAACGATACTTTACTGCACTTCTTCGCACCATTGGCGAATTTCTTTCACACCCTGTTTCAGCCATTGGCCCGCTTTTTTGTGAATGTTTCTCAATGGATTTTAAAATACTTATTCAATGTACGTGTTGATGAAAAAAGCGAAGCATTCAGTAAAGTAGATCTGGAGCATTTCTTTCAACAAACTAGAAATCAGGACGAAGAAAGTACTGAGCTAAATACAGAACTCTTCGAAAACGCGCTCAGCCTACCCATGGTAAAAATTCGTCAGTGCTTAGTGCCTAGAACAGAAATTGAAGCAGTAGAATTAGATACCCCATTGGAAACCATCAGACAAAGATTTATTCAGACCAAACTCAGCAAATTGATTGTCTACAAAGACAGCATCGACGATTTGCAAGGGTATATTCATCAGTTGGACTTCTTCAAAAAACCCACAGATGTCGCATCCATCATCAAGCCGTTGATTGCTGTTCCGGAAAGTATGAGTGCTACGGATTTGATGAACAAGTTTACCAAGGAACGCAAGAGCATTGCCTGGGTAGTAGATGAATTTGGCGGCACTGCTGGTATTGTAACCATGGAAGATGTACTGGAAGAAATCTTTGGCGAGATTCAGGATGAATATGATACCGAAGAATTCGTAGACAAGCAATTGGCAGAAGACGAATACATCTTTAGTGGTCGCTTGGAGCTAGATTACCTGAATGAAAAATATCAACTGGATTTACCAGAGCATGAATCTGAGACTTTATCTGGCTATATCATCAATGAACATGGCAGCATTCCTGAAGCCAAGGCAGCCATCATCATTCAACATTACAAGTTTGATGTACTCAGCGTAAGCGATACACGCATAGAGATGGTGAAAATGAAGCTGTTAAGATAATTTGCAGCAAGCAGGCTTAAGCCATTAACTTTGGCACCGCAAAAGCAGCACTGGATGGCATTACCCTTTCGCAAAAAACAGGAGGAACCAAAAGCCGAGATGACCTTTGTGGATCATCTGGAAGAGCTGCGCTGGCATGTGATCCGTTCTGTTTTGGCTGTTTTTATCATGGGCGGGGTCATTTTTGTGTACCGCGACTGGATTTTTGACAATATCATCTTTGGGCCGGTTAACCCCGATTTCGTTAGCTATAAATTCTTCTGCGACCTCAGCCATTGGCTGCATCTGGGAGATGCACTCTGTATGCCGCCAGTAAGCGTGAGCATGCAGACCACCACTTTTGGCGGCCAGTTTGTTAGCAGTATCACTGTGGCCATTGTAGGTGGATTTATCGTTGCCTTCCCCTATGTATTTTGGGAATTCTGGCGCTTTGTAAAGCCTGCTTTAAAGGATAATGAACTCAAGGGAACACGCTTTGTAATATTCTGGGTTACCTTCTTTTTCCTGCTCGGTATTTCCTTTGGCTATTTTGTATTGGGGCCATTCACCTTCAACTTCCTCGCCAATTTCAATATTGGTACGCGTCATTTCTTGGAAACCAAGCCAACATTGAACGACTTCCTCGATAACCTTATCAATATTCTGGTGGGCTGTGGCATTGCTTTTGAACTGCCAGTATTGGCTTATGCATTTACCAAGATTGGTCTGATCACACCTATGTTCCTAAAGAACAGTCGCAGATATGCGATTGTCATTATTCTGGTAGTTGCAGCGATCATCACTCCCAGCCCCGACTGGATTAGTCAGTTATTGGTATTTATTCCATTATTTCTGCTCTATCAGCTGAGTATTATCGTATCAGCACGTGTCTACAAACAGGAAGAAAAGAAGATGGAAGAATGGAGCTAATCTCCGTTCATCCAAGAATTGCTGCATCAGCAGGCGGATACAGGGGATAGCCCTACATTTACAGCATGAATACGTTTGACTTAAGTAAACCCATCGCCCTTGGTTGCGATCATGCGGGTGTTACCTACAAAGAAGCCGTTAAGCAATGGCTGAAAGAAAAAGGCCATGAGGTATTGGATTTTGGTACTCATGGTGATGCTTCCGTCGATTACCCAGATTTTGCCCACCCAACAGCCAGTGCTGTTGAAAATGGTGAAGCTGCTTTTGGCATTCTGTTTTGTGGCAGCGCCAATGGCGTGAACATTACCGCCAATAAGCATCAAGGCATTCGCGCAGCACTATGTTGGCAAAATGATATCGCCATCTTAGCCAGACAACACAATGATGCCAATATCATTTCTATTCCTGCACGCTTTGTGGCTTTGCCGCTGGCGCAGCAGATGATTGAACATTTTATGCAAACCGCATTTGAAGGAGGCAGGCATAGTAACCGTGTTGGAAAAATAGCTTGTTCATAAAACCCCTGAGTATACACATGAAACAACAATTGCTTGCAGGTATGCTCCTGCTTAGTTCAGGATTGTTCGCACAAGATGAAACTGCGGTAAAATTTGCAGCTACTGTTACTGCGGCAGACTTGAAAACCCATCTCACCATTGTAGCCGGCAAAGAAATGGAAGGCCGCGAAACCGCAACAGAAGGTCAGCGTAAAGCAGCAGCCTATATCGAAAATCATTTTAGAAGTCTGGGCTTGAAGCCCGGTAATGGCAGCAGCTATCAACAGATGTATCCTGTGTATCAGGATCAACTGACAGAAAAAAAATTATCTGTAAATGGTCACGTATTTGAATGGGACAAAGATTATGTAATTAGCCTGCAAAGCGCAGCCAGTGGCAATTGGACAATCAATGAAACAGTATTTGTTGGTTATGGTCTAGTTGACTCTTTGAATAACGATTACAAAGGCTTGGATGTAAAAGGTAAAATCGTTGTTGCGTTAGAAGGTGCTCCCGGAAGTGGTAATGCCACTAACCTGCGTATGAATAATCCTGCATCATTAGGTGGCAAGATTACTGCCGCACGTAATAATGGTGCTATTGGTTTATTGCTGGTGAGCAAGGATTTCCCAAAACGCAATGCTAGTCCCGTTACAGGCAATATGTATTTCGCTCAGCAATCTGCTACTGCGAATAATTTTATTACAGCCAATATTTCTGAAGCAGTGGCTTCTGCTTTACTGGGCAGAACAAGTATACAGAATACAGCTTCATTATTGGAATCAAAGAAAGCTACTTACAAAGCTGAGTTGAAACTGGTTGCCAAGAAAGAAACCCTGAATCTGGAGAGCTCTAACGTATTAGGTGTTATTGAAGGAACAGACAAGAAAGATGAATACTTGTTTATCACAGCGCACTATGATCATTTGGGCAAACGCGATACAGTGATCTATTACGGTGCAGATGATGATGGTTCCGGTACGGTAAGTGTGTTAGAGTTAGCAGAAGCATTTGTACAAGCCAAGAAAAAAGGAAAAGGCCCACGCAGAACAATTGTGTTCATGACAGTTTCTGGTGAAGAAAAAGGTTTGAGAGGTTCTGCTTACTACGGCAATAACCCAACTTACCCACTCGCTAAAACAACAGCCAACTTGAATATTGACATGGTGGGTAGAATTGATCCTTCATACAAAGGCGATAGTACCAACTATGTGTATGTGATTGGTGAAGACAAGCTGAGCAGTGACTTGATGAAGATTACTGATGCAGTGAATAACAAGTTTATCAAGATGGAGCTGGATAGAAGATACAATGATCCCAAAGATCCGAACCGTTTCTACTATCGCAGCGACCACTACAATTTCGCAGCAAAAGGTGTACCCATTATTTTCTACTTTAACGGCGTACACAGAGATTACCACAGACCAACTGATACAGTTGATAAGATCAATTTTGATGTGATGGAAAAGCGTGCAAGACTGGTCTTTCACACAGCATGGGAAATGGCCAACAGAGATGAAATGTTGAAGCGCGATATGCCGCTGAACATGCCTCCAAGATAATTGGATACGACTCAAAATATAAAAGGGCTGCACTTGCAGCCCTTTTTGTTATATGTGCATTTCGCACTATGCGAATAATAAGATCAGCAACTGTGCTGCAATGATTCTCAGAATCATGGTCAGCGGATACACTGTTGCATAAGTAATTGAAGGAATATCCGTTTTGGCAGTCTGCATCGCAAAAGCCAATGCCGGAGGATCTGTACTGGCACCTGCTAATAAGCCACAGATCTCGAAATAGGTCTTACGAAATACATAATGTGCTACCAATCCAACAATCAATAGAGGCAATATGGTAATCGCTATACCCATAGCCATCCACTGCCAACCTGCACCACCTGAAAATGCATCATGTAAGCCATGGCCACTACTTAAACCAACGCTAGCTAAGAATAAAGTGATGCCTAATTCCCGAATCATCAAATTCGCGCTATTGGTGGTATAATTATTCAAATACAGTTTACTGCCAAATCGGCTCAGCAATAAAGCCACAATTAATGGTCCGCCTGCTAAACCAATCTTCACAGCCACAGGCATATTGGCTACGTGGAAGGGAATACTACCCAACACCACACCTAATACAATACCGATAAAGATAGGTGCCAAATCAGGCACTTCCAATCGTTTCAAAGAATTGCCCAAAGCCTGTGTTACCATGGATACACCTTCTGCAGTACCCACTACTTTGATATTATCGCCCAACTGCAACACAATATCGCCGTGTGGCACCATTTCAATGCCGGAACGACTCAATCTGGTTAAAGTAAACTCCTGTTGATGCAATTCGGGGATATCACCCAATCTTCTGTGTGTTACTTCTGGCCTTGTAACTACAATGATGCGCGAAATCAATTCACTTTCTTTGGCTTCTTTCAAATTCACATCGGCCTCATCACCAATAATCAGCTTTAATTGTGCTACTGCTTCCTTCGGCGCAACCACCAACAATACATCACCTTCGTGCATAGTCGTGTCCGGCGTTGGTGTAATAATTTCTTTATCATGTAGCATACGAGAAACAACGATCGGCTGCTTCATCATTTGTAGCACACTGCGTAGTGGCTGACCAATCATTTGTGGATTATCCAGTTTCAGGTGCACCGATACTGGACGATTCGATTTGATGATACTCAGCTTACGATGTAATTCTCTTTCCTTCTCGAGATCAGTACCAAAAATTTTTCGTAGTAAAATCAATACGATGATGATACCAAAAACCCCGAAAGGATAGGCAACTGCATAAGCCAGTGTAAGCGTGGCACTGTTGTCTTTTGCCAAATGCAAGTCGGTAATAGCAGCCTGCGCAGCACCTAAGCCGGGTGTATTGGTTACTGCACCACTCATGACACCTGTCATTGCAGCAATATCATTATGGCTGAAATAAAAAAGTCCGATAGTCGTGAGCACACCAATCAACACAACAGATGCAGCAAGCCCATTTGCCACCAAAGCATTTTTTTTCAGCGAAGCAAAGAAACCCGGACCTACCTGCAAGCCTATTGAGTACACAAATAAGATCAGTCCAAACTCTTTCAGAAAATGTTCTGCTTCTTTGTTCACGCTGATACCCCAGTAAGAAGCAGCAAGTCCCATAAAAAGCACCCAGGTAACACCCAATGAAATGCCTTTGAAAGAAATGCGCCCTAACCAGATGCCTATTGCAATCACCAAACCATATACTGCTACAGTTTGCGGAATACCCGGAACAAAAAACAAATCAATAAACCATTGCATGCGGCTGGATTTGTTGAGGCACAAAGCTAGTCATATTCAATTCCATTGAATATGATGATTATCATAACTTATTCACCGGGGTGATAAGTGCGCACTGCCTGCTTCAACACCATTGCCTTATCCAAAGTCATGGGCTTGGTCTTTTGAGCCAAGAACAAAGGCACCTGATCATCAAAATGCTTGCTGCCTTGCTTGGCAGAAGCGCCGTAGGTATTCACCGTTTCAATAATTGGTAAGCCTTCCTTAGGAAAGCGCACATAAGCCACATACGCATCACCGCCGGTTACTTTACGCTTACCATCTTTATAAGGAACAGACCATTCAGGCGCTAATAAATCAGGTAAACCACTAGAAGGATATTCTTTATCGCCACGCACCAATTTTTGAATATCACCTAGCACGAGGTCAGTTCTACCAAAATACTGCTGCATATAATTCTTTACATAGCGATATATCTCTACGCACTCAGCAGTCGTCATTTGCCTGGCATCTTGTCCGTCCATTTTCTTGGCTACATATTCGTATACCAACAAGAAGATCGCTGCACCCTTACTATCGGCATCACCTCTCCTATTCCAGCTTTGCAGCGTATTAATCTGTTCGGCTACATCTGGATAAGCATCTGCTTTTAACAAAAACAAGGTGTCAACCGGATAGATATACTGCAGCTTTTGCGGCAATTGTCTATCGAACTTAATGGTCTTAAACTGCTCATAACCCACTACTCCTTCTTTTGGAAACAATTGCATAAAGCGTACACTTCGATTGTTCTGATTATTCTCCCATCCATCTTCTCTCGGGAAACTGCTAAACTTCAAATTATCTTTTGGTGCCGTTGCAGCAAAAGGCGAATGATTCGTATTGAACAGAAATCCACTGGAAGGATTTATGTACTGTGGCAATTGTTTGATGTTGCGAAACTCTGTCCATAAAGTCTTCGCGGTATTGCCCGGCACAGTTCTTCTCCAGTTATAGGCGGGATCAGGATTGCGTACCGGCATCAAAGCATTATTTACATAGAAAATGGTATCATGCTTGTCTGCATACACCATATTGAACATAGATAAGCCTTGTAAGCTGATGGCATCGTAAAACTGCGTGAAATTCTTCGCCTTATTCATGCGATACCACTGCTCTAGTGCACGTATCTCCATATTCGCGCCCAAACGAATAGCAAAAGCACCCTGTTCATTCAGCATAGTAGCACCATACTTACTCCAGTAAACTGTTCTGTTTACCGCAATAGGAATACCCTTGATGCGCAGTTTAATTTTTTTCTTCTCCAGATTCACCCACTGTCCATCAAATAAATACTGCTCCTTATTATCTGGATTCATTTGTAATTGAAAGATGTCAACCCTATCGCAAAGATTCACCGTATGTGCCCAGCCTAGGTGTTCGTTTACACCATGCAAAATGCAGGGACCACCAGCGAGTAATCCGCCCAAAGCATTCCAACCTTCTTCGCTGGCCACATGTGCTTCGTAAAAAGCTTGCGGACCTTCATTCGGCTGATGCGCGTTGATCGCAAGAAATGCTTCACCCGTTGCAGTTCGAGAAGGATGTACCGCAATACCGTTGGAGCCTTTCTTTTCAAACTCAATTAATGGATATACCCTGTTAGCAAAAATGGTGCGCAATGCCCGATCGCCGCCATTGAAAACAGTTAATGCCAATACCGAAGAAGCCACATAATCTTCAATAGTGATAGGAAAGAGTTGTTTCACCAATACTTCTTCAGGATGCGCTTTGGCATAATCATTTAACCCTTGCACATAACCTTCGATCAAACGAATAAACTCAGGTGATAAAGTATGCCATTTTTCTTCGGTGATTTCTCGACAACGAAATAGCGCAAATGCATAATCGCCCGCTGCACCTTCCTTGCCCAAAGCTTTACCCATTAACCCCTTTGCAGGCAAAGCCACCATTTGCAGACTATTGAAATCATCTTCTGCATGTGCCCAAGCCAAGCCATAAGACACTTCCGGATCAGTCTTCGCGAAAATATGCGGCACACCAAAGCTATCACGAGCAATGGTTACATTTTTAGGATTGATCTGGGCTGAAGCTGAGTATCCAATCAGCAAGAAGAGGACAAGCAATCGCATAAGTCGGTTTTATTAGGTAAAACGATATTACAACGATTCTGTTCAGCAACAAAAAAGCCGCTGATGACAGCGGCTTAAATGAATATATTGATACGATTACCAACCAAGTATATACGCGAAGATCAACGGTGCAACGATGGTTGCATCACTTTCTACAATAAACTTAGGCGTATGGATGTCCAGCTTACCCCAAGTGATTTTCTCGTTAGGTACTGCACCTGAGTAAGAACCATAAGATGTTGTAGAATCACTAATCTGGCAGAAATAGCTCCAGAAAGGCACATCATGCCATTCCAGATCCTGATACATCATAGGCACTACGCAGATCGGGAAATCACCGGCGATACCACCACCAATCTGGAAGAAACCAACACCCTTACCACCGCTGTTCGCACGATACCACTCAGACAAGTAGACCATATATTCTATACCGCTCTTTACTGTGTCTGCTTTCAGTTCACCCTTGATGACATAAGATGCAAAGATGTTACCAGTGGTACTGTCTTCCCATCCTGGTACAACGATTGGCAGGTTTTTCTCCGCAGCAGCTATAATCCAACTGTCTTTGGGATCAATCTCATAGTACTGCTTTAGTTCACCGCTCAATACAGTCTTGTACAAAAACTCATGTGGGAAATAGCGCTCACCATTGGCTTCTGCATCTTTCCACTGCTTTACCAGGTGCTTTTGTAAGCGACGGAAAGCTTCTTCTTCAGGAATACACGTATCCGTTACACGGTTATAATGGTTCTCTAACAGATCCCACTCTTCTTGAGGCGTTAAATCGCGGTAATTTGGAATACGCTTATAATGACTGTGTGCCACCAGATTCATCACATCTTCTTCCAGGTTAGCACCGGTACAGCTGATGATGGCTACTTTATCCTGACGGATCATTTCAGCAAGGCTCACACCCAACTCGGCAGTACTCATGGCACCAGCCAGACTCACCAGCATTTTACCACCTTCCAGCAAATGTGTTTCATACCCCTTGGCTGCATCTACCAACGCCGCAGCGTTAAAATGGCGATAATGATGCGTAATGAACTGTGATACAGGACCTTTTTGCATATCTGAAATTTTGAGCCGCGAAGTTAACTGTTTTCAGGCGTTTGGGAGGTTAAATACAAAAAGGCACTGCATAGCAGTGCCCTTTCATTCCTGAAATGCTGAAACCCAATTACTTCTTGTAGTTGCTCACGAAACCAGAAGCACTGATTTCCAAAATCTGCTTCACCCCATCTTTTTGAATACTGGCGTAATAGGCAATACCCTTTTCGGTGCTATTGAACTCAATCAACTCCAATAGTTCGCCACCAGCAACTACTTTGTTAAGCGCTTTACGGGGAACAGAGGGCATGTCTGCACGTTCAATGCGCTTGCTGGTTCCAATCAATTCGCCATCCTGTGTAAAGAAAGCTTCCTGCTCCAGTCCATCTTCTGTAAACTTGGCTTTGATATAGTCCTTCTTCACTTCCCAATCAACCTGATCTACTGTTGCAAATTCAGCCTTGAACTTGTTCAGCACTTTCAGGCTCACTTTAGATACATCGGCTCCTGGTGTGGCAAAGCTGCTAGCGGCAATGGTAACTGCGGCTAAAGCAGTGATGAATAATTTTTTCATACGGTTTTGTTTTTGTGTTTGATGATGTTTGTTTTTTAAAGACGATGCAAGACCAAAAACGTTCGTTAAGAAAATCACAATGCATTTTTGATATTGACAACACAAACATAGTATCATCAAAAGCGCCTTTCAGAAAGGGATGGATGCAATAAGCACTTGAGCAAAATTGTCTTGATGAGTGGTGTTAATGCCTATGTTAAGTCAGGTTAATATTGCCCTGAAACCCAATACAGGACTACACGAAACAAAAATTGCTAACAAAAAACTAAAAGCCGTTACCACAGGGTTAATTTACAGTAACGGATCATGAAGCAGTGACGAAAGGATGTTTGAATGGATAAGTGTATTTTCATGAAGTGAATTATCTGGCCCACGCATACCTTTCTTTTGGCAAACCCGAGCTGCTAATTGGCAATATGATCAGTGATTTTGTAAAGGGCAAGAAGCAATATGATTATCCGGCTGCTATTCAAAGAGGTATTCGATTACATCGTGCCATTGATACATTTACCGATACGCATAACAGTACCAAAATCATCAAACAATTATTTAAGTCGGCAGTAGGGCCTTATGCCCCGGCATTTGCCGATGTTGTGTATGACTACTATCTGGCCAATGATCCAAAACACCTATCTGAAGCTGAGTGGAAGGCGTTTGCAGTAGAAGTGTATCAGACATTAGAAGCCAATATCCATTTCTTACCGGAAAGGTTTGCCCGTATGCTGCCCTATATGCGGGAACAGAATTGGCTCTATCATTATCGCCTCCGCTGGGGTATTCAACAAAGCTTTGGAGGCATACGCCGAAGAGCCAGCTATCTTGTTGAAACCAGCGATCCATTTGTACTGTTTCAGGAAGAAGATGCTGTACTGCAGACAGCTTATGATCAATTCTTCCCGGATATTTATACTTTCTGTAAGGATTGGATCAACCAGAACAGCGACTGATTCCTGTTATATTTGCCAAAATTCTTGAACATGTTGCACAAGCTGTTTCAACTGAGCGCATGC
>DALYHN010000059.1:0-4289 GCA_031970875.1 Chitinophagaceae bacterium
GTTTCTCGTTTATTGAATCCGGCTTAATTACCGCTCATACCAGATTAACCTAGATTAACTTTTCCGTCAACTTGGTTAACCGCTTGCCAGACTTCTGCATAATAGATTTGTGCCGAAATCAATTTTATGCGAGCAGTTTATACCATTCTTTTCTTCTTGTCAATTTCCTTTTCTATTCAGGCTCAGCAACCTGCTGTATCAGGCAGGGTTTATGATACGGTGCTGAAAAAGGGCTTGGCCTATACCACAGTTTCGCTGGTGGATCATAAGGATTCTACTCTTGTGGCATTTTCCAGAGCAGACTCAACAGGTAAGTTTATTATTCGTGAAATCCCCAAACCGGGTAAATACCTGCTGTCCACTTCGTATGTTGGTTATCTGCCTGTTTGGTTACCTGTGGAGTTGAAGCAGGGCGAACAGCTGCAAGTTGGTAATGTGGTTGTGAGTGATCTGGCCAGTATGAGCAGCGTAACGGTTAACGCACGCAGACCACCTGTGGAGATGAAGAACGACACCTTGGAATTCAATACAGAGAATTTCAAAACACAGCCTAACGCCGTTGTAGAAGATATGTTGAAGCGATTGCCCGGTGTTACAGTTGACAGAGATGGTACCGTAAGGGTGAATGGTCAGCAAGTGCGTAGTGTATTGGTGAATGGCAAAGAATTTTTTACAGGCGATCCTAAACTTGCTACTAAAAATCTAAACGCAGATTGGGTAGATAAGGTGCAGGTATTTGATCGTAAATCAGATCGCTCGCAGTTTACGGGTATGGATGATGGGCAAAGTGAAAAAGCCATCAACCTGAAATTGAAGAAGGATAAGAATAAAGCTACTTTTGGTAGGGTAACTGCAGCTGGCGGAACAGAAAGCAGGTTTGATGCACAGGCTAACGTAAACCGATTTAATGGAGATAAGCAATTGTCTTTTCTGGGTATGGCGAATAATACCAATCGTCAAGGTTTTTCGTTGAGTGATATTCTGAATTTCAATGGCGAATTACAGCGCGGTATGCGTAGCGGTAGCGGCGGTATCTCCATTCGTATCGGTGCTGGCGAGGACTATGGCTTACCTGTTACAGGGATGGGTCAAAACCAACAAGGTGTTGCCAATACTTATGCTGGCGGTTTGAACTTCAATGATAAATGGAATAAGAAAACCGATGTGAATGGTAATGCGTTGATCAGTGATACAAGACTACTCACAGAACGCAATACCAATCGACAGAATTTATTCCCGGGAAACAATTTCAATTATCAGTCGAGTGCCATTACCAATCGAGATGCGCAGCAACAGCGCTTTGGTATGACGATTGATCATCAATTTGATAGCTCCAATTCGCTGCGTATTGTTCCCCAACTCACTTTTCAGCAAGGGAATACGCAAACTTTAAATACCTATCGTTCAGATGCTGTCAATGGTCAACTGATCAATAATGGTTTCTCTGATAATAGAAATCAGACCGAGGCCATGAATTTCAGTAACAATATGTTGTACAGAAAGAAATTCAAGAAAAAGGGAAGAACTTTTTCTGCTACATTGAACATGGCCTATAATGAAAGTGCTTTAGAAGGTAGTTTGTATACTAAAAATACTTTCTATGCTGCTGGTATTCCTGTGAAAGACTCTATTCTGAACCAGCGTGCCACACGTGATGCTGTTGCACGTTCTTTGAATAGTTCTGCAACTTTTACTGAGCAGTTGGGTAAGCGCTCTTTGCTGGAACTGACAGGTTATTACAACACGAGTTCAGGTAATAGTGATAGAAAGACCAGGGATTTTAATGCGGGTACCGGTAAGTATGATGTAGACAACCTGATTTTATCAAACGCTTTTGCTAATCGTAATACGGTAGCAGGCGGTACAGTAGGCTTACGTACAAATTATAAAAAGCTGAATGCAGGTATTGCTGCGTCTGCTCAGCAGACTAACCTGATTAGTGAGAATAAAACAACAGGTACCAATATTGAGCAAAATTTTGCTGACATACTTCCATCAGCAAACATGCGCTATGCATTCAATTCAAAAGCTACTGTGAATATCAATTACAACACATCCACACAACAGCCCTCTACAGCGCAATTGCAGCCTGTACCGGATGTGTCAGATCCATTGAATGTATCTGCTGGTAATCCCGATTTGCGTCGATCGTATATTCACAGCCTTACTGCTTCTTTCACCAACCTGAATATCGCAAGAGGTCGTAATCTGTTCTTGGTGGCATCTTTAAACAAAACGAATAATGCGATTGTGAACTCGGATATGATTCAGGCAAATGGTAGTCGCTTTAGCAAACCAGTGAATGCAGATGGAGTCTTCTTTGCTTTCGCCAACCTGAATAGCGGATTTAATCTGAAGAAATTAAAGTCAAGAGTAGATATTGGTGTAGGCGTAAACCATAGTAACAATGTTTCCTTTGTCAACAATCAGCGTAATGAAATTGCGAACACCTCTGTGAGTCCGAATATCAGCTGGACATTCTCTCTTGAAAACAAGATTGATGTTTTCGCCTCCGGCCGATTGAATATCAGCAAAGCAGCATATTCACTACAGCCACAGCTAAATAATCGTTTTTTACAACAAGTGTATACGATTGAAATGGTGAATTATCTGCCTGGTAATTTAATCTTCAACAATAATCTTACTTACACAGTGAACAGCGGTCGTGCGGATGGTTTTAACACCAAAGTGCCTTATTGGACGGCTTCAGTAGCCAAGAGCTTTCTGAAGAATAAGCGTGCAGAAGTGAAGCTGAGTGCATTTGATCTCTTAAATCAGAACGTAGGTATCACACGTAACGCCAATCAGAACTATGTGGAAGATGTACGCTATAATGTGTTACAAAGATATTTTACCCTTGGCTTCACATTTATCCTGAATAAGAGCGGTACTGCTAGTGCAGGCCCCCGCTTCGCATTCAGAACCCTCAACTAGTTTTTCTTTAATACAGTTTAGTCCCGGCCTTTTTAGGCTGGGATTTTCTTTTTGTAGCCATTCATTTTAGCTACATATTATGTTTGCATGCCCTACATTTGAAGCCCTAATACAAGAATATGAAGCAAATTATGATGGCGATTAGCTTGTTTGCAGTAGCACAAGTAGCTGCACAGCAAAAGCCTGTAGCAAAGCCTAAGCCAGTGGCAAAACCTGCAGCACCTGTGTTGAAAAACTTAAATGATAGTGCAGCGTATGCATTGGGTTTGTCTATCGGACAAAGCCTGCAACAGCAGCCCAAACTTTCTACACTGAATATATCATTGGTACAGCGTGCTATTGCAGATGTATTGCAGAAAAAGCCCACGCTTTGTGCACCTGAGTCTGTGAATGATATCATGGAAACCTACATGAATAAAGACAATGCAGTAAAGATCAAGGCCAATAAAGCAGCCGGTGCTGCATTTTTGGCGAATAATGCCAAGCGTCAGGGTGTGATCACCATGCCGGAAGGTTGGCAGTATGAGGTAATCAAAAAAGGAACGGATACCACCAAGCCAAGCTTGGAATCAACCATTCGTTGCCATTATCATGGTACACTAATTGACGGTACTGTATTCGATAGTTCAGTAGATAGAGGCGAACCAATCAGTTTCCCTTTAGGTAACGTGATACGTGGCTGGCAATTGGCATTACAACAAATGACTGTAGGAAGTAAGTGGAAGATTTATCTGCCTTCAGATTTGGCATATGGCGATAGAGCGGCAGGAGAGAAAATTGGTCCGGGTGCTACGCTGATTTTTGAAGTAGAGTTACTCGGTATAGAGAAGTAATAAAAAGGCACTCATTTGAGTGCCTTTTTTATTTGGATAAAATTATCGGCCTCCGCCAAAGCGCATACCACCTGGCCCCATGTTTTGCATAATGTCGTTTAAAGCTTTTCTAAACCCATCAGGTGTTACTTTCTTTCCTTTCTTAGGCTCTTTCAGCATTTTAGCATCTGCTTTAGTTAGCACTTCTAAAGCGCTGAAAACTGTTCCACCATTATCAATATCTAATTCTAGAATCACACCCGGCAATCCATTATAATTTTCAGGACCAGCAGGCGAAAGGATATCATCTGCGAACCATGCAACCACATCTACTTCTTTTTCTTGAGGAGCTTGTGTTTGCTGATTTCCTGCGGGACCACCACCACCAATCGACATACGCATGGTAGGGTTAACTATCTTGGTACGTAAACTTGCTTTTCGGCATAGGTGACCAGCAATGGTTTTGGTTTCTTCAGAAAGTTTCCATTTCTCTTTTCTCACAGAATCTGTGATTAAGAACTGCTCACCCAGTACTTCTCTGGA
>DALYHN010000059.1:4389-10881 GCA_031970875.1 Chitinophagaceae bacterium
GTTGGAATGAGGTTAATTAAGGTTAAGGATCGATTGCTGGCTGATACAGGGTTGTACATTTGTTCAGTGAAGCGAATTAGGATATCATTATTGTTGATGCTACTGACGATTCTGTTGGTGGCGCTTGGTCAGGTCTACTGGCTGCGTAAACTCTATGCAGATGAGTACACCAATCTGAAGCGGGGTATCGATGCCAGTTTCCGAACCAGTTTTTTTCAGTTACAGCGAAATCGTTTTCTACAGGATACATTACTCTTTACTGCGGCTGATAGTAGTCAAAGCCAACAAATCGTTTCTGCAAAAAAGCCGAAACAAACTTATCTGAAGAATTTCAAATATGAAATGCGGGTGAGCGAGGAAAGAGATAGTGCTAAAGTGGCATCAGCACTCGCCAAGACCTTGAATAAAATATCACCCGATCAGATTCAGGCCATCAATATTTTCAAAGCAGGTGATAAAGCAGTTCCTCCGCCTGAGTTGATGGAAGTGTTTATCCGGCAAGCTCAGCAAAGAGATACCAGTAACAAAGTAAGGGTTGATACGAGTGGTGGTATCAAACGAATCATCCTTAATGGAGGTTCAACGCTTCAAGTAAGTTCGAATTCTGGACAGGTTGATAGCTTATTGAAAAAAGCTATGAGCAACATGCGTATGTCTTTTTTGATGAAGCATACCGACAGTGGATCAAAGAAACAGTCTGATACCATTTTGCATATTGTTACACCACCAACTGCAAGTATTCAGACGGCTCCATTTAATCAACCGGTTGTTACTCTCTTCAAGAATAATAAAACACTGAATGATTCTATTCCTCCTGCACAGGTGGATAGTGCTTTTAGAAAAGTATTGGCCGAGAAGCACCCAAAACTGCCCTATACCATTGTGTTTAAGAAGTGGCAAAGGGACAGTTTGCCCCTAATGACCGAGCCAAGGGATACACTCAGCGGATTTATTACTGCAGCCATGATCACCGGCTTTACCGTACCTTATTCGTATCAAGCTGTGTTTAGTGATACGGGCAGCTATCTCTTGCAGCAAATGCGTTGGCAGGTTATTGGTTCGCTGGCATTAATTGTCTTATTGGTAACTGCTTTTGTATTCATGTATCAAAACTTGCGCAGGCAACAACGTTTGGCTGATATCAAGAATGAATTCATCAGTAATATCACCCATGAGCTTAAAACGCCTATTGCAACGGTAAATGTGGCGATTGAGGCATTGCGCAATTTCAATGCGATTCAAAATCCCGAGAAAACAAAAGAGTATCTGGATATTTCCGGTGCTGAATTACAAAGGTTGGGACTCTTGGTAGATAAGGTGCTCAAGTTGTCGATGTTTGAGAAAGATGCAGTGCACATGCAGCTGGAGATGCTTGATCTGCAGCAACTGATTCAAGAAGTGGTGCAAACCATGCGCCTGCAGTTTGATAAAGTGCATGCTTCTGTGCAGGTGGCAACAGAAGGTCAGTACTTCACCATTCAGGCAGATCGGATGCACATGATTAGTGTGGTGTATAACCTGCTGGATAATGCGCTGAAGTATAGCGAAGGAAAACCAGTAATTACGATTAAGCTTATTAGCAAATCACCACAGATATACTTACAAATTGACGATCAGGGTATTGGTATTCCCAAAGCTTATCAGCAAAAAGTGTTTGAGAAATTCTTCCGTGTGCCTAGTAACGACAGGCATAATGCCAAGGGCTATGGTTTGGGACTGAGTTATGTGGCCCATATTGTGCAACAGCATGGCGGACAAATTGCTGTTACCGATAATCAACCCAAGGGTAGTGTATTCACCGTTCAATTACCGATTGCATGAGCATCAAAGTACTATATGTAGAGGATGAAGTCTTTCTCGGCAAAATCGTGAAGGAGACACTTGAGAGCCGTGGCTTTGAAGTGGTAATGGAAACAGATGGTGCCAATGTGGTGCGTTTATTTGAAGACGCTCAACCCGATATCTGTATTCTGGATGTGATGCTGCCCAATCGCAATGGATTTGAGCTGGCAGAAGATATCCGCAAGCTGAATGAGGATATGCCCATCATCTTCTTAACTGCCAAAACGCAAACAGAAGATGTGGTTCGTGGCTTCAAGCTGGGCGGCAATGATTATATCCGCAAGCCTTTCAGTATGGAAGAGCTGATCGTGCGTATTGAAAATGCACTTCGTGTAAAACAGTCCACAGAGATTACCATTAGCGGTGATAGTTTGGTGATTGGTCGCTACCAATTCCACCTTAATCGACAGGTACTCAGCATCGGCAGCCAGGAGAAAAAACTGTCATATCGCGAAGCAGAACTGCTCAAGTATCTCTGGCAGCATCGTAATGATGTCATCGACCGCCGAGAACTGCTCAACCATATTTGGGGCAATGACTCTTTCTTCAATAGCCGCAACCTGGATGTTTATATCACCAAACTGCGCGGTTACCTCAAAGACGATACTACCGTGGAGATACTCACCATCAAGGGAGTTGGGTATCGGTTTGTTATTAGCTAATCACTTAACAATCAATTAATTGCATTGTTTCTGATTCCGTTCGGGGCTTCCCGTCCTGCTCCTTACCTTTGCAGCCTAAAGTTTGCAATATGAACGAACAATTTGTAGCACGTATCGCAACGGAACTAAAGGAAATAGAAGCGGCCGGATTGCTGAAAAGAGAGCGCATCATTACCAGTGAGCAGGGACCAGAAATCACGGTTAACGGTAAGCAGGTGCTGAATTTTTGTGCCAACAACTATCTCGGATTGTCCTCTCACCCCAAGGTGATTGAAGCTGCCCACAAAGCCATCGATACCCATGGTTATGGCATGAGTAGTGTGCGTTTTATCTGCGGGACGCAGGATATTCATAAAGAACTCGAACAAAAGATTGCCCAGTTTCTGGGTACAGAAGATACCATTTTATATGCTGCGGCTTTTGATGCCAACGGTGGCGTATTTGAACCTCTTTTCAATGAAGAAGATGCTATCATTTCTGATGCATTGAACCACGCTTCCATTATTGATGGCGTGCGTTTGTGTAAAGCACAGCGTTTCCGCTATGAGCACAACAATATGGAAGATCTGGAAGCCAAGCTGAAAGAAAGTGCTGGCTGCAGAAGCCGTATCATCGTTACAGACGGCTCATTCAGCATGGATGGCACCATCGCACAATTGGATAAAATATGTGATCTCGCTGATCAATACGATGCCATTGTGATGATTGATGAATGTCATTCATCCGGATTTTTGGGCAAGACTGGTCGCGGTACACATGAGCACCGTGGTGTGATGGGCAGAATTGATATCATCACAGGTACATTAGGTAAGGCCTTGGGTGGCGCGTCAGGTGGTTTCACATCCGGCAGAAAAGAAATCATTGAAATGCTGCGTCAGCGTTCACGTCCGTATCTCTTCTCCAATACAGTAGCACCAAGCATTGTGGGTGCTTCTATTGCTGTGTTGGATATGCTGACTGAAACCACGGTGCTGCGCGATAAACTGGAATTCAATACCAAATACTTCCGCACTAAGATGACGGAAGCAGGCTTTGATATCAAGCCGGGCGAGCATCCCATCGTGCCCATCATGCTCTATGATGCAGTTATTGCACAGCAATTTGCAGCTGCTTTGCTGGAAGAAGGTGTGTATGTGATTGGTTTCTTCTTCCCTGTGGTTCCCAAAGGGCAAGCACGTATTCGTGTACAGCTGAGTGCAGCACATGAGCAGGCGCATCTGGACAAAGCCATTGCGGCATTCACCAAAGTAGGTAAACAACTGGGCGTTATTAAATAATTGATTGTATGAATTGGACTAAGCAGACAGCAGGATGGTTATTCGGATTGGCGTTGACATTTTCAACTTGTAGTCCCAATAATGTAACCGTAGACGAAAGCCTGAAAGCACATTTCGATAAGCAAAACACAACAGGCACATTCGCTTTGTTCGATAATAGCTTGGGTCAGTTCACTATCTATGCATTACCAAAGTACAAAGACTCTGCTTATACACCGGCTTCCACTTTCAAAATCGTGAATTCACTCATTGGTCTGGAAACAGGCGTGATAGAAAACGAGAAAATGGTGATTCGCTGGGATGGTGTGGTGAGAACTGGTCCTGCAGGCGATACCATGCATGCATGGAACAAAGACTTGACTATGGAAGAAGCATTCAAAGCTTCTGCAGTGCCTTACTATCAGGAAGTGGCACGACGTATTGGTAGAGATACCATGCAGCGTTGGTTGGATAGCCTAAAATATGGTAATCATGTAATTGGCAAAGAAATAGATCAGTTTTGGTTGGATGGTAGCCTGAAAGTGCGCCCTGATGAACAATTGGGTTTGGTGAAACGATTGTATTTCGGTGAATTGCCTTTCCAAAAGCGTACGCAGGAAATTGTGCGCAACGTGATGCTGCAGGAAGCGAATTCAAATTACAAACTCGCTTACAAAACAGGTTGGGCGAATCCAGGAACAGATCAACAGAAAGGTTGGATACTGGGTTGGATAGAAGAGAACAAGCATCCTTATTTCTTTGTGTTATTGGTAGAAGCCAAAGCAGGAACCGATATGCAAACTGTGCGCAAGCAAATACTCATGGATATCCTGAAGCAGCTGGGTTTTCTGGAAGGCAAGCGCTAACAAACAATCCTCACCTACAGCTGTTTGGCTGTAGATAATAGAATCTGATTATGCAGGCTTATTGTCATTCACTGACGCAGTACAAAAGATTAATCACCCGTGAGGTGAAGATTGGTGATTTGTTGCTGGGTAATGGTCACCCCATTCGTGTGCAAACCATGACCACCACCGATACCATGGATACCATGGCTACAGTGGAGCAAACCATCCGTTGTATTGAAGCCGGTGCGGAGCTGGTGCGTATTACAGCGCCTTCCAAAAAAGAGGCAGAGAACCTGCAAAACATTAAAGATGAATTGCGCAAGCGTGGGTACAGCACGCCGTTGGTGGCTGATATCCATTTCACGCCCAATGCTGCTGAGATTGCGGCACGCATCGTAGAGAAAGTGCGTGTGAATCCGGGTAACTACGTTGATAAGAAAAAATTCGAAACCATTGATTATACCGATGCGGAATATCAGGAAGAGATTGAACGCATTGTGGAGCGTTTCACTCCGTTGGTGAAGATTTGTAAAGAGTATGGTACTGCCATGCGCATTGGCACCAACCATGGATCACTTAGTGATCGTATCATGAGTCGTTATGGCGATACACCCATGGGTATGGTAGAAAGCGCCATGGAATTTTTGCGTATTGCACGTGCAGAAAGCTTTCACAATATTGTGTTGAGTATGAAAGCATCTAACCCGCAAGTGATGGTACAGGCTTATCGTTTGCTCATTCAAACCATGGATCAGGAATTTGGTGAATGCTATCCTTTGCACCTCGGTGTTACTGAAGCTGGTGATGGAGAAGATGGCCGTATCAAAAGTGCTGCAGGTATTGGTACTTTATTAGAAGATGGTATTGGTGATACGGTTCGCGTATCGTTGACAGAAGATCCTGAGTTTGAAATTCCTGTCTGCCGTGATCTCGTGAAGCGTTACAACACACGCAGCGAGCATCTGTCCATTCCTGCCATTGAGCAATTGAATTATTCTCCCTTCCAATACAAGCGTAGACAAAGTACCGCTATCGAAAATATCGGCGGCACACAAGTGCCGGTGGTGGTGGCAGATATGAGTCGTATTGACAATCTGGAGCCACAAGATTTGCAATCTGTCGGCTATCAGTATGATGCAGCTACCGATAAGTGGAGCATCAGTGATGCTGCTGCAGATTATGTGTTTACCGGCAAAGCCTTGCCTGATTTTGCATTGCCAGGCACGCTGAAGATTATTACATGGCCTAATCATTGGGAAGCAGCAACAGATAAAACATCATGCTTCCCCATTTTTGATGCAAAGGGCTTTGCTGAAGCGGAGCAGATTAGTGATCGTATCAATTTTGTGATGGTGGATTGTTTTAGTGATGAGACAAATGTGAATGATTTTACTGATTTGGATGTGTTACAAGATGCTGGCAAACTCAATGAAACAGTTGTACTTTGTCTGAGCAGCAAGAATGCACATGCCATGCCAGCGATCCGTAGAATGATGGTTGAGCTAAATGCTAGAAAGATTGGTAATCCGGTCATTTTTGTGAATGATAGCAACTGGCGCACGGCTGACGAACACCTGATTCATTATGCAACTGAAGCCGGGGCATTATTGTTGGATGGCTTTGGTGATGGTGTTTGCTTTGGCATGACGAAAGAGTCCTATACGGCAGCAACTGAGCTGAATGCATCTGGCAGAAACTATGTACAGAACCAAACACCTGAAGCGTTTATCAATACTACGGCTTTCGGTATTCTACAAGCAACAAGAACAAGAATTTCCAAGACAGAATATATTTCCTGCCCATCTTGCGGCAGAACCTTGTTTGATTTACAAGAGACCACTGCTAAGATTCGCGCTGTCACCAATCACCTCAAAGGCGTTAAAA
>DALYHN010000060.1:0-10857 GCA_031970875.1 Chitinophagaceae bacterium
AGCACTTATGGCGCTAGCTTCCCCGGTTCTCCAGCAGTAATCATTGGTTTTAACGATAGTATCTCCTGGGGTGTAACCAATGCTGGTAGAGATGTAATTGATTATTACGAGATCAAATTCAAAGACTCTACCATGCAAGAATATTGGTTTAACAACGCATGGGTAAAAGCAAGCAAGCGAAAAGAAACCATTCAAGTGAAAGGAGGGGAGCCACTGGAAGAAAACATCGCGATGACAGTATTTGGTCCGGTGATGTATGACAAAGCTTTTCAAACTGCTAAGAAAGATGGTCAATATCTGGCGCTTAGATGGAAAGCACACGACCCAAGCAATGAGTTGCGTACATTCTACGGCTTGAATAGAGCTAAAAACCTGCAAGACTATAGAACAGCCATTGAATACTTCGAATGTCCCGGCCAGAACTTTGTGTACGCAGACAAGAAAAGTAATATCGCTATTACACAGCAAGGTGCTTTTGTAGCGAAATGGAAAAAGCAGGGCGATTATATTTTGCCTGGAACCGATAGCAGCTTTATGTGGCAGGGTATTATTCCGGATGAGGAAAACGCCAGATCGGTGAATCCTGCAAGAGACTTTGTAAGCAGCGCCAACCAAATGGCGACAGATGCTACTTACCCTTATTATTTAGGTGCTCCAAGTAATTTCCCTTTATACAGAGGCATTATTATCAATAGAAAATTAGCAGTCATTACAGGTGCTACGGCTAAGACTATGCAAGATCTGCAAACAGATAATTACAATGTCTTTGCTGAATATGCAAGGCCTGTATTGAAACGATATCTCAACCAGTTGAGCCTTAATAGCAGTGAGAAAAAATATATTGACATACTTGATAGTTGGAACCTTGATAACGGCATCAATGAAAAGGGCGCTACTGTATTTCGTGTTTTATGGGACAGCTTAGAAACAGCTGTTTGGAATGATGAGATTGCTGCAGCCAATATGGCCATTCCTTGGCCCGACGAATCTACATTGCTAGAATCCTTGCTTCGCGATACCACGTACAAGTTTGCAGATGATATCCGCACATTAGATAATAAAGAAACCATGCATGATGCGATGCGTAAAGCATTGGCCTTAGCTATTCCAAAATTGGAGCAGCTAGATAAAGAGAATAAGCTTGCATGGGGTGCATTTAAGGCTACCCATGTAGACCATTTAACCAAAACGCCCGCTTTGAGCAGGTTGAATTTACCGATTGGCGGAGGTGTACATATTATCAACGCTACTACAGGTAATCACGGGCCTAGCTGGCGGATGATTGTTCACATGACAGATGACATTGAAGCTTATGGTGTTTACCCCGGCGGACAAAGCGGCAACCCCGGCAGTAAGTATTACGATAGTTTTGTAAACAGCTGGGCAGCGGGTAAATATTATCGCTTACAATTTGTCAACCAAGCACAGGCTGCGAAAAGCATGCCTTGGCATATTCAATTCACCAATTGATCGATTCTTATGAAACAACTAATAACCATTGTAATGATTGCATTTGTTACCTATATCACCGGAATGATTACGGCATTGCCTTGGTGGAGCTTTGTACTACCAATTGCATTAATAGCTGCCTGGAGAAAACACACACCCGGCCAGTCTTTTTTATCAGGGTTTGCTGGCGTAAGTATTCTTTGGGTGGTTGTGGCCACTCTTAAGGATATTGCGAATGAGCACATCTTAGCTACCAAAGTAGCAAGCATCTTACCATTAGGTGAATCTTATGTACTACTCATCCTGATTACTGGAATAGTGGGCGGTTTATTGGGCGGTTTATCTGCACTTACAGGCAGTTATCTCCGTTCATAAATAAAGCTTTGTTAAAGCCGCAGATAGCTGTAACTATCTGCATTTGGCATCGTTCTTGCTTGTTACTTTCGCTATAAGCAAGTAACCAAATGACCAGAACATTACTCACCCTGCTACTGCTATGCCCAGTTGTCAACAGTTTCGCAGGCACTATTCAAGGTACAATCAAAGAGAAAAAAGGAGACGCTATTATTCCCTTTGCCTCAGTACTTATAAAAGGTACTACGAATGGTACAACCGCAAATGCAAAAGGTCAATACCAATTAAATCTAGCACCTGGAACCTATACATTAGTTTGTCAGCATGTGGGTCATAAAGCAGCGGAGAAAAAAATCACCATTGGCAAGACTAGTCAAACCGTAGATTTTGAACTAGAAGATCAGCAATATGATTTAAAAGAAGTTGTGGTTAACACAAAAGGAGAAGACCCGGCTTATGGCATTATTCGCAATGCCATAAAGAAAAGACCTGACTATGAAAACGAGTTGGATAAGTTTCAATGCAATGTGTACATAAAAGGACAATTGCAATTGCGCGACTATCCCAAAAAGTTTTTAGGGCAGAAAGTTGATTTTGAAGATGGCGATACCAGCAAGCGCAAAATGATCTTTCTTTCAGAAACAATTGCCCGTTATACAAGGGATGGTAATAATAAACGAAAAACTGAAGTACTCTCAACAAGGGTAAGCGGACAAAGTGATGGATTTGGTTTTAGCAGTCCGCAAATAATCTCTTTCTATGAAAACAATGTATCACTAGGTAGGGGATTGAACCCAAGAGGATTTGTATCGCCAATAGCCAATGGTGCATTGAACTTTTACAAGTACAAGTTTGAAGGAACATTTTTTGAGAATGGTAGAGAGATCAACCGAATCAAGGTTATTCCTAAGCGCAAGTATGAACCTTTATTTAGTGGTTACATCAATATCATGGAGGGTGATTGGCGCATACACAGCACCAAACTATCCATCCTGAAAGAGCAACAGATGCAATTTTTGGACACACTTACCATTGAACAATTGTATGTACCCGCTGGGAATAATTGGGCGATCAAAAATCAGGTCATCTATCCTGCAGGCAAATTTTTCACTTTTGATTTCTTTGGCAGCTTTGTTCAGATATATGACCAGTTTGATCTAAACCCCAAAATAGCACCTAACTTCTTTGATGCGACTGTATTGAAATTTGTTGATAGTTCTAATAAGCGACCTAAGACTTACTGGGATAGTATCCGACCAGTTCCACTGCTTGAAGTAGAGGTAAAGGATTACAAAAAGAAAGACAGTTTAGAGCAGGTACAAAAAGATCCTAAATACCTAGACTCTTTAGATAGAAGAGCTAATAAGCTTTCTGTATCAGGTTTATTATTAACTGGCGAGAGTTTTATCAAGCGTAAAAAGAAAGAGAGCTTCAGTATTCCACCAGTGTTTGATTGGATCAATTACAATATCGTAGAAGGATGGGTATTGAATGCTGCACCTACTTGGAACAAACGTTTCTCTGAAAACGGTCGAGAAGCTATTAGCATTCAACCTACAATTAGATACGGTACTGGTAACCGTCATTGGAATGGCTACATGCGGGTAAACTATTCTTTCGGCAAGAAGTATTTCAAGAATATCAATATTGCCGCAGGGTCAAGGGTCTTTCAATTCAATAATGCCAATCCAATCTTACCAAGATTCAATACACTCGCTACATTATATCGTGCAGAGAACTTTATGAAATTATATGAAGCAGGATTTGCGAGTGCATCTTACAGCACAGGCTTGGGTAAAGGTGCGAGCTTTTCTGCCAGCGCACAGTTCCAAGACAGAAGACCCCTAGAAAATTTAGCCAACCCAATCAGTTGGCGAAAGGGCAAGCCCGATAATTTCACGCCCAATTATCCTGTTGATTTGGCTGGTACAACACAAATTACCAGACACCAGGCTTTGAGTATTACAGCAAATATTAGTTGGCAGCCAGGCGCTCGCTATGTTGAGTTTCCGGAGAGAAAAGTGAACGTTGGTTCCAGATACCCAACATTCAATTTTTCAGTAACACAAGGGCTACCGAATATACTGGGCAGTGATGTACAATACACGAAATGGCGTTTGGGTATCAGTGATAATATCAACATGAACCTTGGTGGTCGTCTGAACTACAGAGCACAGATTGGTGGTTTCTTAAATAAAGACAAAGTCTTTTTACCAGACTACCAGCATATTCTGGGTAACCAAACCATGTTCAGTTCAGATTACTTGAATAGATTCCAGTTAGCGCCTTACTATCGCTTTAGCAATACCGCTTCTTTCTATACACAAGCACATGTTGAGTATCACTTGAATGGATTATTGACCAATAAAATCCCCTTCTTTAAAAAGTTGAACTGGTTTTTTGTGACAGGTGCCAATAGTTTCCTAACAGCTAACAAGCAATACAATGAAGTTTTCTTTTCAGTTGAGAACATTTTCAAAGTCATGCGTGTAGATTTTATGCAGGGATTTGAATCTGGCGGTAACAAATACAGCGGGGTAAGACTTTCATTCTCAGGCTTATTGGCTGGATCAGACGAATAATGACTAGTAAATCGTAGTTTTGCTATGCATTTTGCCCGGCATGCAACCGGGTCCATAACAGGAATATTAACCACTTCGGTGGCAGATATCTAAAATCATTACAGATGGCCTTACTACACAACCGAGTTTCCAACGAGGAGCTAAAGCGCCGCCTCATGGAAGAAAAAGACCCTAGAACAACGATTAGCTTCTATCAGTATTTCCCTATTCAAAATCCGCAGGAATTTCGAGACAGCTTATACAAAGCCCTTGATGCCTTAAAAGTTTTCGGTCGCATTTATGTAGCGAAAGAAGGGATCAATGCACAGATCAGTGTGCCATCGAATAATTTCGAAGCATTAAAGAACTATCTCTATTCTATTGAACCTTTAAACGGGTTGCGTTTAAACATTGCAGTAGATGATGACGGCAAAAGTTTTTGGGTATTAAAAATCAAAGTGCGTGAAAAAATAGTAGCAGACGGGATTGATGATCCAGATTTCAGCATGGAGCGTAAAGGGAAATATGTGAATGCAGCTGAAATGAATGCCATGATCGAATCGGGCAATGCCTTTGTAATAGACATGCGCAATCATTATGAGTATGAAGTGGGTCATTTTGAGAACGCCTTAGAAATTCCGTCAGATACCTTCCGGGATCAATTACCTATGGCTGTTGATATGATGAAGGGCAACGAGGATAAGCAGGTGATTATGTATTGTACAGGTGGTATCCGTTGCGAAAAAGCAAGCGCTTACTTATTACACAGAGGATTCAAAAATGTATTTCACCTAGAAGGTGGAATCATCAATTATGCAAAGCAGGTAAAAGAAAATCAACTGACCAGTAAATTCATCGGTAAAAACTTTGTGTTCGACAATCGCTTGGGCGAGCGTATTACTGAAGATGTGATTGCTCAGTGTCATCAATGTGGTAAGCCATGCGATACGCATACCAACTGTAAAAACGATGGCTGTCATTTATTGTTTATTCAATGTCCAGAATGTGCAGCTAAGCATGAAGGTTGTTGCAGTATAGAATGTAAAGATACTTTGCATCTTCCCCTAGAAAGACAGAAACAACTGCGCAGCGGTACCAATCATGGCCAGCATGTATTCAATAAGAGTAAACAAAGACTAAGGCCCACCTTGACTGAACATTTAGAGATCAGAAAGGCATCGTCACATACATAATTAGTGTTTCGCTAATGCAGCAGTAATGAGCGAATAAGTTTCCTCATCTGTCAGTGCTTTGGGTTCAAAAGACTGGCCGATTACTTTTTCATATAGTTCAATGTAACGGGTAGAAATGGTTTGTACCCAGTCGTCTGTCATTTCTGGAACAGCTTGTCCTTCCTTACCCATGAAATTATTTGCAATCAGCCATTCGCGCACAAACTCTTTACTCAATTGCTTTTGTCTTTCGCCTTTTGCCTGACGCTCTTCAAAACCATCGGCATAGAAATATCTGGAGGAGTCGGGTGTATGAATCTCATCCATTAAATAAATGGTATCACCAATTTTGCCGAATTCATATTTTGTGTCAACCAGAATTAAGCCTTGTTTGGCTGCAATAGATTTCCCGCGCTCAAATAAAGCGAGGGTATATTTTTCCAGCACAGCCCATTCTTCAGCTGTAGCTAGTCCTTGTTCAATAATGGCTTCTTTTGAAATATCCTCATCGTGCCCTTCTGAAGCTTTTGTGCTAGGTGTGATAATTGGCGTGGGGAAGAAGTCATTTTCTTTCATCCCCTCAGGCATGGCTACTCCACACAATTCCCTTTTTCCCGAAGCATAGGTTCTCCAGGCGTGTCCGGTTAGATTTCCTCGAACAACCATTTCGATCTTAAAGGGCGTACAGCGTTTACCAATACTTACATTGGGAGCAGGACTTGATAGCAGCCAGTTTGGACAAATATCCTCAGTAGACTGGAGCATATAAGCCGCAATTTGATTCAATACCTGACCTTTATAAGGGATTGGTCTGGGTAATATGACATCAAAAGCAGAAATACGGTTACTCGCAACCATAACCAATAAGTCTGCCCCAATTGAATATACATCTCTCACTTTACCGCTATAAAATCCCGTCTGATTTGGAAATTGAAATTGTGCCATGTGTCAAAAGTAGGCCTGAGAAGCACTTTTATAGCTGCCGTGTTTATCCATTTTTTTCAACAAAATGGCTGGTTTTGTTAGCAAATAAAATTTTCCCGAGCAATCAACAATCCCTATTTTGCTGAATATTCTAATCCAAAATTTGCTATTATGAGAAGATTCCTGCGATCTGGCTTGCTATTCCTTGCTGCCATTTTTACAATGACAGTCAATGCACAGCAATCCACCACAGTATCTGGAAGTGTCAAGAATAATAAGTCAAAAGAAACGGTTTCAGCTGTTTCTGTGACGATCAAAGGCACTACAACGGGTACATTCACAGACGACAAAGGTAATTTTAAGCTTTCCACCAATCAGAAACTGCCTTTCACATTGGTATTCTCCTCTGTAGGTTATGCCAATAAAGAAGTTGCTGTTAACAGCAATAATCAGGTAGTTAATGTTGATATGGAAACATCTTTCACATTAGGTGATGAAGTGGTAGTTGCTGCCTCTAGATTGCCTGAAAGAATTATCGAATCGCCTGTATCTATCGAAAGAATGGGTACAGCTGCAGTAAGAAATGCTGCCGTACCTAACTATTATGATGCCTTGGCCAACCTGAAAGGTGTTGACATGACTGTATCAAGTACATTCTTCCGTACTGTAGGTACTCGTGGTTTTAATGGTAGTGGTAACCTTCGTTTCAACCAATTGGTTGATGGTATGGATAACCAGGCTCCTGGTTTGAACTTCTCCGTTGGTAATATCATCGGTATGACTGAACTCGATGTTGACAATGTAGAATTACTACAGGGTGCATCTTCAGCTTTATACGGTCCTGGTGGTATGAACGGTACCATGCTGATGAACAGCAAGAGTCCATTTAAATACCAGGGATTAAGCTTCCAAATCAAAACTGGTGTAAACCACGTTGATAACAAGCAGCGTAATGCAGCGCCTATGCATGACTGGGCTGTACGTTGGGCTAAAAAAGTAAACGATCGTTTTGCATTCAAGATTTCTGCACAGTTCGTTCAAGCACAAGACTGGCAGGCGAATGATGCAACCAATCTGTTAAGAAATAACGTATTAAGTAACACGGTACCTGGCGCAAGATTCAATGATCCTAACTACGATGGTGTTAGTGTACTTGGCGACGAAGCTTCTGCGAGTCTTCAGGCACTGGCACAGGCAGTTAGAGCGCAAGTTGGCGCTGCTGGCGGTGGTGCAGCTTTCGGTGTAATTGACCAGTTGTTAGGATTAGGTAGAACACCTATCCAAATTGCACAAGTTTTTGGTTCTAACCCTGCACTAGCACCATTATCTCAATTCCTTCCTTTCTTGATCCCTACTTCAACAGCAGCCGGTAATCCTTACAGAAATACCTTCCTTGGCCAAAGTGCAAGTAGAACAGGTTATGACGAAAGAGATATTGTAGACTATAACGCGTATAACTTCAAAACTACTTTCGGCTTGAACTACAAGCTGAATGATAAAGTAGAAGCTTCATTCATTGGTTATTGGGGTATGGGTACCACCGTTTATACTGGTGCAGACCGATATGCTATCAAGAACCTGAAAATGGGTCAATACAAGTTTGAACTGAAAAGCGATAAGTGGTTCCTCCGTGCTTACACAACACAGGAAAACTCTGGTGATGCTTATGCGTCTACACTCGCAGCTGTTGGTATCAACAACGCTTTCAAAGGCAATACCACTTGGTTCCAGCAGTATACAGGCACTTATGGAGCTGCTTTGTTGGGCTTACTCCCAACTTCTCCTGGTGTAGGTTTACCTAGTGCTATTGGACATGCTGCAGCAAGATCTGTTGCTGAAGCTGGCCGCTTCGCACCGGGTTCACCTGAATTTATGGCTGCTTTCAGACAGTCAACTACCACTCCAATCAGCCGTGGCGGTTCTCAGTTTGCTGATAGAACTGATTTGTATCATTTGGAAGGACAGTACAACTTGTCAAGCATGTTTAACAATGCAGTTGAAGTACTGGTAGGTGCTAATTACAGAAGATATGCATTGAACTCTAACGGTACCATCTTTGCTGATACTGCTGGTACTATTGGCATCAATGAATATGGTGGATACATCCAGTTGCAGAAGAAGTTTGGTGATATTTTCAAACTGACAGCTTCTGGTCGTTATGATAAGAACCAGAATTTCGATGGCCGCTTTACACCACGTATCACAGGTTTGATCAAAGTTGCTAAGGATAACAATATCCGTGTTTCTTATCAGACAGCGTATCGTTTCCCAACTGCACAGGATCAGTGGATCAACCTGCAAACACCATCTACTCGTTTGATTGGTGGTATGTCTAGCTTCACGACCTTCTTCAACTTTAACAATAGCCCTGCATACACTGCAGAAAGTATTGTGGCATATCGTGCTTCATTGGCAACAGGTACACCCAACCCAACATTGCTGAAAGTACAACAGCCTACTACGTTGAAGCCTGAGTCTGTAAACTCTTTCGAAGTAGGTTACCGTGGTATGATTACCAAGAAATTATTGATCGATGCTTATTATTACCTCAGCCAGTACAACGACTTCATTGCTCGTGTTGCTGTGGGTCGTGGTGTTAGCGCAGTTGCTGCAAATGCTCCTGTTGAACTGGCAAGTCCATTCACTACACAGAACTATAGCTTTGTAACTAACTCAACTAACACTGTAAAAGCACAAGGTTGGGGCGTAAGCGCAGAGTGGTTGTTGCCTAAAGGTTATGTACTGAGCGGTAACGTTTCAAGCGATAAGCTTCAAGATGTTACACCAGGCTTGGTTACTTTCTTTAACGCACCTCCTATGCGTTATAACTTTGGCTTCAGCAATCCTAAGTTCTACAAGAACTGGGGCTTCAATGTTCAGTACAGATGGCAGGATGCTGTGAACTGGGAAGGTACTTTCGGTTCAGGCACTGTTCCTTCATTCGGCGTATGGGATGGTCAGATCAACTACCGTTTCCCAGAAACAAAGAATATGCTGAAGATTGGTGCATCTAACCTTTGGAATAAGTATTACAGAAGTGCATTCGGTAACCCACAGGTGGGTGGCATGTACTATGTTTCCTTCGGTTACAACGTATTCTAATTCAGCTACTTGCTAATATTTTCATTATCCCCTCAGCGTTAAAAGCTGGGGGGATTTTTTTGTACCCAATCCTTATCCACAGTTTTGGGTATATCGCTGATAATCTTATATTTTTGCCGCACTTTCAAAGGGGTAAACCCTACAAAAAACAGCATTATGCGGACAATAGCATTTAGAGAAGCGCTCAGGGAAGCCATGAGCGAAGAGATGAGAAGAGACGAGCGTGTATTCCTGATGGGGGAAGAAGTAGCCGAATACAACGGTGCTTATAAAGTAAGTCAGGGTATGTTAGCTGAGTTTGGCGATAAGCGCGTTATCGATACACCAATCTCTGAGCTTGGTTTTGCTGCCATTGGCGTAGGTGCTGCACAAAATGGCCTCCGCCCTGTAGTAGAATTCATGACATGGAACTTCGCTGTGTTGGCTATGGATCAAATCCTGAATACCGCTTCTAAGATGTTAGCGATGAGTGGTGGACAAGTTGGTTGCCCAATCGTATTCCGCGGCCCAAATGGTTCTGCCGGTCAATTAGGTGCACAGCACTCAACAGCATTTGAAAGCTATTATGCCAATATTCCAGGTATTAAAGTCATCTCTCCATCAAACGGATACGATGCAAAGGGTTTGTTGAAACAAGCCATTCGTTATGAAGAAGACCCTGTTGTCTTCATGGAAAGTGAGCAGATGTATGGCGATAAATGCGAAGTGCCTGATGAAGAATATTATATTCCCATCGGTAAAGCTGATGTAAAAAAAGCTGGTCGCGATGTAACTATCGTATCATTTAATAAAATGATGAAAGTTGCATTAGGTGCTGCTGCTGAGTTGGAAAAAGAGGGTATAAGTGCTGAAGTAATCGATTTGCGCACCATTCGTCCGCTTGATTGGATGACCATCCTTGAAAGTGTGAAGAAAACGAACCGTCTGGTGATTGTTGAAGAACAATGGCCATTCGCATCTATCAGCTCTGAAATTTCTTACCGCATTCAAAAAGAAGGATTTGATTATCTAGATGCGCCAATCAGAAGAATCACCAGTGCTGATGCACCCATGCACTATGCACCAAATCTTGTACAGGCTTATCTTCCAGATGTTACCAGAACAGTGAAACTGGTGAAGGAAGTGATGTACATGAAAAAATAATTGTCTTTGAATCAACCATCCCGAAGCCAAACACTTCGGGATTTTTTTATGCGATACTTTCTATTAATCATCATACAGCTTTTTGCCGAGCAATTACTGTTTGCACAAGTACAGCAGGATACAATAACCAGCCTAAGCGCATTGCCAGATAT
>DALYHN010000061.1:0-10854 GCA_031970875.1 Chitinophagaceae bacterium
GAGCCTGCATACACAATACAGATCGGAATCAAGGCCATGGTGAATTGGAAATAACGCTTTACATACTCTCTCAGAATGGCAGTGAGTTTTTGCAGACTACTTTTCACTGGAAGTGAATTGCCTTGTAATGCAGTGATTCGCTTCAAGAGCACAATTAAGATGGGCAAGAAGATCAGGAAGAGCACGGAGAAAGTGCCGAAATAAATACGCATCACGCGCCATTCGCTAAAGAATGCTTCGTATACAAATAAGGCAAGGAATAGGATGGAGGTGATAATTTCTATCCAAACACTGCGTTTTAGTTTAGACAAAACAGATCTTGTTTTACCCTGCATTGCACGTTCCAATCCCCACGCTTCCAACGGAGCTGCTGGTTGTTCCAGGTGTTTGTTTAAGGAGGCTTTCAGTTCATCGAGTTCCATGATGATTGTTTTTAGTTGAACTGATAATGTTTTTTACTATTTTCTTTCAGCTTGGTTTTGATGCGGTTCATCTTTACGGCTACATTGTTCGCCGTGATGCCCATCATCTCCCCAATCTGTTGGTAGCTGTAATCTTCCAGATATAACATCACCAAGGCTTTGTCGATCTTCGACAACTCACCAATGGCTTTATACATGGCAATTACCTGCTCTTCAATATTGCTGTCTGCTTCAGCAGCCCTTTCATGTGTTGTATCATCGTACACCATACGCGGCTTTCTTTTGTCCTTGCGGAAAAAAGTAATGGCCGTGTTCAGCGCCACGCGATATAGCCATGTAGAGAACTGTGCTTCACCACGAAAACTTCCATAGGCTTTCCATGCTTGTAGCGTGATTTCCTGAAACAGGTCTTCTCTGTCGGCAGGATTATCCATGTACAAGGTGCACACCTTATGGATGATGCGCTGGTGTTTATTCAGCAGGTCAATAAATGCTTGATCAGGGTTCATTAGTAGAGAACAGGCTTAACGGTATATCCTTCTTTGCGAAGTAAAGCAATTACACCCTGATCTCCACCCAGATGTCCTGATCCCACTGCAAAAAAGCTGGGTTGTTGCGCTGCAATGGCTTTTATCCTGGGAATCCAGCGTAAATTTCTTTCTGATAACAATGCTGTTTCAAAAGCATCATCCATACCACTACTGCGTATGAAAGCATACAGACTATCGATATTCTTTGTCTTATATACGGCCGTTAACTTGCTGAATGCCTGCTGAACACTATCAAAACTCATCACCATTTTCTGCAGTGAAATAGCTTGAGAGTCCAAAGCTTGTTTATTGATGGCAGCTAATTGTTCTTCCACTTCTTCTAATCCCTTTACTGGAATATTTTTTGTCTTAGCAAACTGAATCAAAAGCATTTCAGGTTGAACCTGCTCTGCGCAAGGCAGAGATTTCAGCATCAGCATAGACATGCCCATAAAGGGTTTGAAATTATTGAGCATGCTTAATGGGATGCCGGTAATTTCCTGAAAGCGTTTATTCATTTGTTGAAAACTGGAGTCAGGAAAATAGGAGGCGATGGTTGTAGTGCTTGCCATTGATTGCATCATTTTCACTTGCAGACTGGCGTCTGTCATATCCAGTTCTTCAACCAATAGGTTTGTTTTGCTGAGTTTGGCTTTGATGCTATCGTGAAAATCAAAGTCGGTTTTACACATCGCATGGAAAGTGCCAAACAAATAGGAGGGCTGCTTGAAATCTTTACCAGAAATCTCCCACAGTAAAGAGCTTTTCTTCTGTGCGTTTGCCGGTAAAGCAATCACTAGGGCAAAAGCGGCAATAATCACAAGGGGTTTCATGCTTCAATAGTTTCTGCTCCATTTGTATGCAAGAGGTAGCAATTATTACACAAACGCCAAAAATAAACCCCGTGTAGACACACGGGGCGATAACCAAAACCAACTGCTAGTCGCGCGTAGCACGACGTATGAAAAGCTTAGATAATTTCTATTGTCTTAGGCGCTACAGCTACTTCAGCCTTTTTAGGGAGCAAGAGTTTGAGTACGCCGTTATCGTATTTTGCTTGAATGCCGTCTGCATTGATTTTTTCGTCCAAAGTGAAGCTGCGCTTAAAACTCTGGAAACGGAATTCTCTGCGGAGGGTCTTGTAATCTTTGTTTTCTTCTGATTGCTTTTGCTCGAAGCTGATTGTCAATACATCCTTTTCAATCGCGATCTTGAAATCCTCTTTATTGCGACCAGGAGCAACCAATTCCAAATGATAGGCATCCTTATTTTCATGGATGTTTACCGGAATCTGGAAATGCGTGGCTTGCATATCCTTGCCCCAATGAGCAGGAAAGCCATAGAAGAATTCATCGAAAAGATTGTTCAGGTTTCTGGGTTGATGTTTCATAATTGTCATATCTAGATGTTTTTGTTTTCATTGTTAATTCGTCAAATGGAATACCAGCAGCGACTTTTATCCTTTTGAAGGTCAGGATGACAAATAATACAATGAAATAGTGTCATAATGGCATTTTCGATTCCCGAAAAAAGACTTTCTGTCGGGTTTTTGTAGTTGACAAGCAAGAGGAGAAACTGTAATTTTGCTCAAAATCGATTGATATGTATCCCGCAGAAATAGTACTGCCCATGAAGGCAGAGTTAACAGAGGAAGGATTTCAAGATCTGACCAGCCCTGAATCAGTAGAAGCAACCATTAAGCAATCAGGCACTACTTTAGTGGTGATCAATTCTGTGTGCGGTTGTGCAGCCGGTACTTGCAGACCAGGAGTAGTGATGGCAGTAAGAAATGCAAAGAATTTACCTGATAGACTGGCCACCAGTTTCGCCGGTTTTGATAAAGATGCAGTAAACAAGTTGCGCGAGCATCTGTTACCATATCCGCCGTCTTCTCCAGCTATTGCTTTATTCAAAGACGGTCAGCTGGTAAGTATGGTAGAACGTCATCAGATTGAAGGCAGACCTGCACAGGTAATTGCGCAGCACCTGATGAGTGAGTTTGATAAGCATTGTAATTAAGCTTTGTTTTTCATAGATGGGTTAGTAAGTACAAGTCCCGCCTTTCTTGGCGGGATTTTTTATTCGCATCCCTTTAACGGCATGTCTTAGTTAATTGACTATCATTGCAGCTGCATTACTAAGGCATATGTATCCCAATCTCTACTACGTATTTCAAGATTTGTTTGGTCTGGAAATTTCTGCGTTGAAGCTGATTAACAGCTTTGGTTTTTTTGTTGCACTGGCATTTATTGCCGGTGCTTGGATTCTTACCATGGAATTACGCAGAAAAGAAGCTGCAGGATTGATGACTTACACGGAAGAGAAAATATTGGTTGGTGCACCTGCCAGTATACAGGATTTGTTGGTGAATGCACTCATGGGTTTCTTGCTGGGATATAAAATCATCGGTGCTTTCACTGTGCCCGATGCATTAGATGATCCACAATCTTTTATTCTCTCATCAAAAGGAAATGTGCCCGTAGGTGTATTGATGGCATTGTTTTTTGCCGGATTAAAATGGTGGGAAAAGAACAAGCAAAAGCTAGCCAAACCAGAAGAGAGAATCATTCGCATTTGGCCACACGATAGAGTAGGTGATATGGTGATTTACGCAGCACTCTTTGGTTTTTTGGGTGCCAAGATTTTTCACAACTTGGAAAACTGGAATGAGTTTACTGCTGATCCAATTGGTTCTTTGATTGCATTTAGCGGCCTGACTTTTTATGGAGGTTTGATTACAGCAGGCTTCTTTATTGCATGGCAAGCACATAAGCAAAAGATTGGCATCATTCATTTAGCTGATGCGATTGCTCCAGCTTTGATGCTGGCATACGCGGTTGGTCGTGTTGGTTGCCATATTGCAGGTGATGGTGATTGGGGCATTGCCCATCCGGGAGTAAATCCTTATAGCTGGCTGCCCGACCATTTATGGTCTTATACCTATCCACATAATGTATTGGGTGAAGGTGTACCCATTGCGGGATGTACCGGCCCTTTTTGTAACCAGTTGCCTGTACCGGTTTATCCAACCCCCTTATACGAAGTAATTGCCTGTACTGTAATCTTCGGAGTATTATTTGCTGTTCGCAAGAAATTACGCTTACCCGGACAAATGGCCGGTTTATACCTCATTTGTAATGGTCTTGAGCGTTTTAGTATTGAGAAAATTCGTGTAAACACGAAATACGACGGTTTACCCTTCCAGCCAACTCAGGCTGAACTAATCTCCTGTGGCTTAATCGTTTTTGGAGCAGTACTCATGTATCTCGCCAGCCAAAATCGATTCTCAAAGAAGCCAGCTTAGAACAAATATGTGGTAATAGGTCACTGATTGTCCTCTCCAAATGGGTAAACACACACTTTTATGTGATTGTGCGCCTCCTTATTTACTTGTCTTTTTGTGTCAGTTTGTTTAATCTATCGCAGAACCATGTGATGAACGGTGTAACAGAATGATCAATTGATCGTCTGACTAACTGAAAACCAATCATCCTTGCTTTGCACCGTTCATTACAAAGCCATATACATGGTATTGCATACTACCTAGTTTTGCTTTGGATTCAACAAACACTAAAACAACACTTATGAAGACAATATTGACAAAACTATTATTGCTTACAGGCTTATCGGTTCCTGTAGCTTCCTTCAGCCAAATGGTTCAAGGAAAAGTAACCACCAACCAAAAGCCGGCTGAATCTGCCTCAGTAGGATTACTCCGCGCTAAAGACTCTTCTGTAGCCAAACTGGGTGTAACCGACAAAAATGGCGATTACCAGTTTGAGAAAGTAAATGCTGGGAAATACCTGCTGACAGTTCAGCTGGTAGGCCATGAAAAGCAATATTCACCAGTTTTTGAACTGGCAGCTGGAGCAAACTATACAGCCCCCGTTTTTGCTTTGAAACCTTTAAGTAAGGACTTAGCTGGTGTAACCGTAAGTTCTCGTAAGCCAATGGTAGAGCAGAAGATTGATAGAACCATTGTGAACGTAGAGAATTCTGTTACCAGTGCAGGTAGTAATGCATTGGAAGTTTTGGAAAAATCACCGGGGGTAAGTGTAGATAAGGATGGTAATATCAGTCTGAAAGGAAAAGCAGGCGTGATGGTATTTATTGATGGCCGACCTACTTATCTATCTGGTCAGGATTTGACCAATATGTTGCGCAATATGCAGAGCAATCAGGTTGAGTTATTGGAGATCATGACGAATCCGCCTGCAAAATATGATGCTGCCGGTAATGCGGGAGTGATCAATATCAAAACCAAAAAGACCAAGGTCTTTGGTTTCAATGGTAGTGCTACCGTTGGTTATACGCAAGCTGTTTACCATCGTTATAATGAAAGTGTGAACCTAAATTATCGCAAGAATAAGGTAAACCTCTTTGGCAATTTTAGTCATAACTACCGCAACAATTTCCAGAACTTGGAAATCAACCGTAAGTTTTTTGACAATACGACCAAAGATGTTTTGTCATTATTTAATCAAACTACCCGCATGCGCAACCTGGGTAACTCTTTCAACGGTAAGATTGGTATGGATTATTTCGCAAGTAAGAATACCACCTTTGGAATTGTTGTAAACGGATTCACCAACCCTGGCGAATTCCGCAGCAATAGTGCAATCGATATCGCTAGTCCAACCGGTGTATTACAAAGAAAAACCATCTCTGGAAACTATAGCGAGCAGGAGTGGAATCACTTTGGTACCAACCTTAACTTCAGACAAGTATTGGATACAACCGGAAAAGAAATTACTGCTGATGTTGATTATCTGCGCTATGATGCTACTAATACACAGCAGTTGATTAATAGCTATTTTAATAATGTGGGTGCCCCAATTTTCAGACCTGATACATTATTGGGTAATCTGCCACAGCAAATCAAGATTTATGCTGCTAAAGTAGATTATGTGCAACCGATGAAAAAAGGTGCTAAGCTGGAAGCAGGTTTGAAAACCAGTTTCGTGCAAACAGATGCGAATGCCATCTATGATACACTCCTGAATGGTCAATTACGCAGAGATGTGGGCAGAAGCAATCACTTTGTGTACGAAGAGCAGATTCATGCAGCTTACGTAAACTATTCTAAGCAATTCAGTAAGAAATGGAGCAGCCAATTAGGTCTTCGTGTAGAACAAACAGTAGCAAAAGGTGAGCAGTTAACCACTGGCGAAACATTTACACGTAATTATGCACAGCTGTTTCCAACAGTATATGTACAGTATACTGCTAATCAGAAAAATAGTTTCGTGTTGAATTATGGAAGACGTATCCGCCGACCTGATTATGAGAGCCTGAACCCATTTGTGGAGTTCTTAGACAGATACACATACGAAAAAGGTAATCCTTATCTGCGTCCGCAATTCAGTCATAATGTTGAACTCAGTCATACATTCGCAGGCTTTTTAACGACTACCTTAAATTATACCAAGACAACTGATATCATTCAGCAGGTATTAGAGCAGCACTCAGACAAAAATGAAACTTTTGTAAAGCAGGCCAATATTGCATCTCAGCGTCAGTATGGTATTTCAGTAAACGCTTTCAATCAATATACCAAGTGGTGGAGTGGCAATGTGTACGTAAATGTTTTCAATAACGAGTTCAAGGGTATTATCAACAATGATTATGTGACCATTGGTAATACAACTGCGATGGTGAATGTATCTCAGCAATTTAAATTCAATAAAACCTGGAGTGGTGAGTTAAGTGGTTTTTACAGAAGTGAGGGTATTGAAGGCGTATTCAGAATCGGTGGTTTTGGTATGGTGAACGCAGGTGTGTCTAAACAAGTGATGAAAGGAAAGGGTAGCGTTCGTTTGAATGTGCGCGATATTTTCTGGAGCCAGCGTATCAATGGTAGCAGTCGCTTTGGTAGCATCGATGCTAGATTCCACCAATTCAACGATAGCCGTTTTGTAAACATGTCTTTCACGTATCGTTTCAGCAAGGGCAAAATAGGTAATACCAATCGCAAACGCGGTGGTGCAGCTGATGAGCAGAGCAGAGTTAGTGTTGGGAATAATTAGTAGATCTGCTAACATAAGCTTAACACCGTTCATACAAAAACACTTTGCTCATAACAGAACAGAACAGACATTTACAATATCAACTTAGTTTTTTTCTCATGTGCATTATATAGGAAAGCGGCCCCGATGTCTATCGGGGCTTTTTCTTTTACCTTTGCCAAAATTGCTTTCTATGCCTTCATTTGATATTGCCAGCAAAGTTGATTTGCAAACCTTGGATAATGCCATCAACACCGTAAAAAAGGAGATCGCTAACCGTTTCGATTTTAGGGATTCTCCAGTGTCTATCGACCTCGATAAAAAAGCCTACGTGGTTAAGCTGGAAGTGGAGAGTGATATGAAGATGAAGCAGGTGATTGATGTGCTGATTAGCCGAGCCATGAAACAGGGTATTGATGCCACAGCTTTCAATTTCGATAAAGATGCTTACCCAAGCGGTAAAGTGGTGAAAAAGGAAGTACCTGTAAGAAACGGACTGGCACAAGAGGATGCTAAGAAAATTGTGAAACTGATCAAAGACAGTGGTCTAAAGGTTCAAGCAGCCATTATGGATGATATTGTACGGGTTACCGGCAAGAAAATCGATGATTTACAAGAAGTTATCGCAAAATGCAATGCTGCTAACCTCGGTTTACCCTTGCAGTATACCAACATGAAGAGCTGATAAAGCCTTGATTTACTGCATTTTTTTGGCTGTCAAGTAGCAAATACCTACTTTTGCCATCCAAAATTTTATATAACAGTACGGCAAAACCCGTGCGACCTTAAAAAATTCATTATGAAGCAAGGTATCCATCCAGAGAGTTATCGTTTTGTTGTCTTCAAAGACATGAGTAACGGTCAAGCATTCCTGAGCCGTTCTACAGCTAATACAAAGGAAACCATCCAGTGGGAAGATGGCAATGAGTATCCATTGGTTAAATTGGAAATCTCTAGCACTTCACACCCTTTCTATACTGGTAAGAACATGCTGGTAGATACAGCAGGTCGTATCGACAAGTTCAAGAAGCGTTACGAGAAGAAGAAGTAATTCCTTCAAGAGATATACAGTCCCTCCGCATAAATGCGGGGGGATTTTTGTTTATTTGAGCATAAATCACTGATATGAAACTGGATATTCTTGCCTTTGGTGTTCACCCTGATGATGTGGAACTCGGTTGTGCAGGAACCTTGCTGGCTGCTAAGGCCGAAGGCAAAAAAGTGGGTGTGATTGATTTAACAGGAGGAGAGCTGGGGACAAGAGGTACTAAAGAAACTCGTGCCATTGAAGCCGCAAATGCGGCCAAGGTGATGGGTTTGGATATTAGAGAGAATCTGGGTATGGCAGATGGTTTTTTCCAAAATGATGAAGCCCATCAGCGTTTAGTGATCACAGCTATTAGAAAGTATCAACCAGAAATCGTTTTGTGTAATGCACCGGAAGACAGACATCCTGATCATGGCAGAAGTGCCAAGTTGGTAAGTGATGCAGCTTTTCTTTCGGGGCTTAGAAAAATCATAACAAAGGATGCGCAAGGACAAGATCAAGAAGCTTGGCGCCCTAAATATGTGTTTCATTACATACAAGATCGGTTTATACAACCTTCATTTGTGGTAGACATTTCTGCATACTATGAGCAGAAGCTAGAAGCCATTCTTGCTTATACCACACAGTTCAATGCAGTGGATGACCAGGGCGAGCCTCAAACCTATATTTCCTCTCCACAATTCTTGGATTCTGTGCGTGCACGTGCATTAATGCTCGGTAAACGCATAGGTGTGCAGTACGCAGAAGGGTTTATCTCTGAGAAAGTATTAGGCATCGGCAGCTTTGATGCCTTTATACAAAACGTAACTTAATTAGCCAGTTACAGTTAGCGTATTACCCGTGATAGCGATATTGTATTGCTTAAGATTTCTGGTTGCAGGCCCAAGCAATACAGCACCAGTTGCACTAAAATTAGCACCATGGTTGGGGCAGATGAATCTGTTACTACCATTATTCCAATTAATGGCTGTACCCTCATGTGTACAAGCCACTTGGACTGCTGTAAAAGACGTTGTAGTATTACCTGAGGCAGTGCGGACAACAATTACGCCACTTTGTACCAAAGAGGCACCAACAGTTGTAAGTTGCGTACCTAAATCAACATTGAAGTTTACATTGGCAGGCGCACTACTGCCACTGCTGCTTTTACTACAAGCACCCAAACATGCAGCACAAACTGCCACAACGGGCGCGGAACTTTTTGCTAAGAAGTCTCTTCTGTTCATATGACTTTTTTAGATTAACGGAAATACACTTAAAAGGGTTTAGAAATGATACCGAAAACTTCCGTTCCGCTTCTTGGTTGAATAGAATTCATACAGGGAGTGAACTGTACATGCTGAAAATACCGACTAAAAAGCGCTTGATATTCACTGGCATTCCCGCCAAATGGTGGGCCACCCTCAAAATCACGATCAAACCATAGGCCAACTAATTTGCCATCCTGATGCAGTATGCTTGACATCTTTTTGGCATATGCTTCACGCAATTCAGGCGACAAAGCACAGAAAAAAGTTTGCTCAATCACTCTGTCGAATTGCTCATTCAACTCAAAAAAATCACTACAAATAATTCGAAGTCCTTTGTCTAACCAATGTGCATTTTTTAATTGTAAGCGCTCTGTTACAACTGTTGAAATATCAACAATTGTTACGTTGGTAAAACCTTGCTCCATCAGGTAAATCGCTTCATAGCTATTGCCGCCACCTGGAATGAGTATCGACAAATCTTTATTTGTAAGCTGATCGAAATAAGCTTTCAATGGATCAGCCACATGACCAATATCCCAGCCGGTATAGCCATGCTGGTATCTTTCATCCCAATAGGCTTGATCCAGCTTAATTGCCATGTGTATTACGTTTTCTTGGGATGATATGCAGATTTGTTTGACGGCCACCGATATAGCGGAATCCTTTCTCATCAAAATAACCATCCTGTTCCAGCATAATGCGAATCTTCTTTTTCCATTCAGGAATCATGTATTCAGAATTCAGTTCTATCGAATAAGCAGTTCTGTAATGCATGGGAAAATCGCCGCTGCCCGGAACACCTTTTTGCATGTCCCACATACCGATGGTTGGGCCAGAAGCATGACCATGGAATCCAATAGGGTGGGTATAAATACTGGCCATGATATTTTCTTTAGCGCATTGTTGTAAAGCATCTTTTAAAATCTGATTACCTGTTTTACCAGCAGCAAACTGACTAGTTAAAATATCCTGCACGCGATTGGATTGTGCAAATGCTTTTTTGATGGATTCAGGTACATCTCTTTCACCAGGTAATAACACATAAGCATGTTCTTGAACATCTGTATTCAGTCGTAAATAAGTGATGCCAATATCTACATGCAACAAGTCACCGGGACGAATCACATCATCTTTGGGACGATTGCTAAAAGCGCGCAGATGTTCAAAATTCTCCGGATCATTACGTTGTACAGCAACAGAAGGATGGAACCAAGTATCCAAGCCCAGATTGCGAATACGCTGTCTGAACCACCATACCAAATCATCAGTTGTAGTGATGCCAGGCATAATCACTTTCTCAGAGAAACCTTCTTCAATGATTTGATGGGTGAATTGAATCAGTTGTGGATACAACATCATTTCACGATCAGTTCTGGTTTCTAACCAACGTACAGCTAATTTTTCTGCTGAAACAATTTTAGCCTGCTGTTCTTTAGAAAGCTTTTCCATCAAATCTTTCTGCTCAGTGTAGGTAAGTCCGTCTGCATGTCCATAATCAGTAGAGTAGTTGAGCGCAATTTTTTGTGGGTTTCTTTGCTGAATGATTTGTGTTAGCGCATCCCATTGATTCGGATATTTCTCAACATCCCATGCTGCTTT
>DALYHN010000062.1:0-10836 GCA_031970875.1 Chitinophagaceae bacterium
GGCATCAAATCTTCCATCGACTGTACTGGCTCCAGCTCAGCTTCAACGGGCATCGGTGCTTCAGGCAATGCAGTCTCCAACTCAGGTACTGCCAGACGCGGTGCAAAAGGATCTGCATCAACCAATGGTAAGGACTGTTGTGTTGCAGTTGCAGCAACTGGTGCTTCAGCAACAATAGGTGCAACAGGCTTATTAGCAGCTTCAATATCCAGCGTCATGACGATTTTCTCTTCACGAGGCTTCACAATATTGCGCTCTTTATCGAATGGATCTTTGTGCTCGAATCCTGTTGCAATCAAGGTGATGCCAATCTTCTTATCCAAAGAAGCATCGTGGCCCATACCCATGATTACGTCAGCATGTTCGCCAGCCTGCATACGCAGATAGCTGCTGATGGTTTCCAGTTCATCCATTGTACACTCATGCTCACCTTCTGCACTATTGATGTTCACCAGAATCCACTTAGCACCACGGATATCATTATCGTTCAGTAAAGGAGAAGTCAAAGCTTCTTCAATAGCACGTTGTGCGCGATCTTCACCTTCAACAGATGCACTACCCAAAATCGCTACACCACCGTTCTTCATCACTGTGCATACATCTGCAAAGTCAACAATGATATGACCACGGCTGTTGATGATGTCTGTGATACATTTTGCTGCAGTAGCCAATACATTATCAGCCTTACCAAAAGCTTCTTTCATCTTCAGGTTACCATACTGCATACGCAGCTTATCATTGCTAATCACTAGCAGTGTATCAACATAAGGCTTCAACTGACGAATACCTTCTTCAGCCTGTGCCATACGGCGCGGACCTTCAAAACCAAAAGGCGTTGTTACAATACCTACTGTGAGGATGCCCAGGTCTTTACAGATTTGTGCAATGATGGGCGCACCACCTGTACCTGTTCCACCACCCATACCAGCAGTGATGAAAGCCATCTTGGTATTTACCTCAAGGATGCGTTTGATTTCTTCAAGAGATTCTTCGGTGGCCATCTTACCTACTTCAGGATTGGCGCCAGCGCCTAAACCTTGTGTAAGGTGTGGTCCGAGTTGTATTTTATTGGGGACTTTACTTTGTTCTATAGCCTTGGCATCAGTGTTACAGATGATGAAATCAACACCTTCAATGTGCTCTTCAAACATGAAGTTTACAGCGTTGCTTCCACCACCACCAACGCCTAAGACTTTGATGATGGAAGATTTTGCCTTGGGCAAATCGAAATGAATCATAGTTACGGTTTTGGGTTAGTGCTATTCAAAGGGTTCCGAAGAATACTGGACTTAAAACATTACAACGTACGCTATCAGGGATTATTTTATCACCTGATCTTCTTCTTCCTTGAAGAGATCAATCAGGTTGTCTTTAAACTTATCCCAGAAACGTGGTTTACGATCTTTCATATTCACAGACTGCGGCTCTTGTTGCACAGGTGCAGCAGGTGTTTCCACTGTCAGCGTCTTAGGTACAGACACTTTGGTGAATGTTTGTGTGAACTGCTTATGCTTGTGCTCATAATCACTGTAACCTTTCAGAATCAAACCCAGACAGGTTGAATACACAGGTTTACGCAGTTCTTCAATATGATTAGGTGCAAGATGCTCTGTAGGCAAACCAATTCTTGCATTAAGGCCAGTTGTATATTCTGTCAGTTGAATCAAATGCTTCAACTGCGCACCACCGCCAGTTAAGATGATACCACCATTTAAGGCACGGCTGTCTAAACCAACCTGCTTCAAGTGATACGTAACGAAATCTAATATCTCACCCATTCTAGCCTGAATGATCTGTGCAAGATTCTTCACACTGATTTCTTTAGCAGGCATTCCTTTTAAACCAGGAATCGTGATATAGGCATTGGTCTTAGCCTCATCAGCCAAAGCGCTACCAAACTGTACTTTCATGGCTTCAGCTTGTGTCTTCAACACACCCAGACCAAGGCGGATATCATTGGTGATATTCTCACCACCGAAAGGAATTACAGCAGTATGCTTGAGGATACCATCATAGAATACAGCCAGATCAGATGTACCACCACCAATATCCAGAATAGCCACACCAGCTTCCATATCGATATCGCTCATGACAGCGCTAGCAGAAGCCAGAGGCTGTAATACCAAGTCTTTTGTCTGCAGACCACTTCTTTCCACAGCACGATTGATGTTGCGTATCGCATTACGATCACCGGTAATGATGTGGAAATTCGCACCCACTTTTACCCCGTTATAACCAACCGGATCTTTGATGTATTGGTTATTGTCTACATGGAAATCCTGCGGAATCACATCGATGATTTGATCACCGGCAGGAATAAATGTTTTACGCTGATTATCGATCAATTGATCAATCTCCCAACGCTGGATTTCATTCTCGGGGTCCTGGCGCACCATATCACCGCGAGTCTGCAGACTCTTGATGTGGTGACCGGCAATACCCACATACACTTCTTTAATGTCCAGATCAGGATTGCTATCGTAGCAGTTTTGTAAAGCCTGTTGAATGGCTTTGATGGTTTGGTCGATGTTCAATACTTGTCCGTGCTGAACCCCATTGCTGTTGGCGCGTCCGAAACCAAGGATCTCCAGCTTGCCATATTCATTCTTGCGACCGGCAATGGCGGCGATCTTTGTAGTTCCAATGTCGAGACCAACAATAATTGGTGACTCGTGCTGATTCATAGTATACGTGTTTTAGTTGTTATCAAAGGGACCGATCCTACCCGTAGCATACATTCAACTACTGCTTTTGCATCACGGCTTTGGGTACTGACTTCGTTGGTGGTTTGGATACAGGTTTCTCTTTTGGAGATACCACTTTATCCTTGGCACCGACTTTGCCATTACTAATAGCGTTTTGCGTAGCAGTTTTATTGTCTTTAGCTACAGGAAGTTTTTTGTTTTCTACAGATTTTTTTTCATTACCTGTTACGGCTGGCTTCACAACTTTCTTTTCCACTACTGGCTTCACCTGTACCGTATCTGCTGGTGGCACCATACTCAACTGCATCAATTCATTGAGTTGAGCCCTGGCTTGCGCCGAATCCAGTAAGGCTTGTGCTGTTCCACGCTTCACGGCAACCACCTGACCCTTGTACTGAACATCCAGCTTTTCATAACGGTGGATACCATTCTGCAACCAAGCCTGACGATAAAAAGTATAGAGTCTGTTCAGTTTTGCATCGAGGTCTTCTGCGTTGCCCAATACCACACGATGATCACCCACCACAGGAATTAATTCGAACTGACCTTCCTTATTGATGTCTACCTGTGCTGTTTGTGCTCGCCAAAAGCTATCAGCCATTACATGGTTGCCGATAGTCAATACTCCTTGTAATAAAAGGCTATCAGGTTTCGATAAGCGCTCCAGATCAGAAGGAAAACCAGTAAACATAGGCACACGAGCAGAAAGCTTATCACTCAAAGGCAGTCTAACGCCTGCACTATCTAGGTAAAAAGAATTACCCTGGGCAGTGAATACTCTCGCAACAGGCTGTCTTTCTTCAATCGTTACCTCCAGCACACGCTGATTATCGAAAAAGAGTTCTGCATTTTTGATCCATGGATTCTGTTCCAAGGTTTCTTCCATCGTACGTAAAGCCACTTTACCCATGACTCTACCTTCAAATACACCTTGCTCTTTAATCAGCTTCAATACATCCTGTTCATCGATAAACATGTGTTCTTCCGCACCAGCAATGCTCACACGAATGTCTTTACAGGTTAACGCCTGCTTGCGTTGCATGGCCGCACCCAATAATACCACCATCCCGATACCACTCAGTATCCAGAAGGTTTGTATTGCGCGCTTTTTAATTAATGGCCAATTCATCTTATTGCAACACTTGTTTTACAGGGTTTACTAATGCATCAATATCTCCGGCTCCAGCCATTACCAATAAACCTGGCTGATTCTTTTCTATATAGGTCAGCATCAATTCCTTATCGAGTATCTGCTTGCGCGTTAACTGCATTTGATCCAGAATCAAACTACTGGTAACACCCTCCATGGGTAACTCTCTGGCAGGATAGATGGGTAACAGGATCACTTCATCAGCCATATCCAAACTGGCCGCGAACTCAGTGGAGAGATCTTTTGTTCTGCTGAACAGATGCGGTTGAAATACGAGGGTAATTTTTTGCTTGTACAAACTGCGCACACCACTAATCAAAGCACGTAATTCTTCCGGATGATGGGCATAGTCATCAATCAGGATATGACGCTCGTTCTTCAGGATATATTCAAAGCGACGCTTCACTCCTTTGAAATTGGCCACTGCTGCTTTGATCTTCTCATCAGCAATATGCAAATGCTTGGCAACTGTAATTGCAGCCAGTGCATTTTCAATATTATGCAACCCGCCCATCGTGAGCACAACATCGGTTAAAGTCCAACCCTTACCCTGCACATCAAATGTGTATTCACCATCAAACACACGAATATTCTGTGCATACACATCTGCGCTTGTATCATTCAGATGATAGCTATACGTATGACTTGCCTTCAAGTCAGCAGCTCTGCTTAATCCGAACTTATAGATCAAACAACCACCGGGCTTTACCTTCTGCGTGAACTGCACAAAAGCATCTTCCACTGCTTGTGGTGTACCATAAATATCCAAATGATCCGGATCCATGGCTGTGATGACAGCAATATCTGGAGAGAGTTTCAGGAAACTTCTATCGTATTCATCTGCTTCAACAACCACATTGTTCTGATCGCTGCTCCAGAAATTAGTACCATAGTTGGCAGCAATACCACCGAGAAAAGCATTACAGCCAAAGCCGGTATCACGCAACAAGTGCGCCGTCATGGTCGTAATGGTTGTTTTACCATGGGTACCACCAATGCACACATTGAAACTACTTTCTGTAATCCATTGCAATACATCACTGCGCTTGGCTACCACATAGCCATTGTCGCGATAATAATTTAGCTCTGTATGATTAGCAGGGATAGCAGGTGTATAGACAACAGCATCTGCCTCTTTAGACAACAAAGCAATATTGTCTTCATAGTGGATATCCATCCCTGCAGCTTCCAACTCTTTGGTAAGCGGCGTAGCTGTTCTATCATAGCCACGCACCACTACCCCACGTGAATGGAAATAGCGAGCGAGCGCACTCATGCCAATACCGCCGATGCCGATGAAGTAAATATGTTTGATATCGTTCAGACTAATCATGTTAGTTTTTCAAATAATGAAGAATGGATTTCGCTACCACCACATCTGCATCTGTAATCGCCAGTGCAGCAATCTTCTCTTGTAATGCTGCACATCTGCTAGCATCTTTTACCAATGACAAGGCAGTAGACACCAACTTATCGCTTGCTTCTGCATCTTTCACTAATAGCGCTGCACCTTGATTCACCAAATGCATGGCATTAACGGTTTGATGATCTTCTGCTGCATGTGGAAAGGGTACAAAAATGGCTGGCTTGGCTACTACACAGAGTTCTGCAACTGACATAGCACCAGCTCTGCTGATCACTACATCTGCTGCTGCATAAGCTTGCTCCATCTGATTAATGAATGCATCACACCAAACATTGTTTCTACCTGCAGCCTGTTCTTTAAACTGTGCAGCTGTTGTTTTGCCTGTTTGCCAGATTAACTGCACACCTGCAGCTTCAATTGCATCTAATCTACCAGCCAAAGCTGCATTGATGCTGCGCGCACCCAGACTACCGCCGATAGCGAGAATGGTAGGCTTATTTGCATCTAAACCAAAAGCTGTAACTGCAGTTTGTTTGGTTGGTCTATTATGTGCAATACTTGCGCGAACCGGATTGCCTGTTACCTGAATTTTTGCTGCAGGAAAGAACTGCTCCATATTGGAGGTTCCTGTAAATACTTTAGTGGCTTTCTTGCCTAATAAAATATTACTCTTTCCAGCGAATGAATTGGATTCGTGTATAAACGTAGGTATGCCCTTTTGCTGCGCTAGCTTCAATACGGGGAAAGTAGAATAACCACCCACGCCGATGCAAGCATCTGGTTGAAACGACTGAAATATTTTTCTTACCTGAAAGAAACTCTTGATGAGTTTGAAAGGCAAACCAATATTACTCAACAATGAAGCACGGTTAAATCCGGCAATATCCAATCCCTCAATACGATAACCCGCCTGAGGTACTTTTTCCATTTCCATTTTACCCTTGGCGCCTACAAACAAAATCTCTGTTGTCGGCTCCAACTGCTTCAAAGCATTAGCAATAGCAACTGCGGGAAAAATATGTCCGCCTGTTCCACCTCCTGCAATAATGATTTTAGCCATTGTTCACAGGATTTTGAGGTGAAACCATTGCCGGAGCAGGCTCTTTACCTTCCAGCTGTTCTACGTTACGTGCAACACTCAGTATAATTCCAATAGACGCACACATAAATAAATATGAGCTACCACCCATGCTCACCAGCGGCAGTGTTACACCAGTTACAGGAACCAAGTTTACATTCACCGCCATATTGGCCAAAGCCTGAATAATCATGGTGAAGCTTAATCCCAATGCAAGAAATGCACCGAATGCATAAGGACATTTTCTGAAGATGCGGATACAGCGGAATAAAAAGATGATGTATACAATCATGATGAATGCTGCACCCAGCAATCCATATTCTTCAATAATCACCGAGAAAATAAAGTCATTATATGCTTGTGGCAAATAATTGCGCTGGCGACTATTACCAGGCCCCAACCCCATCACTACACCACCATTCGCAATCGCAATTTTTGCCTGCTGTACCTGATAAGGCACTTCCGTATCTTTTGCATACATAAAATCTTGAACACGCTTCACCCAAGTACCAAAGCGTCCCACGGATTTCATTTTTTCAGCCGTTTCTAATTTATCTGTTGCCACCTGCCTTTTATCGTAGGTCATCACTGCTACCGAAACGATGAATGCTACAGGTATTAATGCAATACCAATCGTCAACAGAATATGACGCAGACTCACTCGACCGATAAACATCAGTAACAATGAAGTAGCACCAGTTAACAATGCGTTGGATAAGTTAGCCGGCATGATGAGGGCGCAGATCACAATCACTGGCGTAATGACAGGCAGAAAACCTTTTTTGAAATCCTTGATGGTTTCCTGACGCTTACTCATCTGTCTGGAGATATACATGAACAAAGCCAGCTTAGCGAAGTCACTAGTTTGGATCGTCATATTGATTACAGGTAACTTAATCCATCTGCTACCCTCGTTGATGCGTGCACCGAAGAAGAGGGTATATATCAGTAACGGAATAGAAATCCAGAATAATAAAGCAGCAATCCTAGAAAATATGGTATAGTTGATGCGGTGCAAGAAATAAATCACCATCAAACCCAGCATGGTAAAAGATACCTGCTTGAATAAGTAAATAGAAGTATTCCCGCGATACATTTTATAGGCAAGCGATCCTGTAGCACTATATACCACCAAAATAGAAATCAATGACAATAGCAATACAATACCCCAGATGTATTTGTCACCACGGGCGCGACCAATCAGCTCTCGCTGAACGCCACGTGGACTAGGGATTTCACTAAATAGTTTATCTGCTGTATTGCCTAACATGCTTTCAAGAATTACAGTTCCTTCACCGCATTTTTAAACTGAGTACCTCTGTCTTCATAATTCTTGAAGAGATCGAAGCTGGCACATGCTGGGCTCAGCAATACTGCATCACCTTTTTCTGCCAGTTTGAAAGCCGCATTCACTGCTTTTTTTGCATTATCTGTCTCTACAATCACCGGTACCACATCTTTGAAAGCTGCAATGATCTTGCTGTTGTCTGTACCCAGACACACAATAGCTTTTACTTTTTCCTTAGCCAGATCAGTGAGCAATTCGTAATCATTACCCTTATCAACACCTCCGAGAATCAACACAGTTGGTTTACTCATGCTCTCTAATGCATACCAGGTACTGTTCACATTGGTTGCTTTGCTATCGTTCACAAACTCAACGCCACGTACCATGGCCACAAATTCCATACGGTGTTCCAGTGCATGGAAATTGTTTACCGCCTCGCGGATCTTTTCCTTTCGGATGCCGATGGTAGCTGCTGCAATACCTGCTGCCATGGTGTTGTATCCGTTGTGTTTGCCTTTTAACGCAAAGTCATAAATGCTCATGCTTACGCGTTCTTCCTGTACTCTGATCATCATCTTGTCGCCTTTAATGTAGCCGCCGGATTTAATTTCTTGTTTCATAGAGAATGGTAGTGGGTTAGTATGGGTTGTTAGTAGAGACAATTGTTTGGTGATCACTTCATCATCTGCACAGTAGATGAAATAATCGCTGCTGGTCTGGTTCTCGATAACGCGGAACTTGCTCTGCACATAGTTCTCGAACTTATAGTCGTATCTGTCCAGATGATCTTCCGTGATATTCAACAATACCGCTATATCTGCACGGAAGGTTTTGATATCATCTAATTGGAAAGAACTGATCTCAGCCACATACCATGGCTTGGGATCTTCTGCCACCTGGCCCGCAAAAGAGTAACCGATATTGCCTACGAGTGCGCAATCCAGTCCGCCTGTTTTGCAGATATGATAGATCAAAGAAGTCGTAGTGGTTTTTCCATTGCTTCCAGTAATCGCAATAATCTTGCTCTCACCTTTGAAACGATACGCCAGTTCAATCTCACTGATCACAGGAATACCCTTAGCACGAATGGCTTTCACCAGTTCATTTTTCTCAGGTATACCGGGACTCTTCATCACTTCATCAGCATTCAGAATCAGTTCAGCAGTATGCTTGCCTTCTTCGAAGGCAATGCCATTCGCTTGCAGCTTGTCGCGATACGCCTGCTTCAGACTGCCGCCATCGCTGAGGAATACATCGTATCCCTGCTGCTTGCCGAGCAGTGCAGCACCTACGCCGCTTTCACCTCCACCTAATATGACAAGTCTGTATGCCAATGCTTATCTAATCTTTAAAGTCATGATTGAAGCAACTACACAGAGAATGGTAATGATCCAGAAACGCACAGCAATCTTGCTCTCATGAAAACCTTTCTTCTGGTAATGGTGGTGGAGCGGACTCATCAGGAATACCCTTCGCCCCTCTCCATATTTTTTCTTGGTGTACTTGAAATAACTCACCTGAATAATCACGCTCAAGTTTTCAATCAAGAACACACCGCAGAAAATAGGAATCAATAATTCTTTACGCACGATGATAGCAAGTGAAGCGATGATGCCACCGAGTGCAAGACTTCCTGTATCGCCCATGAATACCTGTGCAGGATAAGCATTGTACCAGAGGAATCCAATACAAGCACCCACAAACGCACCGATAAAGATGGACAGTTCCCCCAGGTTAGGGATATACATCACGTTCAGGTAATCTGCAAACTTGTAGTTACCACTCACGTATACAAACACACCCAGTGCTGCACCAATGATGGCACTGACACCTGCTGCTAAGCCATCCAAACCATCTGTGATATTGGCACCATTTGATACGGCAGTAACAATGAAGACAACAATCAGGATATAAATAATCCAAGTGTATTGCTCTGCACCATTACCCATCCAAGAAATCAACTTAGAGTAATTGAATTCATGATTCTTCACAAATGGAATCGTGGTGATAGGTGTTTTTACTTTTACGAAGCTTCTTTCCACACCATCCATCTGGCGGGTAATAACGTTGGTATCTTTTGCCAAACGCTCACCCTGCTTTAATGCACCTACTACAGTTGCTGAGCCAATAATCTCACGTTCTACAGTTACAGAATTATTGAAATACAATGTTGCGCCGATGATGATACCCAATCCTACCTGACCGATGATTTTTGAAATACCTGCTAAACCATCACTGTCTTTTTTCTTGTAAGCCTCGCCTTTTGCTTGTGCTGATTTGCGTGCTTTTATTTTGAAGTAATCATCCAGAAAACCAATCAAGCCCAACCAAACCGTACAAAGCAACATGAGGCGGATATAGACTTTATCCAGATTCGCGAACAACAATGTTGGAATGATGATCGCCAGCAGGATGATTACGCCACCCATCGTTGGTGTTCCTTTCTTTTGCTGTTCACCAGCCAAACCAAGATCACGCACACTTTCACCAATCTGATGGTTCTTCAGAAAGTTGATGATACGCTTACCATATACAGTAGCAATAAAGAGCGACAACAGAATCGCCATCGCAATGCGGAAAGTCAGATACTGAAACAGTCCGGTTCCGCTGATATTAAATTGCTCGTGTAACCATGTAAATAAATGGTACAGCATAGTGGGTACGGTTTATATTTTTTAGATAAGCAGTTACCTACTTACCTAGTAATTCAAATTGCTCAGCCAATACAGCTTTGTCATCAAAAGGATGCTTCACACCTTTGATGTCTTGATACTTCTCATGTCCTTTACCGGCTACCAGAATAATGTCTTCCGGACCAGCCAGACTCACTGCCGTTTTAATGGCTTCCTTTCTATCCACAATGGAGATGTATTTTCTCTTCGCTGCACTATTCAATCCAGCTTCCATATCCTGCAGAATCGTCTGCGGATCTTCGGTTCTGGGATTATCACTTGTCAAAATCACGCGATCACTCAAATCACAAGCCACCTGAGCCATGATGGGACGCTTGGTTTTGTCTCTATCACCACCACAGCCTACTACTGTGATTACTTGTTCGTGACCTTTGCGTAATTTTTTAATAGTTGCCAACACATTTTCCAAAGCATCCGGTGTATGCGCATAGTCAACAATACCTACAATGCGCTGTGCACTGATAGTGTATTCAAACCTGCCTTCTGCACCGCTCAGCATGCTGAGTACAGTTAATACTTGATTGCGTTCTTCACCCAAGCAAATCGCAGCACCATA
>DALYHN010000063.1:0-10811 GCA_031970875.1 Chitinophagaceae bacterium
TTATATTGCTGATATAGTTGTTCAAATTCGGGTACATCAAAATGAAACTGTTCCAGCTCTTCAAACACATATTCAGCCATGGGCTTACCCGCATCATTGGTGCGCAAACCATATTCTAATAAAACCCGCAACACGTTTCTTTCAATCGCAGCATCTTTATTCAGCAGTGCTGCAACATCCTGATCAAGTACATCTTCTGGTTGCTGGCTGTTCTGGCGAATGGTCTCAGCTTCATCGAAAGGCAATTTCTTTTCTTCGCGGCTAATCTTATCGCGCTTGTATTTATTGACCAGATTGGTAAGACCTGTTTCATCAATACGGAGTAGGGAAGCGCATTGTTTGATATAATCCTGCTGGCGTGTGAAATCCTCTGCCTTACTGATTTTACTGAGTGTTTCAGCAATCTGATTCACCACTTGACTTTTGCGCGTAACATCGGTACCTGCTTCGCGCAGCATCACTTCCAGCTGGAAGAGAATAAAATCTTTTTTGTTGGCAGCTACAAATTCATTGAAGGCTTTCATGCCTACTTTGTTCACGTAGCTATCAGGATCTTCATTATCAGGAATCAATACCAATCGAACATTCAAACCTTCTTCCAAAGCCATGTCCAATCCGCGTAGCGCTGCTTTCACTCCGGCGCTATCACCGTCGTAAATAATGGTGAGGTTATTGGTGTATTTCTTAACAAGCCTGATCTGATCTGTTGTTAGTGAAGTACCGCCACTGGCAACCACGTTTTCAATACCAGCCTGATGCAAGCTGATCACATCGGTATAGCCTTCTACAAGCAAGCATTCATCGGCTTTATCCATTTGCATTCTTGCCTGATAAAGGCCGTAGAGAATACGACTCTTTACATAGAGTTCATTTTCCGGTGTATTGATATACTTAGGTGCTTTATCAGCTTTCCCGATTACGCGAGCGCCGAAGCCAATGACTTTGCCTGTGTTGTTGTGCACCGGGAAGATGATACGTCCCCGGTAATTATCTGCTAGTTCATCATTGCGATTAACTACCAAGCCAGATTTCAGCAAAACCTCTTGATTGAATTGTTGCTGAATAGCTGTTTGTGCAAAGGTGTTTCTTGCCTGAGGGTTATAGCCTAATTGAAACTTTTCAATGGTTGCTGCAGTAAAGCCACGTTCTTGTAAATAACTCAATGCATTGGCTTTGCCTTCTTCACTGTGTAATTGCTCAGTGAAAAAGCGTTGCGCAAAATGGTTGATGGCATAAAGGCTGTCTGTTGTTTGAGCGATGACAAGTTGCTCCGGTGAGCGCTCTGTTTCTTCAATCTCAACATTATAGCGATTGGCCAGCCAGCGTAGCGCTTCCACATAGCTGTATTTCTCATGTTCCATCAGGAAGCTGATGGAATTGCCGCTTTTACCACAACCAAAGCACTTGTAGATTTCCTTGGAGGGTGAAACGGTAAAAGAGGGTGTTTTTTCGTTGTGGAAGGGGCAGACGCCTAGGTAATTAGCGCCCCTTTTCTTGAGCTTTACAAATTCCCCAATAATGTCTATAATGTCTATCCTGCTGGTAATCTGTTGTATGGTCTGCGGAGAAATCATAATCTGTCTGCAAGAATAACCAATTCAAATGGCTTTCTGGTAATCACTTAGTCCGTATTCACATGCTCTTTTTTGCGGCGCGTAAGCGCTAATAGCGTGTTTATTTCTTATACCTGCAAAAAAACGCATAATCCGGAGGAAATTGGTATTTTAGGCACCGAAAATTGCCATATGCTGAAAAAAGAACGTCATGCATTCATTATGCAGCAGATCAATATCCATAATAAGGTATTGTCGTCTGATCTCTGCATACAACTCAATGTTTCGGAGGACACTGTTCGACGCGATTTGCAAGAATTGGCTGAGGAGGATAAGCTGATAAAAGTGCATGGCGGGGCTTTGTCTAAATCATTCCACTTTACAATTGAAAACAGCAATATTTATGCATTGCGCGAGAAGCGAGAGATAGCACAGAAAGCATTGAGTCTCATTAAAGATGGCATGCTGGTAGTCTTAACTGGTGGAACAACCATTCGTGAGTTAATTAAAATGTTGCCCCCGGAATTGAATGCCATCTTTGTAACGGTAAGTATACCCATTGCCTTGGAATTATTGGAGCACCCGAATTGTGAAGTTATCTTTTTGGGTAATCGCCTCAATAAAGCTGCTCAGATGAGTGTGGGTGCAGAAGTGGTGGCCAAGCTTAACCAGATGAAGGCTGATCTATGTATTATGGGTACCAATGCCATCCATGCTGAGTCGGGCATCACGGACTCTGATTGGGAAGTAGTAGAGGTAAAACGCGCCATGATGGCCTGTGCCCAGAAAACAGTATCGGTTTCTATTGCTGAAAAGCTGAATAGTGTGCAGCGCTTGCAGGTATGTAGCCCAGATGAGATTGATATGTTAATCACAGAGCTGTCCCCATCTGACCCTCAATTGGCGGCTTATCGAACCGCTGGAATGACCCTACTATGATCATGTAAAAAGTACACATTGTTAATTATTTTGTACCAAGGCTTTACGGGTTTTTGCAATTATTTTGTACCTATGTAGCGCTTTTTTAACAAACGATTGCTTAAAACCAACTCTAATCTTTAACTGCCAATGATGATTTGCTGTTTTGTGCGTAAAAAAAGCGGCCCTTCATGCATGATTTTGTCGAAAAAAATTGTCCAAGAAAATATTAACTGTTTTAGATCAAGACCCAAAACCCCATTTATGAGAAAACTAGTCAGCTTGATGAGGTTAGTGCCTTTACTATTCTTGTTTGCACTACAAGCCAATGCACAGGAAGTGGTTATCACTGGATCTGTGCGCGATCTTGAAAAAGGAGAGCCATTAGAAGGCGTAACAGTAAGAGTTGCTGGAAAGCCAACAGCAGTGAAGACTGATGCCAAAGGAGGCTTCACCATTAAAGCCAGTAATGGACAGGTACTGCAGATTTCCTATGTTGGATATGAAGCACAGCGTGTCACTGTTCGTGAAGGAGCAAATTATAATGTTAAGATGAAAAGCGAAGCCTCTGAATTGGATGATGTAGTTGTGGTTGCCATGGACCAGAAAAGAAAGCCTAGAGAATTGGGTTATTCTACACAAAAACTTTCTGGCAATGAAGTGCAGGAAACACAGCGTGAAAACTTCTTAAACAGTTTGCAGGGGCGTATTGCTGGTGCAACTATTACGCCAACCAGTGGTGTTGCCGGTGCTTCTTCTCAGATTGTCTTAAGAGGATTTAACTCTATGGCCTTAGATAACTCACCACTCTTTGTTGTAGATGGTATCATCTTAGACAACCAAACAGTTAACGAGAGTGGGGGTGGGGCTTCTACCGGATTAGCTTCAGACAGACCTAACAGAGATAATGATTATACTAATCGTATTGCGGATTTAAACCCTAATGATATTGAATCTATTACAGTACTAAAGGGACCAGAAGCTACCGCATTATATGGTTCTCAGGCTAGTTCCGGCGCTATTGTAATTACCACCAGAAAGGCAAAAGCAACTGGTAAGTTGAATGTCGCTTACGATAATAGTTTTCGTTTCACTAGCATGACTCGTTTCCCAGAGTATTCAAATAAGTTTTCTAGTGGTACTAACGGCGTGCCTGAAAATAGCTTCAGCTATTTTGGTCCTGAATATGCTCAAGGCACCAAAATGTATGACAATATCGATCGTTTCTTTCAAATGGGTATCGCACAAACGCATAACGTAGGTATAGATTTCGGTAGAAAGAACTATAGTTTCCGTTTTTCGGGTACTTATTTTGATCAAACATCCGTTGTTCCCAATAACAGATTGAAGCGATACAATTTCCGTTTGTCTAATACCACTAAGATTGGTAAGAAGATTGAGATTACACCATCAATAGCATATACCAATTCTGCCAATGATAAGCCATTGCGTGGTGCAGGCGGATATATGCTCACACTATTACAATGGCCTCCTACTGATGATATATCGGACTATCTCGATGCAAGTGGGAATAAAAACCTTTTATTCGGTAGTAACCCTAATACAGAGATCGATAATCCATTCTTCAACGTTAATTTCAATAGAAGCCGCGACAATCTTGAGCGTTGGGTTTCTACTTTAGGTGTAAACGTAAACTTGTTCCCATGGTTATTGGTAACTGGTAGATTTGGTTATGATACATACAGACAAACTGGTTACACTTTCCGTCACCCAACTTCCAGTTTGGTAACTGCCGGACAGGGTGGCCAACTGGATAACTATTACCGAAACTATTATGGTTATAACCATACTATCACAGCAACAGCCACTAAGAAGCTAGGCAATTTTAATGGTCGTGTAATGCTGGGTAATATGTGGCAGAACTTGGAAACACAACATTATGCCATAGTAGGTACCAACCTCTTGGATTCAACAAGTAAGGATAGTTCAAATACACGTGCCAATACACGCGTTCGTTTGAATAATGCACGCAAAGGTTTGCCCAACTACTCCATCAACAGACAGCTGGCTTATTTTGGAGAGTTTTCTGTGAACTATAAGAACATGATCTTCCTGACTTATACACACAGATTTGAAACTTCTTCTATTTTCCCAGCTGACTTCAGAAACTACAACTATCCTGCTGGTAGTTTAAGCTTTATCATGAGTGATTTGTTTCCTGTGCTGAAGAGTGGTAATGTAATGAACTATTGGAAAATCCGTGGTTCATTAGCCAATACAGCTAGATCAAGTGCACCTTATGCGAACCAGTCTGTATTTAACATTGCTACAGTAAGTGGTGGTGGTTTTGCTTATGGTTTTACGAATGCAAACGAAAAATTGGAACCGGAAAGACAAAGCACCTATGAGTTAGGTACAGAGATGAAGTTCCTGAACAATAAAATCAACTTGGATGTAACTTATTATAACACCAAGAACACGAAGCAGATTGTTGAGAATTTCCGAGCTAGCTATGGTACTGGCTTTGTGCTGAACACACTCAATGTTGGTTCTACACAAAATGAGGGTGTAGAAGTAGCGATCGACGCAACACCTGTTCAAACCAAGAAATTCCGTTGGAATACTCGTTTCAACTTCAATAGAATGTGGAATAAGGTGACAGGTTTGCCAAGTAACGTCCCAGAGTTTTACATTTCTGATACTTGGTTATATGGTAACGCACGTGGCGGTTTAGTGGTTGGTGGACCAACTACAAGTATCACAGCTGTAGGGTATACCAGAAATGCTGCTGGTCAGATTTTAATTGATCCACTAAATGGTTTACCTGTAATTGATCCCTCTACCAACTTCGTAGTTAGAGGTGATAGAAATCCAACCTTCACGCTCGGTTGGGTAAACAATTTCAGTTACAAAAATTGGCGTTTGAATTTCTTATGGGATTTCCGTGTTGGTGGTGATATCTACAATGGTACCAGCCGCTTCCTGCATCTTATTGGTAGAAGCAGAAATCAGGATGATCGAATGGTTCCACGTATTATTGATGGTGTTTTGAATGATGGTTTACAGAATACAGCTAACCCAACTCGCAACACGATCGTTGTAAATCCATACTATAACCAAGGTTATTATACTGCGCGTATGCCGGAAGAAGCCTTTATTGAAAAAGGAATCAACTGGGCAAGACTACGTGATATTACGCTAAGCTACACATTCACACCTGCTGAATTGCGTCAGTTGAGCTGGATTAAATCACTTTCTGCATTTGTAACTGCAAATGATTTGATTTTGATTACTAACTATACTGGTGCTGATCCTGCGGTGAATGGTAATACAGCAGGTACCAGAGGTGTGGGTGCTGCCGGTTTTGATTTCGGTAATATTCCAACGCCTGTTAGTGTCAATATTGGTTTCAGAGCAACATTTAAATAATACAAACAGCATAATATGAAAACACATTTTATCAAATCAGTCATCTTGCTTTCGGCTGTTGTGTTATCCGCAACATCTTGTAAAAAATTGATTGATGAAGCATATCAAAATCCTAACGCAGATGTGCGCGTGCCGGTAGAATCATTGATGCCTAACCTGATTGGTGCGATGGCATGTAACCATGCCGGACATGGTCCAATGAATGATGCACGTTATGTAGGTCAGTATGTAGGATATTGGCATTTTGTGAATAGCCTAAGTCCATTCGATCGTTTTGGTCACATCCTTAGTGCAGCTGATGTCGCGCAATCCACCTGGCGTTCTCATTACTATGATATTGGTCAAAACTGTATGAGGATGATACAGTGGGCAGAAGAAGAGAAGAAGTGGGATTATGCTGGTGCTGGTAAAGCTATTCTGGCACATAGCTGGCTGCAGCTTACAGACTATTATGGTGAAGTGATCTTTAAAGAAGCATTTAATACCAATCAGATTACCTTCCAGTTTGATGAGCAACCAGTGGTATATGATGGTGTAAGAAAACTATGCTTTGAAGCTTTGGATCACTTGAATAAAACTGGTGATGGTGTTAGTCAGGCTAATCTTGCAAAAGGCGATGCTTATTTCTATAATGGAGATGTAAACAAATGGAAGAAGTTCGTTTATGCAATCTTAGCTAGAAGCTACAACCACTTAACTAATAAGGCTGATTACAAGCCAGACTCTGTGATTAAGTACTGCGACCTCGCTATGCAAACCAATGATGACAATGGTTCTGTGAAGTTCGCTAATAGTGGTATCAGTGGTACAGCCAACTTCTTTGGTCCATTGAGAGGTAACCTTGCTGGTGCTTCTACAGCAGCGCCTACTGCTATCAGACAAGGCGCTTACATCGCAAACCTGATGAATGGAACCAATCCTGAGTTCTTAGGTGTAGAAGACCCAAGGGCATGGTATATTCTGAGAGGTAATGCCAACGGTACTATTCGAGGTGTTGATAGAAATCGTGGCCAGTCTGCACTTGCAGCAAACGATCGCCCAGAAAGTTTCTGGGGTTTAGCCCAAACAACAGCTATTAACAATGCTGCACCAGCAACTGATGCTGATTGTCGCTTTATTTTCCGTAATGATGCCCCCATTCCAGTGATCACGGCAAGTGAAGTGCAATTCATGAAAGCTGAAGCAGCATTGATTAAAGGCGATAGAACAACGGCATTGGCTGCTTACAGAAAAGGTATTGAGTTAAATTTTGATATGCTAACTGCAGTATATAATAGAGCGATTCCTGCTGGTAGAGGAATAACGACTGCCATACGTGATGCATATCTGGCTCAGCCAAGTGTTATGCCTAATGCTGCGGGCTTAACTAGAACTAAAATCATGTTACAGAAGTATATCGCGCAGTTTGGCTTCGGCGCGCTAGAAACCTGGGTTGACATGAGAAGATATCACTATACCGATGTTGACCCACAGACAGGCGATCAAGTATTTAGGGGTTTTGCAGTACCCACAGGTACAGACCTCTTTGAAGATAATACTGGCAGATCTGTTGTATACAGATATCGTCCTCGTTTCAATGCAGAATACGTATGGAACCTGAATGAAATCAAACGTATTGGCGCTGATAAGAACGACTATCATGTAAAAGAATGTTGGTTCTCTATCAAATAATTGACAACTCAAAACTGAATTGAGCATGAAAAAATTACTCTTTATACTCCTGTCTGCTGGTACAATCTTGACGGCCTGCGAAAAGCAGTTTCAGTCTATTACGACAGACCAAAGGGATTTATCTGGTAAAGCTTTTATTCGTGTAGTGAATGCAGCACCTGGTACTTCTCGTAACTATGTTTACGTCGACAATAAAGCCGTTACAGGTGCAGCCCTTGCTTATGGTGGTTTCTTTCCTTCTACAGAATTGCAATTCTCAGTAGATGCAGGATCAAGGGCTATTACGATAAAAGATACCCTGCCTACTACAACTCAAACTGCCATTAATTTTACACAGAATTTTGTTGCAGGTAAGTATTACAGTGTATTTACCTATGGCATTGCACCAACAGTTACGCATCTACTAACCGAGGATCAATTTTCTACAATTACTGATACTACAGCTAGAATCCGCCTTGTTAACTTGATTGCTAGTCCAACAGCTAATGTAGATATCTATTCTTCTAAGCGTAGAGCAAATTTGTTTTCAAATATTGCAACAAATACTGCAACCCCGTTTATTGTGTATGAATCTGTTCCAACAGGCGGTGTAACTGATACATTGTTTGTTAGAGCAACAGGTACTACCACCAATCTTACACAGTTAAATGGTCTTACTGCAAGAAGACAGCGTTTTGTCACGGTAGTATTCAGAGGCGCATATGCAACAACTACTGGAACGAATGCAAGAACATTGAGTGCTTTTACCAGCTATTAATCATTCAATCTGTTAATAAAAAGTCCCGGCTAATTGTCGGGACTTTTTTATTGATTCAATTGATACATAATAACGCAAAGCGTTAATGCTAGAAGTACAGCAAATATGAATTGGTATTTACGTATGCGCATAGCCCATAATAATTCCCTTCCCATTTTGGTGAGTAGTGGTGTTACATCTTCACCGCAATGCTGTCTCAGGTGTTGTAATATGTCTACTGATTGTGGATAGGCTAAAGCCCTCAAACAAGCTTGCACTTCGTCTAGAAACTGATGTTTGAAATGTGCATTTGTTTCCCCCAGTAGCAACAAATGTTGTTCAGTAAGTATTAGCATCAACTCTGCGTGCACAGCGCCACTATTGATCATAGACGCATCTTGTGTTTGTATACGATTCCGCAGATTAATGATCAACTGTATCAGTTTTCTCGGATCAGTAATTTCAGCTGCAGCTGCCTGATTGATACGCTTGCTGAAATAAATAAGGTCATAGTTTTTCCTGCTAATGCTACTGCTCAATGTGGCATATGCTTTTTGCAATAAGGCAAATGCTTCTGGTGCAGCAGTGGCAACAGCTTTATCCGGATGGTATTGATGCGCTAATTTTCGATATGCTTTTCTAATCTCCTGTTGCGTGGCCGCAGGATGTACTTGTAATAAGCGATAATAATCTTCGTTCAGATTCATTCAGCCTGCTTATCAAATTCCATATCATCACTGTCCAGTAATTCACGTTCAATTTCTTCCATCTGCACAATATCCCAGGCTTCGCTTTCAGTAGGTGTTACGTTCATGAACTCCAGTAACTCGGTTGCTTCAAAAACTGTTTCCACTTCGGGCCGAAGGCCGCAAACAACAAAAGAGGCATTTTGTTCGTAAAAACCATGTTGCAATTCAGCTAGTGCTCTCGCTGCATCCTCATCAATTCTCAACACGGCATCCAGATTCAAAACCACGTTTCGTACAGGTTGTGTCAAGATACCTTTGCAGGTCTCGGCTAAATTGGCAGTCAGGCTGCCAGTCAGCCCCGTTTCTTCGGGATGAATCACCGTGAATTTCTCTTTGGTATCAATTTTGACACGCATAATATTCATTAACAGATGTGTATAAATAGAGGAGCAAGTTTCCTCAAAAATATTCGTTATCATTGTATAAATCCAAATTACCCAATGGATAATAATTTTTCCGCTCAAGTAAAGGAGATCATTTCGTTCAGCAGGGAAGAAGCGTTAAGGCTTGGAAATGACTTCATTGGCACAGAGCATCTGCTGCTGGGATTGATTCGCGACGGCGATAATACCGCTATCAAAGTACTCAAGAACCTCAATGTTGATCTCTACGAATTACGCAAAGAAATAGAACTGGCTGTTAAGGATAAGACCGGTAAGAATATTGCCAATATCAATAGTCTGCCCCTCACTAAACAAGCTGAGAAAGTGATTCGCGTAACCGTGTTGGAAGCAAAGGCTTTGAAGAGTCCGCTTGTTGAAACAGAGCACCTCATGCTCAGCATCCTGAAGAACAAAGAGAATATTGCCACACAAATCTTGAATCAGTTTGATGTGGACTATGATATGTTCCGTAATGAATTAGGTATGGTGGGTACCACCAATCCCAATCCGCGCAGCGAATTTGCTGATGAGAACGAAGATGATTTCGATGAAGAGAAGCGCAGCTATCAGCAAAAGAGTAGTGGCACCAAACAAGCTGCAGGCAAAAGCAAAACACCTGTGCTCGATAATTTCGGTCGCGATATCACTCGCTTAGCTGAAGCCGGTACACTCGACCCAATTGTTGGTCGCGAAGCGGAGATTGAGCGTGTATCGCAGATTCTCTCTCGTAGAAAGAAGAATAACCCCATCCTCATCGGTGAACCTGGTGTGGGTAAAACTGCCATCGTGGAAGGCTTGGCCCTCCGCATTGTGCAGCGCAAAGTCAGTCGCGTATTGTTTGATAAGCGTGTGATCAGTTTAGACCTGGCAGCTTTGGTTGCCGGTACCAAATACCGCGGTCAGTTTGAAGAACGCATGAAAGCCATCATGAATGAATTGGAGAAGAACAGAGATGTGATCCTATTCATTGATGAAATTCATACGATAGTTGGTGCAGGTGGTGCTAGTGGTTCGCTGGATGCCAGCAATATCTTCAAACCTGCATTGGCCCGTGGCGAACTCCAGTGCATCGGTGCATCTACTTTGGATGAATATCGCATGTATATCGAGAAAGATGGCGCGTTGGATCGTCGTTTCCAGAAGGTGATTGTTGATCCGCCAAGTGTGGAAGAAACCATCCAGATTCTGGAGAACATCAAGTCTAAATATGAAGATTACCACAGCGTACGCTATGATGATGAAGCCATTCATGCTTGCGTGAAGCTCAGTGATCGTTATATGACGGATCGTCTGCTGCCGGATAAAGCTATTGATGTATTGGATGAAGTGGGTGCCCGTGTGCATTTAAAGAACATCAATGTGCCAGAAAGTATTTTGGAGTTGGAGAAAAAGATTGAAGAAGTAAAAGTTG
>DALYHN010000064.1:0-10727 GCA_031970875.1 Chitinophagaceae bacterium
AGCACAACCACAAGCCATCAAGAAGCCTGCCACAACCAATAATAAAGCAACGAATTCCAATCCGGCTTCTGCTCCAGTGGTGCTCGATAATGAAGTACCTAGGAAATCAACTCAGCACACAATTGAATCTACAGATAAGCCCAACATGCAGCAACCGCGTGAAGCACCTGTGCAAAAGCACACTCCACCCCCACCGCCTGAGTTGGTGCAACGCATGGATCAATTGGTGCGTACCATTGAAGTGAATGAGCCAGATATCCTGATTGAGTTTTACGACAATGGCGAAATCGATAATGATACCATTTCGGTTTATCACAACAATACATGTGTCGTAAAAGATGGAAGATTAACTTATCGCCCTATCAGCGTAAAAATTCATTGCGCTGAACCTAATGAGCAGCATGAAATTGTTGTCGTTGCTGATAACCTTGGTGATATCGCGCCAAACACTGCTCTCATGGTCGTAACCGTTGGTAAAAAACGTTACGAAGTATTTCTCTCCACTACAGAACAGAAAAACGCCCGCGTAGTGTTTCAGTACAAGCCGAAGAATTAACTAAGCTAGCACTAGTTATTCAGTTGATTCATTTTACAAGAATAAAGCGTACTTGTTTCTCATTTTGCTGTATGCATTTATACGTACTTTTTGGCTTGACCCAAAAAGTACCAAAAAGTTCAAGGCTGCAGAAAAATTTCGATACATACTACGACTCGCTCCGGGCAGAAAGAAAACTCGTGCTTACGCACTCAAACAGCCTTTCTGCTTTTCCTCCGCTCGTCTTGATGTAGGGCGAAATTTTTCTGAGGCCGATCTTAATTAGAACTTTAAATTCCATGTAACTGATGGAATGATGGGAAACAGCGACACTTGTAAAGGCACCACTTTTAAATCGCCGTTGGCTAAGCTGCCCGTTTGATCGAAGTACACGAAGTATGGATTTAAGCGACTATACACATTGTAGATACTGAATATCCAATTGTCTTTGTATTTGCGCTTGGCATTATGCTTGGGCGTATATGTTGCAGAGAAATCCAAACGATGATAAGGCTTCAAACGGTAAGCATTGATGCGACTATACTCTTGCGTCAAAACGCCACCGACAAAATAGAAACGCTCAGGCATGGTGACTGCATTACCTGTACCATAGATAAACACAGAAGAAATTTTCCAGCGATCACTTAATTCGTAACTACCTACTACAGACAAATCATGTCTTCTATCGTATCTGCTGGGATATTTCAATCCATCATTCAAATCAGGGAATTGTCGCCAAGTCCAACTTAAGGTATACCCAACCCAACCGGTTAATCTTCCCTTTACTTTATTGACCAATAATTCGGCACCATAACTCCAACCGCGACCAAACACAAATTCTGTTTCCGGATCTTTTAAAGAAGGCGTATACCCCTCTCTGTACTCGATCTGGTTTTCCATGGTCTTATAATAGGCTTCCAGCGAAGTTTCAAACATGCCTTCCTTGAAATTGCGGAAATAGCCTGCTGCATATTGCCAACCTGTTTGCGGACGAACAATCGCTGTACTAGGCACCCAGAGATCAGTAGGCAATGTAGTTCCGGCATTCGTCACCAAATGGATGTACTGAATATTTCTTGTTACCGCTGCTTTCAATGATTGTGCTTCATCAATCGTATAACGCAGTGTGGCCCTTGGCTCTAAACCACCGTAAGATTTTACGCGCTGACCACGACCATAGATGGTGCTATCAATTCTATTGCCATTGATATCCGTTGTATAACTGGTATAAGGGCCGGTTTGTACAAACTGACTATAGCGTACACCATAATTTAATTTCAGCTTGCTGCTGATTTCCCAATCATCCTGAACATAGACAGCATATTCATGCGCGAATTTCTTATTCGCATTCTGTGGCGCAAATAAAGTATCACCCTGATTGGCATTTAAAATATTGGGCAGGAACGTGTGGTAAGTATACTGCGCACCAAACTTCAGCTTATGCTCAGGCGTGATGAAATAATCCACATCATACTTGGCATTCAAATCGCGAATGCCCGACTTCAACTGAAATACAAAATCATTCTGTGCACCGGAGAAAGCAAAATTGTAATCGTTGTACACCAAAGAAAGATTCGAGAACAATTTCTTATTGAACACATGATTCCATCTTATCGTTGCTGTAGCATTACCCCAGGGGACTTCTGTGCTGAAAGAACGCTGCGCATTGTTGAAATTGAATTTATCCCGACCAAAATAACCACTCACAAATAGCTTATCCTTACTACCCAGCTGCCAGTTAAACTTGGCATTCAAATCATAGAAATAATAGCCGGAACCATAGAACTGATTCGTAGGCTTGATAAAGGGCTTGATCAACGCATCTATATAGGTTCTGCGGGCAGAGATCATGTAAGACGCTTTGTTCTTCTTTAGCGGTCCCTGAATCGCGAAGCGCGAAGAGATCAAACCAATACCTGCATCCACTTCTGTTTTCTGGTTATTGCCATCCTTCATGGAGACATCAATCACAGAACTCAATCTTCCTCCATACTGTGCCGGCATGCCACCCTTGATCAGGCTCACATTCTTTACCGCATCGGAATTGAATACAGAGAAGAATCCAAACAGGTGACCCGTATTATACACCACGGCATCATCCAGCATGATGAGGTTTTGATCTGGTCCACCACCACGTACATAGAAACCCGCATTGCCTTCTCCGGCATTACGCACACCCGGTAGTAATTGTAAAGTCTTGAGGATATCTACTTCACCTAAAAATGCAGGTAAAGCTTTGGCTGTATTCACATTCAGATCAAACTTACCCATCTGGGCAGTCTTCACATTGTTATCGCGCCTGCGACCAACCACCGTTACATCATTCAAGACCGCACTAGATGGCAGCAGTTTGATATCCTGCTGCTGATTACTATCAAAATTCCAGACAAAGGTTTTCGATTGATAGCCAGAAAAACTGCAGATCAATGTGTATTGTCCCTTTTCCAGGGTTAGCGAATAAAATCCATAACTATTGCTGCTCACACCACGACCGACACCTTTGATCGACAGGTTAGCACCAATCAGGGTTTCTCCCGTTAAAGAATCACGGATATAGCCATTTAAGCTGAACTTCTCCTGCGCTGCAGCAGTGAAACCAATCACCATCCATAACAACACGCACCAAAATCGTAACATAGCATCAAAACACCCATGCAGCCCGAAAGTTTAGCCGGGTGCTATTTTATCATTTTACATAAGCCACACTATCCGCCACTGAGCCACAATCGGGCATGGTCTTGGGGATATACGGATTCACAATCTTGGTATCCTTACTCAGCCAATAAGCTGGTTTGTCTTTACCAAAAGCCATGGGACAAAGCTGACGGTATACCACAGCTCCATCATACCGCACTTTACGCAATAGTTCAAAGAAGATATCACTCACCATCTGAAAAGCTTCACGACGCTCTTTCCAGCCCAATTCATCCACCATAATGCGCAATTCGGTTTTCATACTCTCAATCAGTACACGGGCATCGTTCTTCACCATGGTATCTTTTGCCTGCATTCCATCAAGCGGAATACTATCCAGCTGGTGCAGGAGGTTCACCGCTTCGCGAGTTACGCCCATCAGTTCATCTTTCACAAATGCCGTTTTCAGGGCTTCATAATCTTCTAAAGAAGCAGTAATAGCTGCAGTAAAATCGATTGTTTTCACGCTCTCAGGCGCTTCTGCCGGCTGAGACGACTCAACTGTAAGGGTTTGCTCTTCATTGCTGCCGCAGGCAAATAAGCCGGCGCATACAATCATCAACAATAAACGACGCATATATTTTTTCTGCGAATCTACTACAAAGCCCATCAATACAGCCATTACCTTTGCCGCCACAATAATTGGATCCCATGCTGGTAGGTTTACAGAATGTTACGTTTGAATTTGGCGCAAGAGTGATTGTGGAAGATGCCACCTGGCATATTCATCCCGGTGACCGTATTGGCCTCATCGGCTATAACGGTACGGGCAAGTCCACCATGCTGAAACTACTGGTGGGCGAATACCTCCCAAGCAAGGGTACGATTGAGAAGAGTCGCGATACCACCATTGGCTACCTGCACCAAGATTTACTGAGCTTCGATACCAATGAATCTATTCTGGAAGTGGCCATGGGTGCTTTTGAAAAAGTAAAGCAGCTGGAAAAAGAAATTGAAGATCTCGGCAAGCAGTTGGAAACGCATTCTACAGATGCTTTGCTGCATGAATATGCCGACAAACTCCATGAACTGGAAATTGCCGGTGGTTATACCATTCACCACCGCACTGAAGAAGTATTACATGGCTTGGGTTTTGATAACGAACAATTGCATCGCCCCTATAAAACCTTCAGTGGTGGTTGGCGTATGCGTGTGCTGTTGGCCAAGATGATTCTGCAATCGCCCGATGTGTTGTTATTGGATGAACCAACCAACCACCTCGACTTACCTTCTATTGAATGGTTGGAAAAATACCTGCAGCATTATCAAGGCAGTGTGGTGATTGTGAGCCACGATAAGTTTTTCCTCAACCGCATGGTGAATAAGATTGTAGAAATCTATCAGCAGCAAGTGCATATCTATACCGGCGATTATGATTTCTACGAACAAGAAAAAGCCCTGCGCATAGAAATGCAGCAGCGTGCTTATGAGAACCAGCAAGATTATATCCGCCAGCAGGAAAGATTCATTGAACGATTCAAAGCCAAAGCATCCAAAGCCGCACAGGCACAAAGTGCGATGAAGCGATTGGATAAATTGGATCGTATTGAGCAGGTGGAAATTGAAAGACCCAATATCAAGATCAATTTTCAGGTAGATAAACAACCGGGCAAAATTATCTGTACGCTGAAAGAAGTGAGTAAGCAGTTTGGCGACAATATCATTGTACAAAAGACCAGCGCAGAAATTAACCGTGGCGATAAGATTGCCCTCATTGGCGCCAACGGCAAGGGTAAATCTACTGTGCTGCGCATGATTGCAGGTACAGAACAATTTAGTGGTGAGCGTGTGTGGGGGCATAATGTTGACGAAAGCTTTTACGCCCAGCACCAGTTGGAAGCTTTGCAATTACAACACAGTATTCTGGAAGAACTCCTCACCTGCGGCAGCGGTAAAACAGAATTGGAACTACGCAGTCTGCTGGGTTGCTTCTTGTTTAGTGGTGATGAAACCGATAAAAAGATTCGCGTATTAAGCGGTGGTGAGAAAGCACGTGTGGCACTCGCAAAAGTTATTGCCAGTAAAGCCAATTTCTTATTGTTGGATGAACCGACCAACCACTTGGACATGCACTCGGTTGAATTGTTGGCTGAATCATTGAACAAATATGAAGGCACGTATATTCTCGTGAGCCACGACCGTTATTTTATTTCTAAAACGGCGAATAAGATTTGGGAGATTGTTGACCACGAGATCAAGGAATTTAAAGGCAGTTATGCAGAGTGGGTAGAATGGAAACAAAGACAACAGAAAGCTGCTGAACAAGCTGCTAAAGAAAACAAAACTGCTGCCCCAACGCCTGCACCTACTGCACCTGCACCGGTAGCCACGCCTGCTAAAACCGGCAAACCTATTAACAAGGAATTACAGAAACTGCAAAGACAGTTTGCCAAGCTGGAAGAACAACTGAACACAGCAAAGACCAAACAAACCGAGATTGAACTGGAACTCTCCAAGCCGGAGAACTATGCCAATAAAGACAGCTTTACCAAATTAGAACAAGCTTATGCCCAGAGCAAAGCGGAAGTCATTAAGCTGGAAGCGGATTATGAAAAGCTGTTTGAACAGATTGTGGAAGCGGAAGGGAATTGATTTGAGATTTCTGATTTATGATTTGAAATTGATAGAATGCTAAAAGCATAAGGCTGAAGGCTGAAGGCTAAAGGCTAAATGCTTAAGGCGAAACCCATTGATAGCTTTATGCTTTCAGCCCTAAGCTTTCTTCCTTCCTTTGTTCCCTGTTATAATGTTCTTCTGTTCAATCATTTCACCGCAGAGAAAATGAGTCGCCAGAGTTTACGCAGAGATGTTATTCTCGTTTTGAATATGCTACACTGCTAAGGGGAGACTGAGGGGTATTCGCACCACCCCGTCATGTTTTACAAACATGCCACCCATCTTTCGCTAAAGCTTTAGATGACAGGCCCTCCTCGACAAGGAGGGGATATTATAGTTTATTGATGCATTTGATAACCACGCTAAACCACTAAGAAGAATTTGCACGCTTTGCGTGACAAGAAAAATTTGGCTTATTTCATCAATTGCTTAATTTGCAACTAAACTTTAGTTACAAAGTGTAATTACGGTCAACCCCCAATGCATGAACGAAACATGTATTGTTATGACCAGAATTGACAAATTGATAGCAAGGCTCTTATCAGAACCGCCGCCCGTTGACTTTAGTTGGGACGAGTTGGTAAAACTACTCTCACATTTAGGTTATGCAGAACTGAAGACGGGTAAAACAGGTGGTTCAAGAAGAAAATTTGTAGATGCCGATAAGCATGTATTGTCCTTACACAAACCACACCCGGGCAATCTGCTGAAGCGCTACCAGATTAACGACATAATTGTTGCATTAAAAGAACGACAAAAAATTTGATATGAAAGACACCCTCGAATACAAAAGCTATTATGCTTCTGTGCATTTTGATGCCACCGATGAAATCTTTCATGGAAAAGTGCTGGGCATTAATGACCTCATCAATTTTGAAGGCACAAGTGTGCGGGAACTGAAAAAAGCATTTAAAGAAGCAGTGGATGATTATCTGGATACCTGTCACCGATTGGGTAAGCAGCCCGACAAAGCCTATAAAGGCAGTTTTAACGTAAGAATCTCCGCCGAACTGCACAAGGAAGCCGTACAATTTGCTTCAATCAAGAATATGACATTGAATGATTTTGTGAAAAACGCTATCGCCTATGTATTGACCAAAGCGCCGGAACAATTTCATATGAATTAAACTATTTGTGATTATTGATTTGTGATTTGAGATCGATAGAACGCTGAAAGCACAAAGCTCGCCAGGTATTTATTTGCCCGCAAGGATTATTACCATTTTTACTTTTGAATTTTGCCTTTTGACTTTAGTCTTCCTCTGTTCCCTGTTTTATTGTTCCTCTGTTCAATATTTCTTTCCTTTTTTTTCCCTCGACCCTCGATTCTTCCATTCTCTGTTCCTTGTTCGACCTCACCCCAACCCTCTCCAAAGGAGAGGGAGTTGATGGCATTTTTTTGTTTCTCAACGCTATTTTTCATTCCTCTGTTCCATTGTTCCTCTGTTCATTATTCTTTACCCAACTTTTTGCTTTTGCCCTTTGACTTTTGCCTTAGCAATGGGAAAAACCCCACTCCAAAACGGGAAATTTCCCATTAAAATACCGTTGTTTAACGGGTTGACTTTTTGAAACAAGTGGGTTAAATTTGGATTTGATCAACGTTTCTAAACGCTTATACACGGATATTGAGTTTTGTCGATTAAGTTGATTCTCAAAACTTGTGAACGTTTAGTAGCGCATTTTTACGAGTTGTGTGTAATGCAAGTGCTCACTAACAAGAACATCTCTCCATCATATGATTTTAAAAAAACTGACTTTAGAAAACTTCCGCAGTTATAAGAATATCGAAATCGATTTCAATGACGACTTAAATGTTCTAATTGGCAAAAATGATATTGGAAAATCTACAATACTGGAAGCCTTAGATATTTTCTTTGGAGAGGAGAAAATAAAAATTGATTACATTGACAAAAACGTATTTCAAGGTGACCATATTTCAATAAAGTGTTGTTTCAAAATTAACTTTGAAAAAGAGTATCTCATTGATACCGATGTCAAGACAAAACTCAAAGACGAGTTTTTATTGAATGCCGATGATTACCTTGAAGTAAAAAAGATATGGGATTGTAGTAAAGGGAAAATTACAGCGACTAGTCTAAAAACCTTTCTAATCTGTAAGTATCCAACTGAATTTGCTAAGAAACCGTTGCCTACTTTAAAACTAGAAGAATTAAAAAAAATACTTGAAACTGAAGATATCGCTTTTGCTTTATCTGAAAAACAGAACAATAATCAATTAGAAAATCTTCAAACTGGGCTTGAAATTGGACCTTATGATTCCAATACTGATAAAGTAATACCAATTCAATTTGACAAACGCAAAAGAGCAGAAATTAGAAAAGCAATATATTCTGTTTCAAATGTGGAAGAATTAAGCTTGATTGAAATGCCTATTGATAGAGAAGATAGTAAAAACATTTGGGAAAGTTTATCACAAGATTTGCCACTATTCTTCTTGTTTCAAGCAGACAGAGCAAATAAAGACACTGACAAAGATGTACAAGACCCATTAAAAGTTATTACAAAAAAAGCAATCGAGAATGTATCTGATAAATTAGAAGAAGTTACAAAGCTTATCAAGGAAAGTGCTGAAAAAATTGGAACAGAGACAATTGATAAATTGAAAGAAATGAATCCAGAACTTGCGAAAGTTTTAAGACCTGATATTTCTACGAAAGCCTGGGACTCTTTATTTTCATTCACTTTCATTGGTGATGACAATATTCCAATGAATAAAAGAGGCAGCGGAGTTAGACGACTGATAACTTTAAATTATTTTAGAGCTGAGGCAGAAAGAAAAAACAAAGAGAATAAAAATATTATTTATGCTATTGAAGAGCCCGAGACTTCTCAACACCCTGACCATCAAAATTTATTAGTCAAAGCCTTGACTGAGTTGGCTCATAAAGATAACTACCAAGTAATTATTACAACACATTCACCTGAAATTGCGAAGCAACTTAAAAATGAAAATTTAATTTTAATTGATAGAAAAGATGGAGAAAACTATATCGTTCAAAACGAACAGAAATTAAAGATAATTTCAGAAACATTAGGACTGACTTCTTATATTGGCAAGCTTGTAATTTGTGTAGAAGGAACCAATGACATCAATTTCCTCTTAAACATAAATCAGCAAATTGATGATTTCAAAGAAATTATTGATCTGAGAAAAGAAAAAATAAAAATCATCCCAATGGGAGGCTCAAGCCTTATAAACTGGGTAGAAATAAATTATCTAGAAGGTTCGAATGTAATTGAATTCCATCTATACGACAGAGACGCAGATGAAAAGTATAAAAAGTCAATCGAAAAAGTAAATCAACGGAATGATTCTTCTAAAGGGTTTTTGACGAACAAAAGGGAAATGGAGAACTATATTCCAGCTGCATTATATGAGACTGAGTTTGAAATCGATTTAAAAAGTATTACTGATTGGGACAATTCTGACATAAGCAGCATAGTAACAGCTAAAACAAAAAAATTTGACGATGTAAAAATTGTAAAGAGCATTGCAAACGGTAAGTTGACTAAACAATTGACCAAACAACATTTAATCGACTTAGGCTGTTTTGATGAAATCAAAAATTGGTTTATAGAAATTAAAAGCCTTTATGAAAGATAAATGCACTACACACAACAATGTATTTGCAAAAGCAGGGCTGGACAATCAATGAATTCTCCACCTTCGCAAATACTCGAACGTTGTAGGGCATTTTAAAAGACGACAGTGAAACGAATAGCAAACACACCATTAAAAATTCTTGGACTTCTGACAGTAATATTCGGGCTGTTTGGAGTTTTAACATTTAGCTACTTTTTCTTTTTAGGAATTTATTTAGTTGTAACTGGACTTTCAATCTACCTCATTGACTTTTTAACACTCAAACTTCTAAAAGCCAAAAAGAAATATTGGATAACTCAATCCATTTTAGCAACAGCTTATTTAATTCTTGGCTTTGTGACTTATATGAAATGGCAAGAACATAATTACCTGATTTTCCCCAAAGACTTTAAAGGACAAGCAGGAATTATTTTCGGAATTGAAGGTTATCCAGAACTTCCAAAAACAAAATTTTGGAAGAAAACAATCAATATACCACCAGACGGGATTATTATTACTTCAACCAAAGTTGAAGACATTCCAAACTCAATTCGTTTTGCCTACTCTGATAACTCAAAAGTTGAATATCAAGACATTAATTGGGATCCAAATTTTGAAATAGATTGTATAGTATGTGATAGTAAGATAAAAAGTTGGCTATTTGAAGTTGATAAAGAAAGTTCAACAGTAAAGGAGATAATGACATCCCTGTGCAACGAAATTGCTGCAAACCAGAAGCGTAGCTTTTATAAAAGTGAAAATTCAGTTGTTTGGTCTGACAACAAAGGAAAATATTTATGGCTTCAGAATAAAGCTTTGACTTCTTTACCAGACGGACTTGGGAAGCTCAATATTTACATGGCAATATTGACAGGTAACGACTTAAAGGAAATTCCTGAACAAATTTTTGAAATTGATAGTCTTGAAGAATTGATTTTAGCAGTTAATCCTATCAAGGAATTTCCGTGCAAACTTTCACGCCTGAAAAGATTAAAAAGTATCTCTGTTGCAGAAACAGGAATTAAAGAAATCAACTGCGACCTTTCTCAACTTGACAGTTTGAAGGATTTTGACATTGCTAGAAATAGATTGACAAAATTCCCAGACCAGATTAAAACCATACCAAATCTGACATGGCTTTCACTCAATGATAATGAATTTACAGACTTGTCATTTATAGACAGTAGACTTAAAAAACTCGAAACATTATACCTTTATTCAAACAAGGTGAAGAGCATTTCAAATGAAACAAGATTTCTTGGAAACCTAAAAGAG
>DALYHN010000065.1:0-10639 GCA_031970875.1 Chitinophagaceae bacterium
GCTTGTATGCCATGCGTGAATTGATGCGCTAAGAGAAAATCTAAAAACTGTTCCTTAGTGTAGTACACCAATTCCAAATCTTCAAATGCATCTAAATTTTGCGCAACAGTTTTCTTGGCATTGTGTGCAATAAAGAACCAGGCCATATTGCTTTCCAATGGCGGATTGGGATGTACTTGAAATAGGAATTCCACATCTTCACTTACATAACCCGTCTCTTCGCGCATTTCGCGCTTCACCGCATCCATTGGTGCTTCTCCGGGATCAATCATGCCACCGGGCAGTTCAATAGAAACAATGCCAGCCGCATGGCGATATTGTTTCACCAATACCACTTGCTCATCTTCTGTTACAATCAACACATTGCAAAAGCTGGGGATATCGAGAATAATATAAGGCGATAAAATTCTGCCATCAGGCAATTCGCAGGCTTCTTCACGCACCTGCATCCACTTACGATGAAAAGTAATATCAGAAGATAAAATACGCCAGGACTGTTCCATTACTGAATGTTTAGCTTGCCCATATGCATGAGGGCATATAAAATGGTGCAGGTCTGCATCGATTGAATAAATCCCTGCTTTTTGAATAAATCAATAAACTCATCCCACTCTACCAAAAATACTTCTACATCTTCTTCCGTATCTATTGCAGCACTTGAATCATATTCACCACCCGTTGCGAGAAACATGCGCATCAAATTGGTATTGGTTGTTGGATTAGGTGAAATCGCACCTAAGTATTCAATCTTCTCAAAACGATAACCGGTTTCTTCTAACAATTCTCTGGCCATCGCATCTTCCAAGCTTGCATCGGTTGCATCTACGCAACCGCCCGGCAGTTCTGTGGAAATCACACCCAAACCATGGCGATACATGCGCTCCAAAATTACTTTACCATCCTTGGTAATCGCCACAGCAGTTGCATAATCAGGAAAGCCATAGACATAAAATGGCTCAATGATTTTACCATCTGCAGTCTGACAGGTATCTGCACGCACATCTGTCCACTTATCCTTCAGTAATTGCTTCGATGCAAGGGTTGTCCAACGTAATTCACGCATCTTACCAGCCTTTTTGTTCTCTCAGTGAAGTAATGTGTGCAGTATGGTGTTTACCATGCCAAGCATACATACCGAGTAAATGCCAGAGTGTAAACACTTTGCCATGCTGTGGATGAATAACAGTAGAATTCAGCCAAACAGATTCCGTCAAATCTTTAATGGCTTCATACCAACGCAAATGCAGGGCATGCAATAAAGTGAGCGACACATTTACCGGTACTGTAGCTACGTCAGCCAAAGCAGTCCAAGCCACTTCATCATATGGCTTAATCGTTGGCTGTTCTTCTGTTAAACCCAGTTTGAAACGCGTATACGCATTCATGTGGCTATCTGCTACATGGTGTATCACTTGCTTGAGCGTCCAACCACCTTCGCGATAAGGTGTATCAAGTTGCGCTTCATCTAAATTTTGGATAGCCAACTCCAATGCTTGTGGCAGGAACTTGATATCCAATAACCATTCTTGTAATTGCTTTTCAGAGAAAGGCTGTGGAGTATATTGGCCGATGGGAAAACGAGGATCTGTTGACATAGATAATGTTTAAGCCTCGCGTAATGCGTGGCCGGTTAAATGAATGAATACATCTTCCAAATTGGCCTGTTTCACTTCTTTCGGTCTTTCAAAACCCGTAGCCACCAATTCATCAATGAGTTGATCAGGTGAGTTGATGGCGATGATTTTACCACTATCAATAATGGCCACACGATCACACAACACTTCTGCTTCATCCATATAGTGCGTAGTGATGATGACTGTGGTTCCCTTGGAGCGGATATCACGAATCAAGTCCCATAAATTTCTGCGCGCCTGCGGGTCCAAACCTGTTGTAGGCTCATCGAGGAAAATAATCTTAGGCTGATTGATGAGTGTAGTAGCGATGGAAAAACGTTGCTTTTGTCCGCCACTCAATTCTTTATACTTGGCCTTGGCTTTATCACGCAAGTTAACACTGTCCAATAAAGTAAGCGGATCTATGGTTTGGTTATACAAGCCGGCAAACAATTCCAACAACTCAGTTAAATTCAATCCCGGGTAATAGCCCGATGTCTGCAACTGTACACCAATGATTTTTTTGATTTCATTCGGTTGACTATCCAGATCAAAGCCATCCACCACGATCTTGCCTGCAGATTTTTCCCGAAGTGTTTCGATGATTTCTAGTGTAGTAGACTTCCCTGCACCATTCGGACCTAATAAGCCGAATATCTCTCCTTCATACACATCAAAACTAATGCCCTTCACTGCTTTGAAATCGCCGTAAGACTTATGCAAATCCTGCACCGATATAATGGTCTTGCTCATACTTATTTATTTTCCAAGAGGAATACGCAAACTGAATTTGGTATTTGACACATTACCCGCCTGTTTAGCAGCAGGAAAACTCATAGCAGCTGCACGCAGGTGTTGTGTGGCCAATCCATTCAATACGCCACCTGTTCCACTACACACAATACCGCCGCCTAATAGCCACCAACGTGCACTATTGTTTTCGTTATTCCAGATAATGACCGAGCTCAATGCCGTAAGTGTTCCAACCACATTCAATATCATGGCGCCGGTTTTATTGCGCTTGTATTGTTGGAAATGCATGGTGACTTCAGGCTGATTGAGTTGATTTACCAAAGCTGACAATTGCCTATTACCTGAATACAATCTGCCCTGATACACCAACGCTGGTCTCGACAAAGGCGGAATAAAACCCAAACCTGATGGATTGTGGTAATACAACTGCGCATCCAATACGGGGGTTTGCGCCTTCACGGCATACACACTGCAACAACAAATGATACCAATCAATATTCTACGCATCATATTCTTTTAAATGTTGATCCAACTCTTCCATCATCAATTTACTTCCGACAAAGAATGGAGAACGCTGGTGTAATTCTGTGGGCTTGATATCTAAAATTCTTTGTTCACCATTGGTGGCTACCCCACCTGCTCTTTCAATAATGAATGCAAAAGGATTGCACTCATACAACAAACGCAGTTTACCACCGGGCTTATCCGTCATGCCTGGATACATGAAGATGCCACCTTTAATCAGGTTGCGGTGCACATCGGCAACCATACTGCCGATATAGCGTTGCGTGTAAGGACCACCATTGCTCTTATTCTTTTTCTGACAAGTGGTAATGTATTGCTGTACACCTTTGCTGTATTGGAAGAAATTACCATGATTCACTGAGTAAATTCTGCCTGATGGCGGACATTGAATATCCGGATGGCTTAAGCAAAACTCACCAATCGATGGATCGAGCGTGAAACCATTTACACCGCGACGAGTTGCATAAACAAACATGGTACTACTTCCATAGATCACATAGCCTGCAGCTACTTGCTGGTTACCCGGCTGCAGAAAATCTTCGGTTGTACATGGTTTGCCAATTTCACTTACCCGACGATAAATACTAAATATCGTTCCTATTGATACATTCACGTCAATATTGGCAGAACCATCTAATGGATCGAATAAGCAGACATATTTACTATTGTTGCTGACTTCGTCATCAAAAATTTCAATCTCATCCATTTCCTCGCTGCCAATACCCGCACAACTAATGCCATGCTTCAAAACACCAACCAATTGATTATTGGCATATACGTCTAATTTCTTGACATCCTCACCTTGTACATTGGTATGACCAGCATCGCCAAGAATATCTACCAATCCCGCTTTGTTCACTTCCACATTCACACGCTTGGCTGCCAATCCAATATCTCTTAACAGACTGCTCAGCTCACCCGTTGCAGAAGGAAAATTGCGCAACTGCTGCAGGGTAAACTCATCCAGTGTTAAGACCTTTCTGTTAATCATCATATGGGTTATCGTTTACTGGTAAAGATAGGACGGATTTATACCCAAGCCGCTGTAAAATGGGCAAAATTCATCCAATAAACAGGGGCTGGCTTGAGTATCTTTGTACCATTATTGATGGAAAAGCAGGAACTATGATCAAGGTATTCAAATTCGGCGGCGCAAGTGTCAATAGTGTGGAGCGAATTCAACATCTGGCAACAATTCTGGAGCAATATCAGCAAGACAAGCTTGTATTGATCATTTCTGCAATGGGGAAAACCACCAATGCCTTAGAAAAAGTTGCCGAAGCTTTCTATGCGGGCAATCAAGCCGAAGCCATTCAGCTTTTCCATGTGGTAAAACAACAACACCTCACTACTGCCAAATACCTGCTGGTTACGCATTACAATGCTTGTCACGACCAACTCAATGATTTCTTCACTGAAGCAGAATGGTTGCTACACGATAAGCCTGTAAGAAATTACGACTACTACTATGACCAACTGGTGTGTATTGGTGAATTGTTGAGTACCTGTATCATCAGCTATTTCCTGAATGAAAAAGGTTTGTCCAATACCTGGCTCGACATCCGCGATCTCTTACGTACCGATGATAATTTCCGTGATGCCAATGTGGATTGGGATTTTTCTGCGCCAAGAATTCATACAGCCATACATGAGGCCATTAGCCAAACCTATTGCTGTATCGTTCAAGGTTTTATCGGTAGTACTGATGAAAATGAAAGCACCACTTTGGGCAGGGAGGGCAGCGATTTTACCGCAGCCATTGTGGCCAATGTGTTAGATGCCAGCGGACTCACTATTTGGAAAGATGTAGAGGGCGTGATGAATGCAGATCCCAGACAATTTCCTGAAGCGCAATATATCAGCGAGCTGAGTTTTGAAGAAGTGATTGAAATGGCCTACTACGGTGCACAGGTTATTCACCCGAAGACCATCAAACCACTACAGAATAAGCGTATTCCTCTATACGTGAAATGCTTTTTAGACACTAGTCTACCGGGCACAGCCATCACAGGCAAAAAAGTAAAGCAATTGCCTCCGGTGATTGTACTCAAGAAAGATCAGGTCTTGATGCATTTGCATAGTCAGGATTTCTCCTTTGTGGGTGAAAAACCATTAGGCGATTTATACACCATCTTTAATGAAACCAGATTCCGTCCCAACCTTATCCAAACAGGTGCTATTAACGTGCAGCTTTGTGTAGACAACCGTTCAGAAAAATTGGATCAACTAGCAGCCAAAGCCGCAGCCATGTTTGATGTACAAATTGAAAAAGGATTGACACTACTCACTATTCGTCACTATACGAATGAACTATTGCAAAAAATGACTGACGGAAAACAAATTGTACTGCAACAACAAACAACTGAAACGGTACAGGTGCTATACCATGAATGATTGATTCAGGTATTTAGCCAACATTGTACTTAATTCTTCCTGTTTAAAGGGCTTTACCAGAATATCATTGATACCAGCTGCTTTATATGCTTCAACATCATCTTTGAAGATGGAAGCAGTCATGGCGATAATAGGCACATTGGATTTTGCATGATTGCCCGACTTACGGATACGCGTAGCCAGCTGATCACCGGTAAGCTTGGGTATATTGATATCGGCCAATACAATATCGTAATGATTGTTTTCAAATAAACGCAAAGCTTCTTCCCCATCCTTGGCTATATCAAAAATCATGGCTGCTTTTTTCAAGAGCATAGTCAGCAGCATCACATTCATTTCATTATCCTCTACCATCAAAGCTTTTCTACCCAAGAAGATTTGCTGGGTCTGACTTGCTTGTTTCTCTAAAGAAGGGGCAAAAGCAATCGTGTATGGCAGAATAAAGCTGAATAAAGACCCTTTACCAACTGCACTTTCTACCTTCATTTCACCACCTTGCAATTCTACTAGCATTTTACAAATAGGTAAGCCTAATCCTGTTCCCTGCACTGCTCTTCTACCTTCCTTACCATTATTGGTTGCCTGCGCAAATTCTTCAAAGACAACCCCGATTTGATCAGCAGGAATACCAATACCGGTATCTCTCACAGACACCTGTAATTCGAGATCCTTGGCATTTCTGATAGGCAATGAAGCCACCAACTCTACCGTACCTTTTTCGGTGAACTTCACCGCATTGCTCACGAGGTTGAACAAGATTTGTTTCAAGCGATAAGCATCACCAATCACCATTAATTCCTCGTCGATTTCTAGTCGGCTAATCAGTTGAATCCCCTTGTTGGTAGCAGACATAGAGAAAGCAAATACCACTTCACCAATTACTTTCTTCAGTGAGAATGCTTCTTTAGACAATTGTAATTTACCTGCATCCAACTTAGAGAAATCAAGGATATCATTTACGATAGTGAGCAAGTGATCAGACGAGGCTGTAATGGCTTGCGCGAATTTTTTCTTTTCAGCATCCGCTTCTTGTTTTTCAATCAACTCTGCAAAACCGATAATAGAAGTAAGCGGTGAGCGTATCTCATGGCTCATATTACTGAGGAAACGCGTTCTTGTTCTAGCGAGACGCTCTGCTTCTTCCCTCGCTTCCAGAATATCTTTCTCATAATGCACCATCTTGAAAATATTGTATCCCAAAACAAGAATGATGATGATAATCACACCCAATGAAGCATAAGAGAGTAATTCGATATTCTTCTTCGCATGAATAATGCTCACAATTCCCCGTTGATTTTCTTCCAGCTTGGTTTGCTGTTCTCGTTCACGAATCGTTTTTCGGGCATCATTCAATGCATACAAAAGTGTGAGTGAACCCTCAGCAAAAAGTCTTTGCTGCTCTTGCAAAAAAGATTGAAATGCTTGCGGACGCTTGGTAGCGAAACTCAATACATCCGACTGCATCTGGCGAACCGTAGCAGTGTCTGAATATGACTGTGCAGTATCTGCCGATAAGAATTCCTTCCTGATTTGTTGTAATTCTTCAAAAGGTAGCTCTGCCAGAATATTGCTTGCATTATCTGTTTGCGCAGGTGCACTCAAACGGTTCAGCACATGGATTCTTCTACCCAGCATCAGTTTTTTATTCAACTGCATGCGAATATTCGTCACCAAAGCACTATCCTCTCCAACTTGCAGTTCATCTAAGTACTGCGACATTTTTTCCATATGCCCCTCGTACTGTTCGAGATAGTTTTGCTCATTAGACGCTTCGTAAATCATGTACTTGTTATCGGCAAGCGACAACTCATCATTTGCATCTCTTAACAAAGTGAGGCTTACACTTTCCTGCGCCAATAAATCAACGTTATCACCCAGTGTAGAGAGGTTTCTAACCGTAACAATATTGCTGAAAAGGATGGCCACAATCACCAGCAGACACACGGCGATTAGCGTAAAATTTGATCTGGAAAGTCGAGGTATTCCTTTCATTGGGCCATTTTTGCCTGCAAACAGGTTGTGCAGCAGCTTAACCGGATGGGAAAATAGGCTGCTTCGCCTAGAAAATCAAATAATCTCCCTGCTTATTTACAGCCACAACGGGCAAACGATGCTTTTGCTCAAACAAGTGATAGGCTTTTTCCATACTGCTCACCAGCTTACTATAGCCGGGCTTATCCTTGATGGTTGTCTCTAACCAAAGCTGACGTTCTGTTTTCCCAAACTTTACCGGGAAAATATGGACGGGAATAAAATCCTGTCCGGCACCTTTGGCCAAAGTAGCTAGCACATAGACTTCTTCAACAGGATCATTTTGCAGTGGCAGGCAACCGATGGTAACACATGCACCGTGGATATAAATATCGTTGCCGGGTTGTTGCTTATCTGAAAGTACTTTATCTGAAGCGTTGGGGTAATTCAAACCCAATGATAAATGGTAGTTCGACTGCGGATTGAATTCGTTAATACTATAAAACCCTTCTGGCACTTGAAAATCTCCGGAGATTCGCTTAGGCCCCAAAGTGCCGCTCATAGCACAAATCGCATAGGTCTTGAATAATCGAAAACTATCTACAATAAAATCGCGTGCCCATACTTCTAGTTTGCCCTCAGCCTTGAAAGCACGGAAGTATAATTGCTTCAATGGCCATTGAAACCCATTGGCCTTGGCATGCATTTTTAATGAATCTTCTTTGTGCTTAAACGCATTTGCGACACGCGGATATTGTTTTTGCATTGCTACAAAGCCGGATTGTGCGGTTGCGCTATCGTGCAACAAAAACACAAGCATGAGTATGCAAAAAGGCAGCTTCATGGAATAAAATTACCGAAAGACTTCCATGAAACTGCCTCGTGTGAATAGTTCACAATAGTTTATAAATTGCCGCGCAAATCCTGCTCGCGTTCAATCGCTTCAAACAAGGCTTTGAAATTACCCTTGCCAAAACTCTTGGCTCCTTTGCGCTGGATGATTTCAAAGAATAAGGTTGGTCTGTCTTCAACCGGCTTAGTAAAGATTTGTAAGAGATAACCTTCATCATCACGATCTACCAGAATACCCAACTCACGCAGTGGCGCTAAATCTTCATCAATATGGCCTACTCTATCCAGCAAATCATCATAATACGTAGTGGGTACTTGTAAAAACTCCACACCTCTGCTGCGCAGCGCAGTTACTGTTGATACGATATCATGTGTAGCCAAGGCCACGTGCTGACAGCCTTCGCCATCATAAAACTCTAAATACTCTTCTACCTGCGATTTTTTCTTGCCTTCAGCTGGTTCGTTGATGGGAAACTTTACGAATCCGTTGCCATTACTCATCACCTTACTCATCAATGCTGAGTATTCTGTAGAAATATCGTTATCGTCAAAAGAGAGAATGTTTCTGAAACCCATTACATCCTCATAAAATTTCACCCACTTATTCATTTGGTTCCAACCCACATTGCCTACGCAATGATCTACATACAATAAACCCGTTTGCTCAGGATTGTAATAAGGCGTATTCCATGCACGGAAGCCGGGCAAAAACACACCGGTATAATCTTTACGCTCAATAAACAGGTGTACGGTATCTCCATAAGTATGAATACCACTAATTACTGCCTTTCCACCTACATCTTCCAACACAATTGGTTCCTGATAACTCTTGGCACCTCTGCTAGTGGTTTGATGCCATGCATCAGTTGCATCGGGTACGCGTAAAGCCAAAACTTTCACGCCATCACCATGCTTGTATATGTGATCAGCAATTGGGTTGCCTGCACGCAGCGGTGTGGTGAACATGAAAGTGAGTTTGTTCTGACGAACCACATAACTCACTTTGTCTTTCATACCAGTTTCCGGACCGGCATAAGCCAGGCTTTGAAAGCCAAAAGCAGTTTTATAGAAATGGGCAGCCTGTTTGGCATTGCCAACATAGAATTCTACGTAATCAGTGCCTTCCAATGGCAGAAAATCCTGTGTAGCAGCAGGGGCAGGTGTTGATGCAAGCATCGTATCCATACAATTGATTTGTGTTTATGTGAATGATGAGTAAGCGTGTGCGAGGATGATCAAGTATTGATCAAGCCAGTTTATCCATGGCCAATGCTTCCATGAGCAGGCAGTAGCAACCCCGCTTGTCTGTAAAATGCTTATGTGCGTAATCTGGCAGCATGTGGAACAAAAATAGCCAAATTGCTTGTTCTTCCAAGTCCGCAGCTCCGTTGTGGATACTATCTTCGCAGCTATGAAAATCGGAATCTTGGGTGGCGGCCAATTAGGCCGAATGTTATTGCAAGCTGCAGCTAACTATACAGTGGAGACTTTTGTGCTGGAAAACGATGCCAACTGTCCGGCTGCACACCTCTGCCATCATTTCGTGAAAGGCGATATCCGCGATTTCGATACTGTTTATCAATTTGGTAAAGGGTTAGATGCCATCACCATTGAAATTGAATCGGTGAATGTGAATGCATTGGAAAAGCTGGAGCAAGAAGGCGTGAAAGTCTACCCCAAACCATCCGCTATTAAGACCATCAAAAACAAGATTCGCCAAAAGGAATTCTACGCCCAGCACCAGATTCCCAGCTCGGCTTTTGTTGTCACGCATAACCTGCAAGAACTTACTGATCAAACTGCTTTTCTACCTGCTGTACACAAACTCGCTGAAGGCGGGTATGATGGTAAAGGCGTTCAGGTAGTGAAAACAGAAAGTGAGATCAATCTTGGCTTCGATGCACCAGCAGTGCTGGAGAAAATGGTGAACATCGCTAAGGAGATTGCCATCATCGTTGCTGTAAATGATGCCGGCGAAACGGCCATCTTCCCTCCTGCTGAAATGGTCTTTGATCCTGTGCTCAATTTGTTAGACTATCAAGTGAGTCCCGCCAAACTAGATGAAAAAACCTTATGGAAGACTGAAGCCATTGCCATCAAAGTGGCCAAATCATTGCAGAGCCCGGGCTTGTTTGCGATTGAATTATTCGTTGACAAAAACGGCGAAGTGCTGGTAAACGAAACTGCACCGCGCGTTCACAATAGCGGACACCATACCATTGAAGCCAATTATAGTAGTCAGTATGATATGCTTTGGCGCATCATGCTCGGTTATCCATTAGGCAATACAGCACCTATTCTACCTGCAGCAATTGTGAATCTTTTAGGTGCACCGGGTTATGATGGACCGGCTGCTTATGATGGCTTGGATGAAGTGTTGCGTATGGACAATGTATTCGTGCATCTCTATGGCAAAACCCAAACCAAGCCGGGCAGAAAGATGGGACACGTTACCATCATCAGCAAGGAATATCAAGACCTCACTTTCAAAGCCAACAAGATCAAACACACCTTGAAAGTAATCAGTAAAT
>DALYHN010000066.1:0-5214 GCA_031970875.1 Chitinophagaceae bacterium
CGGACTTGAAAACAGTATTGCCAGCTACTAGTACATCAGCGCCAGCTGCAATGATAGATGCTGCATTATCAAGTGTTACACCACCATCTATTTCAATCAAAGCTGAAGAACCACTTTCTTGAATCATGGCTTTGAGCGCTTTGATTTTTTGTAAAGTGTGTGGAATGAATTGCTGTCCCCCAAAGCCTGGGTTCACACTCATCAAGCAAACCAAATCAATATCTTGAATGATGTCTGCTAATCCTGCAACAGGCGTGTGTGGGTTTACTGCCACACCTGCTTTCATACCCAGCGCTTTGATTTGCTGAATATTTCTGTGTAAGTGCGGACAAGCTTCAATATGTACAGTGAGTATATCAGCGCCTGCTTTTTTAAATGCTTCTGCATATTGTCCCGGCTCTAAAATCATCAAATGCACATCGCAAACTTTTGAGGTCGCTTTTCTAATGTGCTCTATCACGGGTAAACCAAAACTGATATTGGGTACAAAGCGGCCATCCATTACATCGAGGTGAAACCAGTCTGCTTCACTCTTGTTGAGCATCTGGCATTCGCTTTCCAACTGTAGAAAATTTGCACTCAAAAGGGACGGGGCAATTAGGGCCATGGGAGCATTTTTAAAGTGCAAAAATAACTGCTCCTTTTGAAGCAGTCATTATTTTTTCAATCGTTCCAGTGCTGATCTAGCTTCCTCCATTTTAGGATCAATCAGCAGTGCAGCTTCATAATGCTTGATGGCAGCTTCTTTTTGTGCCACCTGCTCTTCACATTTTGCCCTCCAATAAAATAAATCAGGGTCGGTAGGAATCATGGGTTGCACTTTCGTGATATAGGCCAAAGCTTCAGGATACTTGCCTTTGTCATAGTCGAGAAAGACTATTTCAAGGTGTGCACGTACATAACGAAAATCGCTATTGATGCATAATTGAAATAAGCGTCTTGCTTCAGCTGTGTTCCCTGTTCTTGCTTGATACAAACCACGAACAAAATTGGCATGCGTGTAATAGGGTTGCCCAATACCCAATTTGTCTAATTCTGTGCAAAGAGAAAGACAAGATGGATCTTTCTTCTCTGCAAGCAAATGGGCGAGAAAAAGCAATGCATCGGGGTTTTTGCTATAAATCTTCAAGGAATTGAGATAGGCCTTGATTGCTAAACTGGTGTCCTTGGCTTTTTCAGCTATACCAGCGGTAAAAAACCACAAACCTGCATTCAACGAATCTGTACTCAATAAAATCTTCGATTGCTCCAAAGCCTTATTGTATTGCGCAGTGCTGTCTAGGTACTGCACAAACTGTGCCCTCAAATCAGTGCTATCGGGGTGTTTAGCCAATGTTTGTTCAAATACAGCAACTTGAGGATCTTCAGGAATAGCTGCTTTTTTTAATTTGTTTTCTTGTGCATTGTCCGAGCTGTTTTGGCAAGCAGATAGAAAGATGACACTATAGAGCAACCATTTTTTCATGGTTTAAAATTAGGGTAGTGGTGCATCGTGTGACAAAAATCTGACCTAAAAACATTTTCTGCCGGCTATTTTTGCCGGATAATTAACAAATCATGCGTTTGATCACCCTTTTAACCCTTGCTTTTTTACTTGGCTTTAACCAACTAAAAGCGCAAAGCAGCGACTCTCTACAATATGCTGCTGAGAAGCACTTTAAAAATGTACGACAGCTCACTTTTGGAGGAGACAATGCGGAAGCGTACTGGAGCTATGATGGTAAATACATCATCTTTCAAAGAACCAATCCCAAAGAAGGGTTGAATTGCGATCAGATTTTTATTGGTAAAGTGCCTCAATCACCAAACGAACCATTTACCTATCGCTTGGTGAGTACGGGTAAGGGTAGAACAACCTGCGCCTACTTCCTGCCTGATGGGAAGCACATCATTTATGCATCTACGCATGAAGGCAGTAATGATTGTCCGCCTGTACCAGATAGAAACAAATATGGCAATCGTTATATCTGGCCGCTGTACAATACCTATGATATCTACATGGCAGATACTTCAGGGAAAATTGTGAAGAAGCTTACAACAGCCAAAGGCTATGATGCAGAAGCAACTTTGTCACCTGATGGCAAAAAGATGATTTACTGCAGTGATAAAGATGGTGATCTGGAATTGTATGTAATGGATTTGAAAACTGGAAAGGAAAAACGCATCACTACTGCGCTTGGTTATGATGGTGGCGCATGGTTTAGTCCCGATAGTAAAAAGATTGTTTGGAGGGCTAGCAGACCCAAAACGCCTGAGGCAATCAAAGAATATCAAGATTTATTGAAAGATGGTATGGTAGCGCCAACCAATATGGAAGTTTGGGTGGCAAATGCAGATGGTAGTAACGCCATGCAGATTACTGAACTGGGTCAGGCCAACTGGGCGCCTAATTTTACGCCTGATTCTAAACGCATTATCTTCTGTAGCAATCATGAGTATAAGCGTGGTTTCCCTTTTAATATGTATATGGTTGATTTGGAAGGTAAGGGGATGGTGAAGATTAGCCGAGATAAGGGTTTCGATGCTTTCCCCATGTTTAGTCCTGATGGTAAAAAGATCATTTTTGCTTCAAACAGAAACAATGGTGGCACAAGGGATACCAACTTGTTTATAGCTGATTGGGTAGAATAATCAACGTATTACAATATGGATGAAGTCCTTAGCATTTGTTAAGGACTTTTTCTTTGCCACAACCCCCGGAATTTGTCTGTTAGCGCTAAGCGTGTAATATTGCAGTAATTAAAACGAATGATATGTACAATGGAATCCTGCACTTGCACAACCTGCTCAGGTGGATTATTCTCATACTGCTGATTGTGAATGTGGTGAGTCTTTTTGGTGGTAAGAAGAATGCAAAACTGAGTTTGTATCTGATGATCAGCGCGCATTTGATGTTGGTGATTGGATTGTACCAATACATTGCCGGTGATCTAGGATTGGCTACCATTAAAGTTGCTGGTATGGGCCAGACGATGAAAAATTCCGTTGCTAGATATTGGGCTGTAGAGCATATAACGGGTATGCTGATTGCGATTATTTTGATTACACTGGGCCACGGTAGAGTGAAGCGTGATACAAATACGAAGCGAGCAAAACTGTATTTCACATTGGCCTTATTGTTGATCTTGGTAATGATGCCTTGGCCGTTCCGTGAAGGGATTGCACGCTCATGGTTCCCAGGCATGTAATCGCTAACGAATCTTATTTAAAAAGGACACCAGCTGGTGTCCTTTTTGATTAGGTGTTTAAAGTGACTTTCACTTCGCAACCATTGCCTGGTGAGGAAATGATGTCTACTTTTCCGTCAAAGAGAGAAGCCCTTGTGCGAATATTTAGCAAACCAATGCCGCTGGTTCTTTTTCTGGTATCAAACCCTACACCATCATCTTTGATACTGATCTCAATATTTTTCTTTTGTTCCTGATGAATAATGGAGATCCAAATGTTTTTTGCGTTGGCGTGCTTATAAATATTATTTATTTGTATTTGTATAATTCTGTAAATGTTCATTTTTAGATTGTGTGAAACATCATAGTCGTCAAAGTTGATGACTTCTTTATGAACCACTACTTCTGCATTACCCTTTAATTCATATACTATTGTATCAATGGTTTCGGTAAGTTTCGAATTAATGACAGAAGGTAAAACAAGTAAATGAGATAGCTTCCTGATTTCGTCAATGGCACTCTGTAATATTTGCTCTGTTTGATGATAGCTCTCTTCATCATTTCTAGAGAATTTCAAAAACATTTTCGCACTGGCTAGTAATTGGTTGATATTATCATGCAACTCTCTGCCAATTTCAGTTCTTTCTTTTTCCTGCGCAGCAATGATGGCATCTGTCATTTTCTTCTGAAAGTCAATTTGCTCTTCCTTGAGTTGTTTCTCTAGCAAAACTTTTTCTGTGATATTGTCTTTGATGGCTACATATCTAATTGTCTCGCCTTCATTGTTTTTGATTGGTGCAATAGAGGCAGATTCCCAATATATTTGTTTGTTTTTTTTCATGTTGCATAAAATGCCATTCCAAGTTTTACCTTGTGTAAGGTAGCGCCAAAGTTCTTCATACGTGCTTTGAGAAGTTAAGCCTGACTTTAAGATTCTTGGATTTTTACCCATTACTTCAAGAGCCGAATACCCACTTGTAATTGTGAATGATGGATTAACATATTCTATATTGCCTGAGGGATCAGTAACCATGATAGATGATGGACTTTGTTCAACCATTTGAGAGAATACTTTGAGGTCGGCTTGTATGGTTTTGTATGATTGAATGTCTTGAAATACACCAATTAATCTGGTTACTTTGCCGTCAACTACAATTGGTCGGCCACTTGCCCTTACCCATTTCTCATTTCCTTTTTGGGTGATTATTTGCAACTCAAGGTCCCAAGGTTCTTTTTCAGTGATCGCTCGGTTCACGGAATCTTTAATGAGTTTTCTTGAAAGGCCTTCTTTATAGAAATCTATGGCAGAATCTAATTGAGGTGAATAATCAGATGGAACTTCATGTATAATCTTTACTGTATCTGACCAATAAAGCGATGTTGTAGCTATTTCAAGTTCCCACCAGCCCAGTTTAGCCAGATTAGCGGCTTCCTCAAATAATCTCTCTGAATTCTTTCTTTCGGTTATATCTGTCGTTGTTGTTACTTTAAATAAATCTCCATTTTGGTCTTTAAAAACATTGAAGTTTTGATAAACGTGAATGATTTTACCATCCTTTCTAATGCATGACCATTCTTGTGGCCCTGGACTTTTACCAGCAAATACATCATTATGCACTTTTAGGGCCGCTTCCCGATCTGATGCAACTAAGAGTTCTGTTATTTTTTTATCAGCTAGTTCGTCTTTATCATATTTGAAAATTTCACAAAACATCGGATTAACCTTTTTGATATAACCAGCTTTGTCTGTGACATTAATGCCAATATTGGCACTTTCAAATAATGAGCTAAACATGTGCTCTGCCGACTGTAATTTCTTGATCACTTTTATTTCCTTAGTGATATCAAGAATACCAATAGAGATCACAGTTACTTTAGAGCTGCTATCAATAACAGGTGTGAAATTGATTTGTGTAATGAGTTCTTTATTCTGGCTGGTTTTAAATGTGTACTGCGTATTAATTGTTTCACCAGTTAAGCATTTTTGGAATTGCTCGATAAAACCAGACAGTTGATCACTTGGCAAGTAGTCAATGATAGAATCGTC